>JAISLU010000059.1 GCA_031277095.1 Synergistaceae bacterium
ACGCTCGCTCATATTCTTTACTCAGTTGACGACTGTAATCTGCGCTCATACTTATATTATCGTATAACTTTGGTTTATACATTAGCCCATTATCTCTACATTCCCACTGTACTGTAACATCCACATTTCTCCTCGCAGTTTTGAGCCCAACTCCCTTATTGACAAATCTGATGGAATTGTGATACAAAACAGAATATAGAAATCAGAGAGAGGACTCCAAAATCCTTATAATTTCGGCATCGCGATTCGCAAGGCGACGGGAGTCCGACAAACCTTTATCTGGAAATTTGCCCGAATCGGGGCGACTTTCAAAAAACTAATTCTATGAGGAGGGGATTTGTGTGAGTTGTATGAACTGGAAGAAGGATTTGATCAAGGTTTTCGCGTTGTTGGTGGTGTTGCTGGGCCTCTGTGGTGAAACGGCGGCCGCGCCTCGGACGATCAAAGTCGGGCATACCGGGACAAAAGATCACCACTATCAAATGTACTTGGAGAAATGGGCTGAGACGATTTCCAAAGCCACGGATAACCGTTATGTGTTCGAGGTCTATCCGTCGGATCTTTACGGAACGCCCAACCAACTGATAGAGGGCTGCCAGCTTGGAACCTCCGACATGGTGCTGGCCACGGGCTCCCTTCTGACCTCCTATAGCCCGATTGTCGGCGTGCTGAACTTGCCGTTCCTGTTCAAGACGTCCCAGCAGGCCTGCGATGTCCTGAACGGGCCTATCGGCAAAGAATTCGAGGATTCCCTTGCCAAGCGAAATCTCATTGTTCTGGGCTGGTGGGAAAACGGAATGCGTCATATTTTCCCCGCGGTTCCGGTGAACAGCCCGGAGGACTTGAAGGGCGTAAAACTCCGGGTCATCAACTCCGCAGAGATGATCGACACGATTAACGCCTTTGGCGCCAGCGCGGTCCCGATGGGGTTTAACGAGGTCTATTCCGCGTGGCAGCTCAAGACGATAGACGGCTGCGAGGGAACCATCACCCATATGTTGACGCAAAAATACTATGAATTGACGAAAACCGCAGCGCTTCTGTGGTATATGCACGTCCCGAACCCCCTGATCATTTCGAAGCAGCTTTGGGATTCTATCCCAGCGGCCGATCAGGCTATTTTCGTCGAAGAGGCGCGTAAGATGAGCAGATTCTCCTTCGACTTCCAGCGCGAAATGGATGCCAAGGAGATAAAGCAGTGCGAGGATCTGGGGGTCGTCTTTACCCGCCCCGACAGGGAGCCGTTCGTGAAGCTGGTTCAGCCCGTCTACGACAAGTATAGGCCCAAGTACGGGGAGATTCTCGACAAAATTCTGGAGCTTACGCGCTGAACTCCGAAACACGGAGGTCAGCGAAGTCGAGTGCTTGAAATGTATGGATTGCTGAGGTACGTGAACGATAAAATTACCTGGATTCTGAACGTCCTTATGGTCGCGCTGATGTCGGGGATGGTCGTTCTGATCTTCGCGCAGGTCATCTACCGCTACATCCTGCTTCAACCGCTTTCATGGTCGGAAGAACTGGCCAAGTACTTCTTCTCCGGCATCACCCTGTTCGGGTCGGCCATTCTCTTCAGGGAAGCGAAACATATCAGCATGTCCTTGCTGCGGAATTTCTTTAAAAGCGTCGCCGTCAAACGAGGTCTTGATATTGCCGCAGGGTTGCTTTCCGCTTTGTTTTTGGTCGTGGTGATCGTTTACGCCTTTCCGATGGCTTTGCAAATCCTGGACTTCGAGGTTATTTCGCCCTCTATGGAATGGCTGAAGATGGGATATATCTTTCTGATGCTTCCGGTGTCGGCCGTTCTCTCTTTACCGATGATCCTGGAGAGCGTCATCGACGCCTGGTCAAAAATGGACGAGTCTGAAAGGAATGAGGCGTAGGCATGGGCGCTCTTTTGACCGCGTTCTTCATCGTCTTTCTGATGCTTGGCGTCCCCATAGCCGTCACGTTGGGCTTGGCCTGCATCTTCGCCGTGACCGTCACAGGGGCTTTCCCCGTTCAGGTTTTGGTACAGAAGATGTTCAACACCGCGAACTCCTTTTCCCTCATGGCCATTCCTTTCTTTATTCTAGCGGGAAATATCATGGCTTCCGGCGGGGTTTCCAGGCGTCTGGTCAACCTCGCGGCGGCCCTTTTCGGACGAACCAGCGGAGGGCTGGCTCTCGTCGCGACCCTGGCGTCAACGTTTTTCGGCGCGGTTTCCGGTTCAGCTCCGGCCACGACAGCGGCTATCGGCGGCGTCATGATTCAGCCGATGATTGAAAAAGGATATGACAAAAACTTCGCCGGAGCCGTCGTCGCCGCGTCCGGCACAATCGGTTTGATCATTCCGCCAAGCCTGACGATGGTGCTCTACGGGGTCAGCACCGGCGTTTCCATTGGCGATCTGTTCTTGGCGGGCATAATCCCAGGCATCATCATCTGTATTGCTCTTATGATTGTGGAATACGTCATATCAGTCCGAAGAAGCTACCGCGGAGAGGAAAAAGCCTCCAGAGAAGTCATCGCCAAAGCCTTCAAGGAGTCCGTTTGGGCCATTCTGATGCCGGTGATCATTTTGGGGGGTATCTACGCCGGCGTGTTCACCCCGACGGAATCGGCTGCGGTCGCCGTGGTGTACGGATTGATAGTGGGACTCTTCTTCTACAAGGAAATCTCCTTCGCGGAACTTCCCAAGCTGATCCTGAAGTCGGCCAAATCTACCGCTCTGCTCATGTATCTCATGATAACGGCCGACGTACTCAGCTACGTCCTCGTCAGCGAGCAAATTCCCCAGAACATCGCGAACTCCATCCTCAGCGTCTCGCAGAGCGCCATCGTCGTACAATTGATCATGGTGGTTATCTTGCTTATCGTGGGGACATTTTTGAACAACTCAGCGGCGATGGTTCTGCTGGCCCCGATTTTCTACCCTATCATCATGAGCCTGCATATCGATCCTCTGTTCTTCGGGATAATCATGGTGATTACCCTTGCCATAGGGCACAACACTCCTCCCGTCGGACTCTGTCTTTTCATCGCGTGCGACATCGGCGGTCTGAAGCTGGAGGATCTCGTCAAGGAGATCGTGCCGCTGGTGGCGGTGCTGATCGTCACGGTTGTCCTTTTGAACTTTTTCCCAGAAATCATTCTTTTTCTGCCCCGGCTCGTCAGATAAGTGCGAGAGGCGAGCTTTTCGGGCTCGCCTCCACATTATCGTCCGCCTCTTTAAAACCTACCCCTCAGGCGTCAGAGGGCGTATCTGCATCCCGTTCAAGCGAAGGCCGTATGTGGAGACCTCCAAGTAATTTTCCAGCAAAGACGGAACCTCGGGAAGACGCAGCATCAGCGTCACAAGGCGCATGTCGTCATGAAAACTTTCTTCCATCAGCTTTCGAGCAATCGGAAAACTCTCCCTCTTGAAATTGCCGTCGATCTTCCACGTCCCGATCTCCTGGTTATTGACGAAAACCAAGACCGACAGCTCTCGTGGAACGGAGCGTCCATCGTCGAAAACCGACCCGTCCAGCAAAAGCTCCCAGTCGCTTTCGGGTTTTCTGTCCAAAGACATGTAAAACTTCACTTTGTTGGCGTAGGTTCTCCACTCGAACCGGGAATAGAGGTCCGAAGAAAGGGGGAGGCGGGAAGAAACTTCGACCGGCATCAACCCCTCCGACATTTTGAGCCAGGGCAAGGCGGATTCTTGGGCAAAGACAAGAAAAGTCTCCGGCACGGGCGAGAGGTCCTCCGCAAAGGAGAGGTTCACCCCTTCAGCGCTGCGTGGACCCGCTAAGAAGCCCAACTCCACTGCGGACCTGTGAAAAACGGTCTCCTCCGGGTTGGCGTATTTTTGTTTGATATTGTACCGGTCGAAAATACCGTTCCATTCAAGTACCGTGCGGTCCAAGAGAACCGTTTCACCCGCGTAAGGAGAACAATTTCGCCGAAGGGCCTAGGACATAGTCCAGTTGTGACTTGCGAAAAAGCCAAAAACCCCGAACGTATCCACAAGGGCCAGCGCAAAAGGAATCCAGAGGAGGTGACTTCTTTTCTTGGGCACGGACATGAGACACGCAAACGGCAGAACCCACAGAAAGGGTACGTAACGCATTTGCCAGGCCTGGGAGTGTATAAACAACATTGCCGATAACATTATCAACAGCCACGCGTTGTCGCGGAAAACATGAAAGACAACCAAGCATATCACAGAAAGCGACAACAACAAAAAAAACAGAGGTCCCAAACCTGCCGCCCGCATGGCGCTCGCGCCGGCAAAGGGCTTCCACTCCATCAAAGAAACGTCGAAAGGATTTTTTATTCTCGCAGGACGCTCCACATTGTCGTGAGTGTGAGACATGATAGAGAACAACAGGCGCGTAAAGCGATTGTGCGCGTTCGGGTAAACGGCCTGAGCGATTCTCTCCAGTCCGGAAGCCACACCGCCCACGTTGGCGGAGGTATCGTCCGAGGTGGTGCCGGCGGCAGTCGCCATCAAAGGGTAGAAAATATGCCTTTGGTGCAGAAGGTTTGTGATGTATGGAGCGAAACCCCAGACGAAAACCAACACAAAAACGGGAATTCCCAGCGTCAGACTCAGCCGGAGCGCAGCTTTGGCCCCCGCGGCGAGTCGTTTTGCAAAAAGGGACGTTTGCATGGCGCGGCAGGCCGAGACAAAACGCTGCAATACAATAAAAAACAGAATCATGCTTCCATAAACGAATCCCGTCGTCTTGACGCAGAACAACATCGCCAGAGACACAAGGCAAAAAAAATGTGTCAAACGCGATATTGTTTTGCCGCAAAAAAAGAGGTGCGCGTAAAAAATAGCCGCGAAGGCGAGGGTCCCCAGCGTTCCATCCACAAGGTACCCTGTGAATTGGGTTAAAGCAATGGGGTTGAGGCAAGCGACGATCCACAGGATACGTCTCGAAGGGGCATCTTCTTTGGTGGCTTCGAACACGAATAAAAGAACCGCAAAAAGCACGAGCAACTGATACGCCGTCCCCAATTGGATATCTCCCCAGGCGGCGGCGAGGGTGGCCGCAAAATACCATGTCGCCTTGGGAAAGTATGTGGCCTGGGCGCTCCAAGTATCGTGGGGGCGCCCCAAATCCATATATCCGTCGTAAATGGGGTTGAAGCCTTCGACGATGCGCCTGATCGCCGGCTGATGGTAGGCCAGGCCGTCGTAAGACAGGTCGAAAAAGAAATAAGCGACAGCGTGAGAGACGAGCAACAAAAATAAAAACACAAGAATCTCCCTAACGCCGATTTTTTTTCGATAATGGCAATACAAGACGGCAACTGTCAGCGAAGCGACGGAGACCCAGTACGCAATAACAGGAGAACCTGCCCGCAACAAAAGAAAAACGGAAAAAGTGAACGACGGCAGAAAAACATAGAGCAAAAGAAACAAAGCGGGGTAAGACAACGATAATTGTGGTTTTGGCTGTGGTGTTAACTGAGAATACAGCATCAAAAAGCCTCCCTGCGGCGAAATTCCATTTCTTCGAACTTTAAACCGATTGAAGTATCGGGGGTGTAGAGATTTTGCCCAAGGGCCAAACCCCTGGGCTGAACCGCCGGGAATACCCGCAGCCGCTACTGGGTGGGGCCGATGCGGTTGATGGCGAAACTTCCGTAGCCGAGTTCCTCGGTCTTGGTCGTTTGCCCGCTACAAACCGCGAGAATCATGCCGAAGGTCTTCTCTCCCAGTTCGCGGATGGTGGCCTTGCCGTCGATGATCGGGCCTGCGTCGAGGTCCATGTTGTCCTTCATTTTTACGTAGGTGGGCGTGTTGGAGCATATCTTGACCACCGGCGCCACTGGGCAGCCGGTGCAGGTGCCGCGCCCCGTGGTGAACAAAATCACCTGAGCGCCGCCGGCGACCATGCCCGTGATCGACTCGATGTCATGCCCCGGGGTATCCATGAAGACGAGCCCCTTTTTTGTCGGCGTCTCCCCGTAGTCCACCACCTCTTGAAGGGGAGCGGCCGTTCCCGCTTTCGCGATGCAGCCCAGCGACTTTTCTTCCAGGGTGGAGATTCCGCCTTCCTTGTTGCCCGGCGTGGGGTTCGCCAGGCGGATGTCCGAGCCGCCGGCCAACGCCCCCGATTCGGCCCGCTTTACCGCGTCCAGCAGCTTGTCGGCGACCTCGTCGGAGACCGCGCGCCGCACCAAAATATGCTCCGCCCCGATGATTTCCTGGGTCTCGGAGAGGATGGAACGACCTCCCTGGGCGATCAGCATGTCGCTGACCACCCCGGCCACCGGGTTGCCCGACAGACCGGACCAGGCGTCGGACCCTCCGCACTCCAGCCCCAGGGTCAGCTCGGATATGTCGCGCTCCTCCCGCCTTTGGACCGACATTCCAGAAAGCATCTCCCGCCCGATGACGACGCCCTTGGCGATGGTGGCAATGGTCCCACCCTCCTCCTGGATCACCAGGGAGGCGACGGGTTTGCCCGTCCGGGCGACGTCGGCCGCCAGGTTTTTCGCGTTCAGCGTCTCACAGCCCAGCCCCACCACGATACAGGCCGCAACGTTGGGGTTGCTCGCGAACCCCACCAGGGTCCGATACGTCTGCGCGGCGTCCGCAGGCAGTTGGGCGCATCCGTGCTGGTGCGTCACGGACACCGCTCCGTTGAGCTGCGCCGCTATGCGCAGCGCCGTGTCGTTGGCGCACACCACGGAGGGCAGCACCAGAAGAAGGTTACGAACCCCCACCGTTCCGTTGGGCCGCGGATATCCCATAAACTTCATTCTGCCCTGCCTCCTCTCTCAGTTAGGGCGTTTTCTTTTTGCTTGTCGCCGCGTCCCCGGTTGCCCTCCAGGTTATGTACGTGGACGTGGGAGCCTGCCGGGATTTCGGCCGATGCCGTGCCGATGGGAGCGCCGTACTTGAAAACGGGCTCCCCTCGGGAGATATTCCGCAGCGCCACCTTATGGCCCCGGGGAATCTCCTGAACGACCTCCACCGTCATCGTCGATTTCTCTCCCTGTACCGCCGCACGCTCCCCCTTTTCCAAAAGCCGAAGCGCCACCGCCACGTCGTCCCTGTCGGTGACTCGATGGGCCGCCACTTGGGCGTCCTGCACGAAACTTCCCTCCACGAAACTCCCCTCCATGAAACTTCCCCCGTTCGAGATTCAATGTCGTGAACTCAAGTCGCGCTTCAATTCTCGCGTCTTAATTTTCTCGCCGCGACCGCCGAGCCTTGATCGTCACGGCCAAAAGCTGCACGTCCGCCGGCGTGACTCCCGATATACGCAGCGCCTGGCCCAGGGAACGCGGCCGGAAGCGCAAAAGTTTCTGCCGGCTCTCCGCGAGCATTCCTTTGACTTCATTATAATCGAAGCTCTCCGGTATCAACACGTTGTCCATTCCTTTCATGCGGGAGGCTATGCGCTCTTCTTGCTCGATGTATCCGGCATAACGCAGTTCCGTTTCCACGTGAAAGGCCTCGTCGCCGCTCAGCGGCCGATCCAGGGGTACAAGAGACGCCAGAAGCCCGTATGTGACGTTTCTCCTCCTAAGCATCCCAGCGAGAGAGGTGTGTTCCTTCAGGGGGGCGACCTCAGCCTCCGCCAGCGCCCGGTTCGTTTCTTCCGACGGGGCGAGCTTCGTCGTCCGAAATCGTTCGATCTCAGCATCGGCACACTCCCACCGCCGGGTCAAGGCGTCCCACCTGACGTCGTCGATGAGGCCCACCCGGCGGCCTATAGGGGACAGACGCCGGTCCGCGTTGTCGTAGCGCAGCAGAAGGCGGTGTTCGCATCGACTGGTCAGCATTCGGTAGGGTTCGTTCGTGTTTTTCGTCGTCAAGTCGTCCACCAGAACTCCCAAATAGCCGTCGCTCCGGCTCAGAACGACCTGTTCCTCCTCCTTGACCTCCAGCGCGGCGTTGATCCCTGCCAGCAGCCCCTGAGCGGCCGCTTCCTCGTAACCCGAGGTTCCGTTGACCTGGCCGGCGCAAAAAAAGCCCTTTATCGTCTTGTTTTCCAGCGTCGGCGAGAGTTGGTCGGGGGGAAGATAGGTGTATTCGATGGCGTAACCCGGTTTGATGATCTTGGCATTTTCGCAGCCGGGCAGAGAACGCACCAGCGCCACCTGCACGTCATAGGGCAGACCGGTGGAGAAATTCTGGACGTAGACCTCCTTCGTGTTGCCGTCCCTGGGCGCGAAGGGCTCGAACACGATCGGATGGGTGTCCCGGTCGGGGAACTTCAAAAACTTGTCCTCTATCGAAGGGCAATAGCGGGGCCCCAGGGTCTCGATTTCCCCCGTCACCAGCGGCGAGCGGTGGATGTTGGCCGCGACGATGGCGTGGGTCTCGGGCGTGGTGTGGGAAAAATAGCAGGCGAAGTCCTCCGTCTCGTGGACGCGCTTCTCTCCCCAGATGTCGAAGGCGAGAGGCACGTTTTCCGAAAGCTGCTTCCGCGCCTTGGAGAGGTCGATGGTGTCGAAGTTCAGGCGCGGCGTGGTGTCCGTTCTCATGCGATCGGTCTTGACGCCCAAAGGGGGCAGGGACTGGAAAAACGCGTTCGCCGGCGTCTGTCCCATGGGGCCGGAGGGAAACGCCACCCCTCCCACGTGGGCGACACCCTCGGCGTAGACTCCCGAGCAAAGCACCACGGCGCGCGCCTGGTAGGTCGAGCCGTGCCGCGTCCTCACACCCGACACCCGCGACCCCGTCAGTAAAAGTTCCGCGGCCTCGTCTTGATGGACGTCGAGATTTTCGCTGGTCTGCAAAAGCCTCGTGTAGTGAGAAGCGTAAATCCTGATGTCGCACTGCGCACGCAACGCGCGGACCGCAACGCCTTTCGACGTGTTCAGCCACCGGATCATCAGAGTCGAGGCGTCGGCCGCGCGGGCCTGCTCTCCCCCCAGGGCGCTGATCTCCCGCACCAGATGCCCCTTGGCCGGCCCTCCGATAGAGGGGTTGCAGGGCATCAAGGCGGTGTTGTCCAGGTTCAAGTTCAGGAGAAGGGTGTGGCACCCCATCCGGGATGCCGCCAACGCTGCCTCGCATCCTGCGTGCCCGCCGCCGACGACGACGATATCGTAACTGTCGTGAAACATGATAGGACCTCCGGGTCTGTCCGAAATTTTGGAGCGTGAAAATTTGGATCGTGAGATTTATGAGCGTGAGAATTTTACGAGTGGAGGCTCAGTTTGATCTGTGTTTTCTTTGTTTTCTTTTGTTTGTCCGGTAAATATTGCCACAGCTTTTGCATGACCTCGTCGAAATTCAGCGGCTTTCCCACGTGATCGTTCATTCCCGAGGCCAGGCATTTCTCGATATCCTCCCGGAAAACGTTGGCCGTCATGGCGACAATCGGGATTTCCTTCGCGTGTTCGGACTCCATCGCGCGGATAAGGCGTGTCGCCTCGTATCCATCCATCTCCGGCATATGGACGTCCATGAAAACCATGTCGAAATCCTCCGGCGCCGCGCCGAATATCTCGACAGCCTCCACCCCGTTCTCCGCGCAGACGATCTCCAGAGCGGTGGGCTCCAACACGGAAATCAGAATCTCGCGGTTGATTTCCACGTCTTCCACCAGCATGAGTTTGTAACCGGCAAAACAGTCGGTCACGTCCTGCTTTTCGCTGCCGTCGAAAGCGCCGGGCTCCATGCCCAGGCACTGGTTGATGCAGTCCGCTATGGCGGAGGCGAAAAGGGGCTTGGGGAGGAATTTGCTGACCCCCACCTCCCGGGCCTTGTCTTCGATGAGGTTCCAGTCGGTGGCGGAAATCATGATGATCACCGATTTGTTGCTTCCAAGTTCGTTGATGCGCCGGGACAGCTCGATCCCGTCCATACCGGGCATTTTCCAATCGATAAAGTAGATGTCGTAGGGGCCGGTTTCCTCGATGTATTTGCAGGCTTCGATGCCGCCCGAGGCGATATCGCAGGCGATGCCGATGCGCTGGGCGATGTCCTTGAAATACTCCCGTATCTCCCACGAATCGTCGACCACCAGCACCCGAACGTTGTCCCAGTTGATGCCGGGGGCCAAAAGGCTTTCGCTTTGCTCCGAGGTTCCATGCAAGGCGTGAAACCGGAACGCGAAGGTGGAGCCCTTGCCCACCTCGGATTCGATCCAGATCGAGCCGTTCATCATTTCCACAATGCGTTTGGAGATGGCAAGGCCCAGCCCCGTGCCTCCGAATTTGCGGGAGGTGCTGCTGTCGGCCTGGGCGAAGGACTGGAACAGGCGGCTTTTTTGTTCTTCTGTGATACCGATGCCCGTGTCGGTAACCTCGATTTGGAAAACGCAGTCGTCGTTCTCCTCGCTAACTTTGCGCGCCGTCAAGGTTATGGAGCCGTTTTCCGGCGTAAATTTCACGGCGTTGGACAGAAGGTTCGCGATGACCTGGCTGAGCCTTTGCTCGTCGCAGACGATGGTGCGGGGAATGTCCTTGTCGATCTGGACGTGAAAAACCTGATGTTTTTCGTCGACGCGGAAGTTGATGACGTTGGCCATTTTCATCAGCATCTTTTCGAAATTGAACTCCGTGTAGGAAAGGTCGAGTTTGTTGGCCTCGATTTTCGACATGTCCAGAATATCGTTGATGACCCCCAGCAGATGGTTGGAGGCGTCGTCGATCTTAACGAGACAGTAGTCTTTTTTGTCGATGTCGGAAGAGGACCGGGCGATGTTGGTCATGCCGATGATGGCGTTCATAGGAGTGCGCATCTCGTGGCTCATGTTGGCGAGAAATTCCGACTTGGCGGCGCTGGCCCGCTCGGCGTCTTCTCTGGCGCGTTCGACGTCGGTGATGTCGTGGAGCAGCATCATGGCGCCCTCCAGGTTGCCGGTTTCGTTGGTCATGGGCGTAAAGTGGATCTCGTATCTGCGCGCTTTGCCGCTGCTGCCGAAATCGACGCTCTCCTCCAGAGAAATGGAGTTCTTCTTCTCCATGGCGTCCAGGAAGGTGACTAATAATTCCTCGATCCACGCGTTATCGCCGAAACGCTTGAAGACCTCCTGAAAGGGTCTTCCGTTGATCAGGCCGAAACTGGGGATTCCGGCTATCTGTAAAAAAGCGTCGGTGCAGTAAGAAAACTTGCCGTCTTTGTCGAACAGAAGAATGATGTCGGGGCTGTTTTCCAGCAGCAGCCTCATGTACTTTTCCTGTTTCCTCTGCTCCGCCGTCAATACGGCGTCGAGATTGGACCTTGTCAGAGCCACAGCTTTATCCCGTTCCACGGTATCCTGAAGTCGTTTGAGCTGACGCCCGAGCTTCGTCTCGCTTTTTTGCAGAGTCTCCACTTGCCGCTTCAGGTTTTCGATCAAAACGCAGGTATCGTCTTCCACCTCGCCTTTCATCTCCGTGGTCACTTGATTTTTTTCGCTGTTACTCTCATTCGTCATTCAAAAGCACCATCCCAAAGATTTTCTGCGGCGTCCGTCACTCGGCGCGCGTTAAAACACGCAGGCAGTAAAGGTGAAATTATGAAAGTGATTGTAGATTTTTCCGTCCCCTCCGTAAATAGGACAAATTTCTCCTCCGCTGTAGCAAAGCATATACGGCACCTCCGAGCCCAGGGTGTCGATGACCTTTTTCATCTCGTCCATGGAGTTGGGGCTGATCATCTGGGCGCGGGACATGCAGGGAAACATGAGGACTCCATTGATCTCTTTCCGATTTTTCACGTTTTTGAGGGAAAGTTCCGCGGTCTCCATAATGCCATCGTAATTGATCACGCCGAGGGAAAGAGCCGACCCCACCGGCGGTTCGCTGCCGCATACGGCATATCCCTCGGGGGTGATCCTGTAAATCCCTATCGCCACGGGCTTCGTTCCGGAACCATAATCCACCAGAAGCGGCACGGCGCCCGTGGCATTGGCGTCTTTTCGGGTCAGCCCCAGGGTCGACAGGTAATCCATGAAGAGCATTTCGTTGACTTTTTTGAGCAGACAGCCGTCCGCTTCGGTGATGATCGCCTTCTGTTTTTGCACGTTCTTCTCGGGAAAGGCGGTGAGGTGGAAGGTCGGGTTGACGTTCCCCTGCATCAGGAGCAACACCACGGAAGAGGGATGCCGGGTGCCGTTCCAGATCGTAAAGCTCGACTCGAATCTGAGCAGCTGGTCGATGGCCACGACGCCGAATACGGGGACTCCGCCGCACAGGTTGTCGATCTCCCCCAACACGGTCGAGCCTCCCACATCCATTACAACGGGGAAAGCGGCGATGACCAGGGACGGATCCTCCGAAAGTTTCGCGCGGGCTCGGTCGTAAGCGGTCTTGATCAAATCTCGCACCTCCCCTATGTCACCGCTTGTAAGAGGTTCGGTGCAGGCGGTGGCGAAGGTCACGTCGTCGCTGGTGAGTACGGAGAGGGACAAAAGCTCCGCGCCGTACTTTCCGCAGGTGGAGCTGGCCATGGCCGTAGAACCGATCACCTCGAAGGGCAATCGCTTACACAGTTCCTCCACGGTTCCCAGTTCGAGATATTCGCTGTTGCATCCCAAAATTCCCACTGAATTTTGGAGCAAACCCTTTTCCAGATCCAACTGTTCGACAATCTCCGCTACCGCGTCGTCGACATCATCGATTTCGGATGTACAAGCGCTTCTCATCTTTAACATCATCCCACCCCCATCGCTAAAATTTTTTTATCGGACCCAATCATACATTCAATCAAACTTTCATTCAAACCAGAATCAAACCTAAATCGAACTCAAAGAAAACTCCCAATCATCGATTCTCATTCTACTTCCCAATCCTACCTCAATGAAGTGTCAAGGCGGCGATTATTTTTTATTCTACTGTCTTTCGGGGCGTAAAGCAAACAGCGAGGTCGATATTGGGATGTTTTCGAGAATCTCAAAGGTCTTGCTTCCCGTTACAATTTTTACCGAGGTGTTTCAGCCTTACTGACACAACGGAAATGCACATCGTAATACAGGCTCTTCTGTAATCCTTCCCAACAGTTCACTGCTTCTTTGTGAAGGTATATCATGCCCTGCCGGATGTTCGTGCGTGGCTGACCACTTTTTAAATCTATAAAGTGGACTTTGGGGTTCCAGTATCAGGAAATACGCAATAGAGAGCAGTTCATCACAATCTTC
>JAISLU010000108.1 GCA_031277095.1 Synergistaceae bacterium
GTGGCATCTCCGAATGCGACGCTGAGCTTTTGCGTACCTATTCCGCCCAATACGACGCGTTGTTGGAAGGTGGATTTGCGATTTTGGGAATAATGGAGGACAAAGCGTTCGGGAGGGACGAATTGCGCCGAATGGTGAACCGCCTACGCGATTACAAAACAACATATATGCGAGGGTGGTCACTGTTGGAAAAATGAAAGAATTCGACCGGAATCTGATCTGCGAGGTGGATTATGAGAAAACGCACGTATTTTGTGTTGTTCCTTTTAATGATCGCGGTTTACGCGGCGATGACAATTGTGGCGGAGAAGTTGGGGTTGAATTATTTTTCGCACCACAGGTTAATTGATATTGTCACGGTTGCCCTAGCAGGTATAGCTTACGTCTGCATTTTTCTTTACTCGCGGGTGCAAAAAATGAGCATTAACGCTATTGACTCCACCCAAGACCCAGACGAAAAAATAGCTAAAATCGATAAATTTATCAAAAAGAACGCTTCTTTCACAAACAATTCTCCCAAGGTAAATCAGCATACTGCGGCGCTCAAAATATCGCTGTTGACTAAGGCTGCTATAGCGTACATGACGAAGGATGACTACCCAAGCTCTATGGCGCGGTTGAACGAAGCGAAGACGCTTTTTGCCGTAATGGACGACTTGAAAATCAAAGGCCCGACGATGGACTGCCGCGAACGCTGCCTGCTTATCGAATGCGTTTGTATGGCCCATATGGGCAAAATCGACGAGGCGGCGAGGCAAATGTCCGTCATCATGACGAGGCTGGACACAACGGATGAAATGACCGTGGCCGAGACATCCCTCGCACAGGCGGAGCTGGCTATATGCGCCAAGGACGCGGCAGGCGCCCGAAAAACTGTAAATCAGGCGCTGCCCATAATGAAAAGGGTGGCGGATAAGTACAACAAGAAAGATGTCTTTTATGAGGGAATGCTTATGGAAGGTATCGTGAACGGACTGGAGGGAAACTTGGACAGCGCAAAACGCAAACTCCGCGAGACGGCAGAAAATTCGACAAATTACGGCGACAAGCGCCGGGCTGAGAAGGAACTGTCCCGTCTGTCTGGTTGGTCGAGTTCCATCCGCTGAAACACACATAAATCATTTCATAATAGCCATGTGAAGGGATCAAATCTATGAAGGTACAAGCTGCCGTGCATTTTGGAAAGAACACGGAACTCGTCATACAGGAACTTGATCTTGAAGAACCCCGGCCGGACGAGGTGCTGATAAAAACCGTCGCCTGTGGAGTCTGTCACACAGATATCTGGGTTCAGGAAAACTACATGGACACGATGGTGCTGGGGCATGAAGCGAGCGGAATGGTCGAGCGCGTCGGATCGGATGTCGGAACCCTAACGGCGGGCGATCACGTGGTTACGGCCTATAACTGGTGCGGTGAATGCGAATCGTGCCGGCAGGGCCGAACCTGGGAATGCGATTCCTTCGATGACAACTTCGATGGTTTGCGACCGGACGGAACGACGCCATTCTCGTTGAACGGGAGGCCGGTCGTCCCTCTCATGAGGGAGGGAGGATTCGCCTCAAAAATGGTCTGTCACAAAAACTCAGTGATCAAAGTCGACCCCTCTCTCGACTTGCGGAGTTTGGGGCCGTTAGGATGCGGAATCATGACCGGGGCCGGGTCTGTCCTCAATTACTTGACCCCTGAACCGGGCCGTCCGATAGCCGTTTTTGGAACCGGGTGTGTCGGCTTGTCCGCGGTCATGGCGGCGCGTATCGCTGGCTGCGATCCTATCGTTGCCGTTGACCGCGTTCCATCCAGGCTGGAACTGGCCATGAATGTGGGAGCCACGCACTGCATTGACGGCAAAAAGACCGACATCTCGAAATTCATCAAAAGTGTTTGTGGAGGAGTCGATTACGCATTCGATACCACCGGCAGCTCCCGTTTGCTTGATGCCATGCGAAAAGTATTGAATCCTGGAGCCTCGGCCTGTGGTGTGGGCATTGGAGGAGCGTTGGTTTTAAGCGAACGCGAGCTTCGAGAAGGCAAGAGTTGGACGACCACGAACACAGGATTCTCGGTCCCGCCTCTCTTCATTCCAAAACTTTTGGAATACTATAAAGTCGGGCAATTCCCCTTCGAGAAAATGCTGCGCTTTTACCGATTTGACGGGATCAACGAGGCCTTTGAGGCAAACCGTGCGTGTACCGTGGTTAAACCTGTTGTCTTGATGGAGTAATCTGAATGGAGTAATCTGAAAAGATAGGAGTTCGTTAGAGTTTGTGGCACGAAGTTTAGAGCGGCATGAAAAATACACCCCTTTTCAGCCAATCGACGTCTACGAGGGAACCTATGTGAATCCCCTCGTTCAGGGATTTTTTTATACGGATAAGCAGAACGGATGATATAAGCGCTCGGGCGCAAAAGGGGTATTTCGCTCCAAGCCCGGGCGCTTATGGGGTCACTTGCCTTCGTTACTTGGTCGAAGCGCGGCGTGCATTGTCGCGCCGGACCTTGATTTCCTCCGCCGGATAAATTTGGTAGGCTTGACTGTATTTCTGCAGAGCGCCGGCGTAGTCTTTATTTTTGGCTGATCTGTCGCCCGCCGCAACCAAGGCCCATGCGCGCGCTTTCTGCTGAGCCGCAAGTTTTTCCTGGGTCTCACGCTGTGCCTTAGCCGTCGTCGCACGCTTCATCTGAGCCTCTCGCCGCGCTTTCGCCTCGGCTTCGCGTTGAGCCTGAGCCCTCACTTTGGCATTGAAATCAGCCTCACGCTTCGTCAGCGCACTCTCCTTGGCGTTCAGTCCCGCCTCGTGCCGGGCTACGGCGTCGAATTGAGTTTTGAGGTCTTTTTCTTTCTTCGTCAGTGCCCCGTCCCTCGAATCTTGATAGTTTTTGCGCTCTTCCAAAGTGTTTGAAAGGGATTTCAGGTAGGATTCCCGCTTTGTCAGCGCGCTCTCCTTGGCGTTCAGTCCCGCCTCGTGCCGGGCTACGGCGTCGGATTGAGTTTTGAGGTCCTTTTCTTTCTCCGTCAGCGCCCTGTCCCTGGAGTCTAGCCCGGTTTTACGCTCTTCCAGGGTGTCTGAGAGGAATTGCAGGTCAGATTCCCGCTTCGCCAACGCGCTCTCTTGGGCGTCTTGATCGGCCTCCCGCCGGGCGATGGCGTCGGCTCGAGTGTCGAGTTCCTTTTCTTTCTCCGTCAGCGCCCCGTCCCTGGAGTCTTGGTCGGTTTTGAGCTTTTCGAGGGTGTCAGAGAGGGATTGCAGGTCGGATTCCCGCTTCGCCAGCTCGCTCTCCCTGGCGTCCAGCTCGGACTCCCGCCGGGCGATGGCGTCGGTCCGAGTGTCGAGGTCCTTTTCTTTCTCCGTCAGGGATTTCTCTTTCTCGTCGAGTTCGGTGGCCGCAGAGTCAAGGCTTTTTACGTCTTCGCTCTCGATCGTGGGCGCAGCCATTGCTGGCAGACAAAGAACGCAAATCGCCCCTATCAACACCAGCCCTAACCCTTTTAATCCTATCCATTTCAATACTAACGACATCCATTCCTTCCCGCGCTTCTTCAACATATCCAATACCTCCTCAATCATCTTGTGTGATTCCAAATCTTTCTGTACCCTGTTGAAAACATGATATAGTACGGAAGAGGATATGTGAAGTCTTTCGAAAACAAGGTCAGGACCTGTCAGATATCAGGAGGAGCAGAGTTTGAAAGCAATCAACGCAACGCCCAAAGAAGTCCGGAAGGTTTTTGTGGACAGCTACATAATCCCAGATTTTCAGCGCCGTTACTCCTGGGAGCGGGAACAGTGCGAGACCCTGTGGAGCGATTTCGCCGAGTTTCACGAAGAGAATAGCGGCGGCAGTTCCGAAGAGAAATATTTTTTGGGCAACATCGTCATCCATGCCGTAGAGGGTGGGAAGTATGCTGTTATCGACGGGCAGCAGCGGCTGACCACCCTATTGCTTCTGATCAAGGCGCTGCATACCCGCGCGGGCACGGTAGACGCGCTAGGCGGATGCCTGCGTATCAAAGACAAGCTCACGGATAAACTCACCGAGGAGCTTAGAGTCCATTCGGAGGTCATTGACTCCGACGCCGACATGCTCAAAAAAATTATATTCGATGAATTGGAGGATACGGACACAGGGAACCTCGCTCAAAATTTTCGCTTTTACATCGATAAAATCGACGAATGGCGGCAGGAGCATGGAGGCGATTCCGGCAAATTCAACGCGTTCATTCTTACCTTGCTTGACAAGGTCGTACTGCTTCCCATCGAGTGCGGTTCGGAAGACGACGCGCTGACTATCTTCGAAACCATCAACAACCGGGGGATGTCCTTGTCCGACGCCGACATTTTTAAGGCCAAGCTGTACCATTTCGTGCCGAAAGAAAAACAAACGGCATTTATCGAAGTTTGGAACAGGTTTGAAAACCCCGACCGGCTGTTCCGTATTTTAATGCACATCCTGCGCGCCGATAAAAAAGATACGGGCAAAGAAATCGGCTTGCGGGCATATTTTAAGTCCCCAGAGAATCCGCTGGCCGATTGGGAACGCATCATGTCGAGTTTGAAGAAAATCCACTCGGTGGATAAACGGTGGGATACCTCCGGTAATTGGGGCGCCGTCCATTCTCTTTGGGGAATCCTCGGCACCTACCCGAATCAGTACTGGAACTATCCAATGTACGTTTTCTTGCACAAATACGGCGGGTATAGCGACAGGGAAGGTTTTTCATTGCCGGAAGGGCATCATGACGCGCTGGAAAAATTATTGACGGCGATGGTGCAATATTATTTTTTGAAAGGGGTAGTTCACAACGCCGTGAACACGGTGAGGGATACTACTTTTAAGGCGTGTGCCGAAATAGCGGGCGGGGGAGATTATCTGGCGGAATTCGCGGCCAATGTCAGCGCAAGCGAGAGAAGCGCATTATCCACAAAATTGCAAGGAAACCAATTGGGCCGTTACTCCAGGGGACTCGTCCTGCTGTCTGCCTACCTCAATCCCGACCAGGACAAAGAGAAATTTGGCGAGCTATTACAGGAGAGATATGATATCGAACACATCCTGCCAAGAGAATGGAACCATTATGACGGATGGAACGAGCAAACTCATAAGGAACATTTGAACTACCTCGGGAATCTGATGCCTTTAGAGAGGGCAAAGAATATCAAGGCTCAAAACGAATATCTGCGGAAGAAAAAAGAGTTTTACAAAACCTCGGTCGTTCAAGATGCGCTGGATATGCTCAATGTCCCCGACGCGGGCTGGACCCCAAGGAAACTGCAGGAAATTCATCTGAAAAAAGTTTCGCGGCTGCAAGATTTTTTTGACTGCCATTCAGTGTGATGTCAGCCTTGGGGGCCGTCAATGAGACGAGGGCTACCCATGTTTTATGATATTTCCGCATAAGATATAGCGAGGGTTTGAAGATTTGAAGCTGTCGATTTTTATGTTATAGACAACCGAGCCTGTCTTTTTTCATAGCGAAAGAGGCGGGCTCGATAGTGCATAGCAAAAAGGCACTTTATAGTAATTGTAATACTTTACACGTCCTTAGCGCGGAAGTCGGGATAAAACTGCAAACTAATACGCCTTCGCGAAAATGGTTCTTCGACCTTCCCGGCCGGTGAAGATACACTTGCCTGTGGATTTGTCGGCCAGAGGGATACAGCGCGGGGTAGCTCCAGTTTCCTCTTTGATCCGGCGCTCGTCTTCGGAGCTGCCCGCGAAATAGGCTTCCACAAACCCTCCTTTTTCTTCGAGGGCGGATTTCAACTCGTCGTAGCTTGCGGCAAACGACGTATTTTTCTCCCGAAAGACCTTCGCCTTTTTGTACAAAGAAGATTGAATATCCTCCAGAATCTTCGCGACCGTCGGTATCAATGCGTCGTGGGCAACGTCCAGCTTTTCTCCGCTATCCCGGCGCACGGCCCTCACGGTTCCCGCTTTCATGTCTTTTTCGCCGAACTCCAGGCGCAGCGGAACTCCTTTTTGCAGGTGATAAAAGAAACGGTCTCCCGGCCTCATGTGAAAACGAGTGTCGACCGCTGTGCAAAGACCCCCCAGCGCCTCGTCCAAGCGGGCCGAAAATTCCCTGGCCCTGGGAAGGAGCTGATCGTCGAGGAGTCGTTCATCGGTGCCTATGGGCAGAAGCACGACTTTCGTCGGCGCGACCCGGGGGGGCAGGACAAGGCCGTCGTCGTCGGAGTGGGTCATGATGATCGCCCCGATCAATCGGGTGGAAACGCCCCAGCTTGTGGTCCAGCACTCCTCAAGATCGCCGGCTTTGTTCTGAAAGCGGATGTCGAAAGCCCGGGCGAAGTTCTGCCCCAGAAAGTGGCTGGTTCCTGCCTGCAGAGCCTTTGTGTCGCTCATCATCGCTTCGCAGGTGTACGTGTCCACCGCCCCAGGGAAGCGCTCCCCCGGGGTCTTTTCCCCGGCGACCACCGGAAGGGCCAAAACATCCTCCATCACCTGGCGGTAGACGTCCAGCATGCGCAGGGTTTCCTCCACCGCCTCCTGGGAGGTGGCGTGGGCCGTGTGGCCCTCCTGCCACAAAAACTCCGACGTACGCAGGAAAAGGCGCGGGCGTTTTTCCCACCGCATGACGTTGCACCACTGATTGATCAGTACCGGTAAATCGCGCCACGACTGTATCCACTTGCTGTACATGTGGCCGATGACCGTCTCCGACGTGGGGCGGATGGCGAAAGGCTCCTCCAATTTCTCTCCCCCCGCGTGGGTGACCATAGCGCACTCGGGGGCGAAGCCCTCCACGTGTTCGGCTTCTTTTTCGAGGAAAGAATTGGGAATCAGGAGGGGGAAATAGGCGTTGACATGTCCGGTGCGTTTGAAGGCATCGTCGAAGTGACGCTGCACGGACTCCCATATCGAGTAACCCGTGGGGCGGATCACCATGCAGCCTCGGACCGGCGCGTAGTCCGCCAGTTCCGCCGCCTTGATGACGTCGAGGTACCACTGTGAATAATCTTTGTCCCGTGAAGTGACGTTACGTGCCATGTCTGCCTGTATCCTCCATATTTGTAGGCTTTTTACCGATATTCAAGTTCTCCATATATTCAAGTTCTTTTAGGGCAGGGGATAGTGGTCCCATATGGGGATGCCCAGGAAGAACCCCGTCTTGAATTCCTCGCTGCCGTACATCATCGCCAGCTTGATGTTCACGATATTGTTCGGGATGCTGAACGCCAGGCCGACCTCCCAAGGCGCGGCCACCTTGTCGTAGTCTTTGTCCATGGCGTAACCGTAGCTTCCAAATACCTCCGCAGCGACGATGCCCCAGACGCTTCGCTTCAGAATGCGGCGGAAGGCCACGTTGACCCACGCCATGCGCTCTGCCTCGATCGGACGGCCCGCGACGGAGTAAAGCTCCTCGGCCGCGCCCAGATAGGCGGCGTGGCCTTCTTTCTCCATGTCGCCCTCCGCGTATCCGAAACGGAGATATGTTCGCCACATGTGCCCCACTTGAATGGGTTTAAAGTAGGTGATCCGGTACAAAATCTCATCTGCG
Organism: Synergistaceae bacterium; assembly: GCA_031277095.1. GTDB lineage: Bacteria > Synergistota > Synergistia > Synergistales > Aminobacteriaceae > JAISLU01. Next base: position 7,523 of record JAISLU010000108.1, read on the forward strand.
TCGGGCCACCAGACGTTCAAGCGCCACGCTTCGCCCTTGGTGGGATCGGCGGGTATGTCGAGGGTGTCGTAGGCCGCGAAAAGAGTCGGCCCTACGGAGTCCTCGTCTCTCTTCCCGCTGAGGTGTTCGTAAGCTACACCCGATCCCATGCGCACGTCCCCCAGGTGGAAAAGGTACTGTCCGCCTATAGAATAGCGCTCCCAGTTTCGGTGCCCGTTGGACGTGTTCATCTCCCAGTTTTGCATGGACACGTTGACTTCCCAGGAGTTCAGCGGCTCGGGGGCCGCCAGATAGCTAAAGTCGAAACCCCACTGCTCCCCCAAACGGACGACTCCCCGCAGGGCGTCCAGGTCGTGTAAAATCCCCCGGGCCGTGCCCTTCAGGTAAAGCCAGCGGGAGGCGTCCAAGTTGGTCGTGTAACCCGACAGCCCCACTTCCAGATCGGAACGTCTACGGACGTCGAGTACGAGGATCACGTCGTTTTTCCCATCCCGCTGGAGGCTGTAATCCACCGTGGCGATATCCGGCGCGGCCATCAGGCGATCCACGGATTTTTGCACGTCGTCGGCGTCGAGAGGTTTGCCCACCCAGCGCAAAAAACGCTTGCGAAGCTGCCCGTTGAGGGGATCCGGCAGGCCGTGGATGCGCACGTCATGGATGACCGTGCGGGCCACTGGCAGCGGCGCATTGGAGACCACGTCGGGAACACTGCCCGACAGGGCCCTGATCTTGTCGATACTTTCGAGGGCGGCTTCTCTGCCCCGCTGGATGATTTTGTTCGCGGAGCTGTCGTCCAGAAAAGAAAATTCCTGGACGTTCGGCGCCACAATGAGGTCGGCGTTCTGAAGCTCCAGCTCCGTTCTCTGCCGCATCACGATGGTCAAAGACTGGTCGATGATGTCGATGAAGGTATCGAGAGGCCGCCCCTTGGAGGGAATGTCCGACACGTCGACCCCGATGACCGGCAATCCCGGAAAAAGCTCTTTGGCCGTGTCGATGGGAAGATTGGAGGTCAAACCCCCGTCCACCAGAAGGCGCCCATCGATCTCCCAGGGCTCGAAAAGCGCCGGAATCGACATGGAGGCCCGCATAGCAGACGGCAGGCTGCCTGAACGCAGGACAACCTTCTCTCCCGTCCGGATATCGGCGGCCACGGCCGCGTAGGGGATGGGAAGTTCGGTGAAATCCGTCACTTCCACGTGTTTCATCAATTGGGTGTAATACTGGAACAGTTTGTCTCCCGTCAAAATTCCCAACGGGCCGCCGCGCTTCCCGGCTTTTTTGTAGGTGAGGGCGGAAATGGTACTCATCTTGGACTGCCGGTCGTCTCCGGTAAAAACAAACATAGGCCCGGTGTTTTCCGACAAAAGAGCCGGCAGGTCCAGAGTGGCGATGATCTCGCGAAGGGCCTTGGCGTCGTAACCGCTGGCCTTCAAGGCGCCGATAAGGGAACCGATGCTGGTTCCCACAATGCCCACGACGGGTATGCCCTGTTCTTCCAGCACCTCTATGACCCCGATATGGGCGAACCCTCGTGTTCCGCCTCCGGAGAGGGCCAAAACCACCCCCGCTTCTCCGGGGAAAACACTCGTAAAACACGTCAGGAAGAAAGTTGAAAGAAAGGATAACGTGAAAGCCTTAACCCGAAATTTCCAACATCCGCGCGATTTTTTCATCCGTGCCCCTCCTGCCCGCATCCAATATAATAAAGGCGGCAGCCCCTCCAGACCGCCACCTGTCATGGCACCGCGTCACTTTTCCCCTGTATTTCCCTCTTGTTTCCCTTGTTTTTTCCTTTGCCGGCGTCAAGAGATCCCGAAAGACAAAACGAGGTAGAGGACCCCTGTGGGCTGCAAGGCGAACGGCAGAGTGAAACTCTTGACCCCGGGCGTTTGATTGACATTGTTGATATTCTCTCCCGTAATGAGCTGAGGGGGCGTGACGTCCACGCCGGAGAGAGCGGCCTGGATCAGCGCGCGGCCGCTGACCATATTCGAAAGCTCGCCGACGACGCTCATCGCCACGGAATCGTTGTTGTTAGGGGCGATCATTCCCCCCGACATGGCGGTAACGACGGCGTTGAACCCATCGGCATTCAACATGATGATTGCCGTTCCCTGCACACCGCTTCCTACGATGCCGATTAGAGATGCAGCGCATATATTGGCCACTTTGACTCCTTGAGAGACCTGCGACTTGTTCAACGCTACATCAAGACCCACCTCACGTCCTACAGAGATCAGAGATGAACCAAATGTATTAACGAGAACGGCAAGTTTATCCATATCGGCCATATCTTATTGATACTCCCTTCCGCTTCACGACTCGGTCAGAATCTAAAATTCGTTTATTTTCATGTTTCCGATTATCTATTTTTCAATTTATCTATTTTCAATAATAATAATCTCGATTTCAATATCTTGACTTCAATTATAAGAGATCATATAGAATTATCCATTCTCGGCGGATTTCGCTACACTTCGCAAAAGGATAGCCCACGCGGCAAAATCGTCCACATCCCTCGGCGGAACCCACAAAGAACGGGGCAGACACCTCTGCCACCAGGCAGGCCGGTGAAAACGCCAGTAAAGATCCCTGGCCGCCATCGTCGTGCCTTTTTCATCCACGCGCACTGTTTTTAAACCGAACTGCGCGCACCGCACGGCGATTTCCCTGCTTCCGGTCCCATCTCCTAAAGCGACGTACTCCAGCTCCGGCTCGAAAGCAGAAAAAAATCCTTCGCACACCCACCTGGCGAGTCCTTTTTCCCATTGATCGACAGGACACTTCACAACACTCAAAAAAACGTCCATGTCCGCTGCCAGGCACGTCCCCGAAAGAATCAGATTCCCCTTTAAAGTTGCCAAAGCCCATCCTATCTTGCTTCGTCCGGGATCAATACCTAAAATCATTCCTGTTTCACATCGCCCTCCCGTAAGGCGGACTCCCATTTATCCAATAACCACATCCACTGTTCCGGATACTCTGCGACCCATTGACTCAAGATATTATTGCACATTTTCAATGACTTTTCCACATTAACCCCAAAAGGGCTGCCGTCCTCGTCGCAAACATCGCTCAAAATTTTTTGAACACGGATTGTGTGGTGGATGCCATCGGCGTTCCGCACCGTCACCGCAGGTACCACAGGCACCCCAAACTTCCGGTGCATCTTGACGATTCCCGTCGCGGTTCTGGCGGGCAGCCCCAGAAATGGAACGGAGACCCCCTCTTTTCTGGCGTCCAGATCCTGCAGGAAAACCAGAACGCCCCCTTGGCGCAAGACGCGAAACAACTCCCGCATCCCCCATCCCTCGCTGGGGATCATCTTCATGCCCATGCGGGCGCGCCGCTGGACGACCAAATCGTTTACCCCGTTTTTGTTTCGCTGAGGCGTATAAATAGGAGCGATCGCGTACCCCTCGGCCACCAGTCTGGCGCCGGCCAGCTCCCAATTGCCCATATGCGCCGTCATGAGGAGAACTCCCTTGCCCCGCTTCAGCGCTTCGTCCAGGTGTTCCCTGCCCTCGATGGAAACCAGAGACGTCAGACGCGGCCGGAGCTTTGTCACCCGGGCGAACTCCACAATGGATTTTCCCATGTGAATATAAGACTTTCTTACGACGCTTCTGGCCAGAGTCACGCCCATCCCCAAAGCGGATACGCATCGCGCCTCTGCCCTGTCGACCTTGCGTCTACTGAAAAACCAAAGCACCGCACCTAAAAAAGCCCCCAACCTCAAGGCCGCTCGGTGAGGCAAAATATTCACGAAGCGGACGGCGGACAACAAAAAAAACTTCATTGACAGCGGCGCCCCTTCCCTTCGTTAACTCCTTCGCGAGCTTATTTTCATCTCAAATTCTATCTCACTCACTCTAATCCTAATCTCAAGCCTATTCCCATCTCGATCAAATCTTTATATTCGTTCCGGTCCTTCATTGTACGTTCACCGCGCCCTTCCCGCAAGAAGCAAATTGCGCGTCGCGGGAAACTGCCGGTCTTTTCGAGTACAATCATATCCTGTATCCTATAGGAACAAACAGAGACCAGAGGGAGAGATCTTTATGCAGCGCCGAGGCGGAAAAGAACTACGCGAGCTTTTCGTAAATTTTTGGCAGCAGAAGGGAAGCCACCATTACCCGAGTTTTTCCCTGATACCGGACGACCCGTCCCTGCTTTTCACCATAGCGGGCATGGTGCCCTTCAAGGCGTATTACCTGGGCATACGCGCGCCGGAGTATCCTCACGCCGTCACCTGCCAAAAATGCGTGCGCACCAACGACATCGAAAACGTCGGCCGCACCGCGAGGCATCACACGTTCTTCGAGATGCTGGGGAACTTCGCCTGGGGCAGTTATTTCAAAAAAGAGGCCATTGTCTGGGGCTGGGAGTTTTTGACGGAGGTGGTCGGCCTCGAGCCCCACCGGCTGTACGCCTCCGTCTACCAGGACGACGAGGAGGCCTTCGGCGCTTGGCACAGCCTCGTGGGTCTTCCGGAGGCGCGCATTCTGCGGTTCGGTCAGGAGGAGAACTATTGGTTTATGGGCGAAGAGGGCCCCTGTGGCCCGTGTTCGGAGATATACTACGACCGGGGCGAGAACTACGGCTGCTCCTCTCCCACCTGCGGCGTGGGCTGCGACTGCGACCGGTTCATGGAGATCTGGAACCTGGTTTTCACCCAGTACGACCGTCAGAAAAACGGCTCTCTCTCTCCTCTGCCCCGCAGCAACATCGACACGGGCATGGGGCTCGAACGCCTGACTTCCATCGTGCAAGGCGTGGACACGGACTACGAAACCGACCTCTTCATGCCGCTGATCGAGTACACCTGTAAAAAAGCGGGAATCCGTTACGGCGGAAACTCCGCGAACGCCGGAAATAAAAACGACATGGCGGTGCGGGTCATCGCCGATCACGCACGGTCCGTGGCCTTCATGCTGGCCGACGGCGTGCTGCCCGCCAACGACGGCCCCGGTTACGTGCTGCGCCGGCTGCTTCGCCGCGCCGCCCGCTACGGGCGTTTGCTCGGGTTCGAGGGCGGCTTCCTGCGGGAGTACGTGCCCATCCTCATCGACGTCATGGGCGACCCCTACCGAGAGCTGGCCGAACACCGCCTGACCATCGAAGAGATTATCGACGTGGAGGAAAGCCGCTTCGAAAAAACTCTAATGCAGGGAACAGATCTTTTCGACGCCGAGGCCGCGCGTCTCAAATCCTCCGGCGGCGCGAAACTTCTCCCCGGCGACGTGGCCTTTGCCCTTTACGACACCTATGGCTTTCCTCTGGAGCTGACGCTGGAAATGGCGGCGGAGCAGGGGATCTCCGTGGACCGGAAGGGGTTCGAAGAAGCCATGGAAGCCCAACGTCAGAGGGCCCGTTCCAAAAGCAAGCAGAAAAAAAGTTCTCTTTCGGGAGACGTCTACACGGACCTGGAAAACGAGCTGCCCGCCACTGTTTTCACCGGCTACTCCCAATGCCGGGGAAGGGCGAGAATCCTGGCGCTTTTGACGGGCGAAGGGCGGGGAGAGAAAGGGGAACCGGGGAAGGACTGCGAGCTGGTGCTGGACGCCACTCCCTTTTACGCGGAACGGGGCGGCGAGGTGGGGGACACGGGACGCATTTTCGCCGAAGATGCGGAGGTCACGATGGAGGTTATGGACGTGGTGCCGCATGGGCCTCTGATCACCCACAGGGTCAAACCGGACGGGGTCGTCAAAGTGGGCATGGAGGTGCGCTGCGAGGTCGACGACCGACGGCGCGGGGCCATCCGGCGCAACCACACCGCGACACACCTGCTGCACGAGGCGCTGGGGCGGGTGCTGGGCGGCCATGTCCGGCAGGCGGGGTCGCTGGTGACGGATCGCATCCTGCGCTTCGACTTCACCCACCACAGCCCTTTGAGCGGCGAACACATCGCGGAGGTGGAGCGCGTCGTCAACGAACAAATTTTGGCGAACGTCGCTCTGGAAGTGACGGAGTGCGGCAGGGATGAGGCCCGCCAGCGGGGCGCCAAGGCTTTGTTCGACGAAAAATACGGAGACGTGGTGCGCGTCGTGGCCGTCCCTGGCTTTTCTACGGAACTCTGCGGGGGGCTGCACGTGCGAGCCACGGGGGATATCGGCCTTTTCAAAATTGTCCGGGAGGAAAGCGTCGGCTCTGGAACGCGGCGCATCTCCGCCCTGACGGGGATGAACACGCTGGAGCTGCTGCAGCACACGTCTCTTTTGATTGCCCGTTTGACCGGGGCGCTGTCCGCGGAGGAATCGAATCTCTTGGCCAAGGCGGAAGCACTGTTGGACGAAAACCGGCAACTGCAGCGCCAATTGCAGGAAATCCGCGTCAAAGAGCTGACTCGGAACACCGATAGCGCTTTCGAGGAAAAAGAGGTGGGGGGTATCCTGCTGCAGACGGGCAAATTCTCTCAGATCGCCCCGGAGACGCTGCGGGAGATCGGAGACAAGGCGAAAGCCCGCCGTACTCCGACTGTGGTGGTGCTGGCCTCCTTAGTGGATCAAAACTGCCACCTGGCCGTGATGGCCGACGACGCCGCAGTAAAGAAGGGTGCCAACGCGGGCGCTATCGTCAAGGAAACCTCGGCTCTCCTGGGCGGACGCGGAGGAGGGCGCCCCAACATGGCGCAAGGGGGAGGAAAAGACCTGGCCCGGTTGGACGAGGCGCTTCTGCAAATCGAAAGTTTGCTGATGAAACAACTGCAAAAATGAGACGGATTCTGGCTCTCGACGTTGGAACGGTGCGGATCGGAGCCGCCGTAACGGACCCTCTGGGCCTTTTTGCCCAAGGGATTGCCGTGTGGCGGGTGCAGGAAAACTGGCGGTCTCAATTTGAAGCGTGTCTCGCCCGGTATGATCCCGAGCTGATTTTGATCGGTATGCCGCGCCGAACAAACGGGAGTTACGGTCCCGAGGCGGAAAAAATGGACAGACTCGTGGAAGAGCTGCGATCCGCCTACCCCGACCGCCGATTCGAGACCTGGGACGAGCGTTACACAACGGTCCTCGCTCAGCGGGCCCTGCTGGAGGCCGACGTTTCCCGGGGGAAACGCAAAGAACGGGTGGATAAAGTCGCCGCGGCCCTCATCCTCCAGAATTGGCTGGACGCCCACGGGAGAAGTTGACGGATGAGCGCGGCCGAAAGCGATCTCGCCCCGTATGAAATCATCTCTTTCACTTTTTTCCTAAATTCTGTTGTTTGGCATCTCGACACTTACCGATCTTTAAAATTGCTTTAAATTTGCGCGGGAGTCGAGTTATAGACATTCTGATTTCTCTGCTCTAGAATTATACTAGGGTATATCGGTGATTGAATTTATTTGAATTTATTGTTAACGGCCAGGTGAGATATGTGACGAAATGTACGGAGAAATGCACGGAGAATGACGGGGATCACATTTGTAACGACGGTAATGACGGGGTGTCGGAGGAGAGTCGTCAGATTGAATGTTCCGTCATGTCAAAGGGAGAAACGCTGCGCTACAGCGTTGAGACGGGGTTTTTGCCGCTTTACGTCAGAGATGAGAAAGGGGGGGAGAAGGCTGCTGAAAAAAATGAGATAAAAGCAGGGGAGATTTTTTTCATCGCCTACAGAAAACTTTCGAGCGATAAGACAAGGCCACTGACGTTTATATTCAACGGAGGGCCGGGCAGTTCCGCCCTGATGCTTCACATGGATTGTTTTGGGCCAAGGACGGTAGCCCTGGGGAACGGCATCGACATCGCCGAGTTTCCTTGGCGTCTAGAGGACAATGCGGATACGCTGCTCACCGTTTCTGACCTGGTTTTTATAGATCCCATCGGTACTGGCTACAGTAGACCGGAGTCCCTCATCGATCCTGAAAAAACTTTTTGGGGCGCAGAGGCGGATGTAAAATCCATCTGTTCTTTTATCCGGCTTTATCTGACGAGAAAAGGGCGTTTCGCGTCGCCGCTGTATGTTATGGGCGAGAGTTACGGTGGTTTCCGGGGAGGGGCAATGGCTGCTCAACTGCAAGATATAGGTATTCAGCTCTCCGGACTTGTGTTGATCTCCCCGGCGTTGAACTACCAAGATCTCGTGTCTCTTATTGGGAACGACCGTCCCTATATTCATGCCTTGCCCACTATGGCCAGCGTTGCGTGGTATCACAAAAAACTTTCGGATAGATTTCTCTCCATGGATCAAGAAACGGTTTTTCAAGAGGCCAAGGCATGGGCCGGAAGCAGATATCTGCAGGCCCTTTGGAAGGGAAACACTCTTGAAGAGGATGAAAAACGTGCCGTGGCTGTAGAACTTGCGTCTTACACAAATCTTTCCGTAGAAGAAATCCTTCAACTCAATCTGAGGGTTCCCATCGAGTATTTTGCAGGCAATCTATTGAGAGAGAAGCAGTTGTTCGTAGGAGTATACGACGGCAGATGCACGGCAAGCGGGAAAACACACAACTATGAAGAGGACCCTTCGACGTTTCGAGCGCAGATCCCGGCATTTTCAATGTTTATGAATCTGTTGACGGAAGAGATGGGTTATGTCAGAGACGAAGAATATCTGTTCAGCAACAAAGATCTCTACCCCAAGTGGAACTTTTTCACCGGAACGTCGAATCCTACCAACCGAGGAGGAGGTTTTACCGGGGCCTTGGGGTCTCTGTCCCGCAGCTTGCGCCGGAATGGGCAAATGAAACTTTTCGTCGCATCTGGCAACTACGATTTAAGGTGCAATCGAGGAGCGGCGGAGTTTGCCGTGGACCAGCTGGACGTTCCCTTTTCCATTAGAAAGAAGATTCGCCTGAGAGCCTACGAAGGAGGACACATGTTTTATACGAATTCTGTGGCCAGAGCGAAATTCCACAGCGACCTAGTGGCTTTTTACGCTGAGACTTAAGGCAATGGCGAGGTACGTGTTCAAACGGGTTCTAATGCTGGTGCCGATGTTGTTGATCGTTATATTTATCGTGTCGTTCATTATGAATTTGACCCCGAGCGACCCTGGAACCTTAATTTTAGGGGAAAGAGCTACGAAAGATGCCATTCAGGAACTGAATGATCGACTGGGTTACAACGATCCTTTTTTTATACGTTACGTTCGCTATGTGAGTCGCGCTCTTCGAGGGGATCTGGGTAATTCTTGGAAAAATGGCGCCCCTGTGATTCAAGAGATCGTGCGCCGTTTTCCCGCGACTTTGACTTTGGCCGTAGGCGCCATTGTCATCGGCCTGACCATAGGGATGACTCTCGGAATTTTGTCTGCGGTAAAACAATACAGCGCCCTCGACGTGGCAGGGACGGCGTTTGCAATGGCGTTGGCGTCCTTTCCCGGCTTTTGGATCGGGATGATGCTGATCATTCTTTTTGCCCTGAAGCTGAGATGGCTGCCCTCCTTCGGCGTCGGTAGCATGAAACACTATATTTTACCTTGGTTCACCACCTCCTGTTCCTTCGGAGCTTCCATGCTGAGGATGACGCGGACTTCGATGCTGGAGTCGATTCGTATGGACTACATCCGAACGGCTCGCGCCAAAGGGCAGACGGAAAAATTGGTCATTCTTCGCCATGCCCTCCGCAACGCTCTTTTACCGGTGGTCACGATTCTAGGAATGAGTTTTGGCGGGCTTCTGGGCGGTACCGTAACTATCGAGACGGTGTTCTCCATTCCCGGCGTAGGCTCGCTGGTCATCGAGGCGATCCGCATGAAAGACGTGCCGGTAGTGGTGGGCGCCACCGTGACCCTCGCTACCTGTTTCACACTTCTCATGCTGGTGGTGGACATTCTCTACGCCTTTATAGATCCGCGTATCAGAGCGCGTTACATTCGACACTGATAAAGAAAAAAAGAAAAAAGAGGGACCTCAATCCAATGGGCACAGCGACGATGGCGGATATCGACCTGAAGAAAATTGATCTGAAGAAAAAATTGAAGAAAAAAGGGCACAGTCAGGAAATTTGGCGCCGTTTCAAAAAAAACAGGACGGCCATGGTGGGTATGTTCATTTTCGTGTTCATCCTGTTGGTCATGATATTCGCGGACGCGATTGTTTCCTACGATACGGCCGTCACTCAGAAGATCTCCAACCGCTTTATCCCGCCGGGGAGCGCAGGCCACCTCTTCGGCACGGACAACTTCGGCCGCGACATTCTGGCTCGCATCGTGCATGGATCTCGCAATTCTCTTTTGATGGGTATCGGAGCCGTAGTCATCGGCATCGTCATTGGAGGACTGCTGGGTTCTATTGCCGGCTTTTATGGCGGCGGCATCGATTCTTTCATCGTTCGCACAATGGACACGGTAATGTGTATTCCTCTCATGCTGCTGGTGCTGTCTATTGTGGCGGCGCTGGGTGCGAGTTTAGTCAATGTTTTGATCGCCATGATGATCGCCAATGTGCCGCACTATATCCGCATCGTTCGAGCCGCCGTTCTCTCCGTAGCGGGGCAAGACTACATCGAGGCGGCAAGGGCCTGTGGCACCCCGAATTTTTTGATCATTCTGAAACACGTCATTCCCAACGCCATAGGACCCATTATCGTTCAGGCCACGATGGCTGTGGGGACTATGATCATTCACGCCGCAGGTATCAGTTTTTTGGGGATGGGCATTCAGCCGCCTACACCCGAGTGGGGAGCGATGCTGAACGAAGCGAAAAATTACATGGTGGACTACCCCTACACCGTCATCTTTCCGGGGCTTTCTATAGGTCTTACGGCGCTCTCCCTTAACCTTATGGGAGACGGACTGCGCGACGCGCTGGATCCTAAGCTGAGAGACTGAGGGAAAAACAGATGCTAAAAAAGACCCTGGACAAGAACACCGTGCCGGTTCTCGACGTAAGAAACCTGGAGGCGGTCTACCAAATGGACGAGGGCGTGGTTCGAGCAGTGAACGACGTCAGTTTCACCATCGCCGAAGGGGAAACCATGGGACTGGTGGGGGAAACTGGCGCCGGTAAAACAACCACGGCCTTCTCGATACTCCGACTCCTGCCAGAACGCACGGGGCGCATTCCCCGGGGAGAAATTTTCTACAAAGGCGAGAATCTCCTGAAAAAAACCCCGGACGAAATGCGCATAATCCGGGGAAGCTGTATCTCCATGATCTTTCAGGATCCAATGACAGCTTTGAACCCTATTTTGACCGTGGGGGACCAAATCTTAGAGTCTCTGGAAATCCATAATATCGAAAACAAGACGAAGAAGGAACTGGAGTCTCGTGTGGACGAACTGATGACCCTCGTGGGAATCTCTCCTGCGAGGAAGAACGAGTATCCCCACCAGTTTTCCGGTGGTATGAAGCAGCGTATCGTCATTGCCATTGCTCTGGCCTGCGAGCCGCTGCTCCTCATTGCGGATGAACCCACTACAGCGCTGGACGTGACTATTCAGGCCCAGGTGCTGGTGTTGATGGAGGAACTCAAAGGCAGACTCGGGACCTCGATGATCATGATCAGTCATGACCTGGGTGTGGTGGCGAAAACCTGCGACAGCGTGGCCATTATGTACGCAGGGGAAATCGTCGAGTATGGAACGGCAAAAGATATTTTTGAAGGAAAAGTCCATCACCCCTATACCCTGGGGCTTTTTCAGGCCATTCCCAGGCTGGATGAGGACACGCTCCGCCTGCGTCCTATCAACGGATTGATGCCGGATCCCAGCGATCTGCCGTCAGGGTGTAAGTTTCACCCCCGCTGCGTAGATTGCATGGACGAGTGTCGCGATGGCAAACCCTACCCGTACAACCAGAACGGGCACAGAATTCTGTGCAATCTTCTCCAGAGGGAGAAACGTGTGTGATGTCCATGCTTCGGACGGTGAACTTGAAAAAGTATTTTAAGATAGGCAAAAACAGGTTTCTCCACGCCGTGGACGGGGTGAACGTGGAGATAGATGCTGGAAGCACTCTTGGAGTTGTGGGTGAATCCGGCTGCGGGAAATCCACTATGGGGCGTCTCGTGATGGGCCTTTTGCCTGCCACATCCGGCGAAATCTTCTACGACGGAGTGGACATTCTGCGTTGCACGAAGGCCGAACTGGCGGAACGCCGGAGAAAGATGCAGATCATTTTTCAGGACCCTTACTCCAGCCTCAATCCAAGAATGTCCGTTTTTGAACTGATCTCTGAGCCTCTTGTGATGAACAGGGCCTGTGCCAATAAAAAAGAACAGTTGGCACGGGTGATAGAATTGATGGAGATTGTCGGTTTGGCAGGGCGCTTCATCAACTCTTATCCTCACGAGATGGATGGCGGCCGCCGTCAAAGAATAGGAGTAGCGAGAGCAATTGCTCTGAGGCCCGAATTTATCGTATGCGACGAACCGGTTTCCGCTTTGGACGTCTCCATTCAGGCGCAAATTCTAAATCTTTTGATGGATATGCAAGATGAGATGAAGCTTACGTATATGTTTATCACCCACGATCTTTCCGTGGTCAAGCATATCTCCGACGAGATCATGGTGATGTATCTGGGGCAATGCGTGGAGAGGGCTCGATCTAAAGAGCTTTTCAAAAACCCGTTGCATCCCTATACCCAGGCTCTTCTGTCCGCTATTCCCCAACCTGTACTGGGAAAGCTCCGTCACGACAAACTGCTGCGAGGCGAAGTTACCGATCCTATCGATCCCGAGCCGGGTTGCCGTTTTGCAAAACGCTGCAATGTAATGAAGCCGGAGTGCATAGAACATGACATTGCGTTACAGGATGTGGGTTCGGGGCACTTTGTAGCCTGTGTTCTGTGCGGAGGATAATTTTTTGAGTGAAGATAATTTTTTGTGTAAAGTTTGGAGTAGAGTTTAAAGATGGAATTTGAAGAATAAATTTTGAAAGGGAGGGTCATAAGAATGAAGTTTCGAATTTTGGCGGTGTTGCTCTGTATTGTTTCCGTTTTTGCGCTGTTTCCGTTGGAGGCTGAGGCCGCCGACCACAACCGAGTGGTCAATTTCGCTTATCAAGCTATCACTGATTCTTTCGATTTTGGCAAAATTAACGGTGTTGCTGAGGCCATTGCCATGTCTCAAGTTTACGATAGCCTGTTGCTCAAAGATTTCGACGGCGTTTTTCATCCCAATTTAGCCGAAAGCTGGGATATTTCGCCAGATGGCCTGGAGTACACTTTCCGTCTTCGCAAGGGCATCAAATGGCAGGATGGTGTGGATTTCACCGCAGCCGATGTGGAATTTACATACCGGCATTTAATCGAGGCCCCGGCCTATGCGTGGCTCTACAAAAATAACGTCGACCGCATGGAGACACCGGACCCGTTGACTTTTAAAGTTTTTTTGAAAAAACCCAACGCTTTTTTTATTTCAGCTCTGGCGACGACCTCCAACGGATTGATCATGCCCAAACATGGTTTTGAAAAGTACGGTGAAGAATACGGCACTGCCGTCGATAAAATTATCGGCACCGGTGCTTACGTCGTCACGGATTGGAAGCCCGACGTTTCCATCACCTATAAGGCCAAAGACGATTATTTTAACGGTGTTCCCCAAATCCGAAACGCCGTGTTCCACCAGATCACCGACAGCAATGCGGCCATCGTCGCCATGCAAACCGGGGAAATGGATATCTACCTTGCGCCGATCAGCGGTTCTGCCTTCAAGACCCTGTCCGGCAAACCCGACATTGTACTCGGCGAGTATCTCACTGCACGGAACGAGGCTGTCTACATGTACTGCAAAGAGGGAATATTCACGGATGTAAGGATGCGCAAGGCTGTGGCCTACGCCATCAATAAGGAAGACGCCCTGACTGTAGCTATGGATGGCCTGGGGCAGATCATCAATTACCCGGGCGATATCGGCCCCGCAATGACGGCCAACCCGGACTTCACCCCAGAAATCACCTACAAACAGGATCTGGCCAAAGCCAGAGAGCTTGTCAAAGAAGCGGGCTTCGAAGGCACTTCCCTTGTCGTCAAATCTTACAATACCGAGCCCTACGCTACCCTCGGCGTTTACCTCCAAGGCGTGCTGAATGACATAGGCCTCAAAGCCACAGTGGAGCCCATGGAGCGCGCGACTTTCCTCGCTCAACGCAATGCCGGCTCTGCGGCCATCTTCCCCTTGGGCTGGGTGGGACAGGCCTACGACATCGACGAGGTACTGGGTAGCTGTCTCTACTCTGCTAACCAAGGGAATGGAGGAAATAACAGCTTCTATGCCGACACTGAAATGGATAAACTCATCGAGGCGGCCCGCGCCACATCGAACATAACGGAACGGAAAGAGATCTACAAAAAGATCGTCGACAAATTTATGGAAGAAGTCCCCTTTGTCGCGCTCTTCGCGATGAAAGGTGCGGTTCCCCGCAGCGCCGACCTGACCACGAACAACCCCAGAACCTATCGTCTGTTCGATTACACCTGGGCCCGATAAAACTCGACGCAAAAAACAGACTGACCATCAATTAAAAAGCAAACTGCCCATCAATTCACCACAATCAACGCGCCGCGGGAAGCCCGCGGCGCCGTTCAATAAAAAATCGGTCAACAGAGGCGGCAACACCCCTACCAGCAACCGCGGCGCCACGCCTCGATTTCGTAGTTCAGCCTAGCCACTCTATCGGCGAGCCACGCTGCCCTCGCCAGGTCAGGAGGATAGCAGGAAAGGGCGCGGTAATGTATCTCGGATTTCAGCCTTTCGAGTTCCGCGATCTTGATGCGTATGTCCCCCGGAACGTACACGACTTTTGGCACGTAGACGACCTTGGGGATCATGTAGGGAGGGGGCGCGTCGTAGTAATAGGGTTCTCTGTACCTGTCATCCTCGACATAATAAGGATAAGGCCCTCCCGCCATTGCAGACCCCGTTATACCTAAGAACATTGCGACCAACACGACCAACATAACTTTCTTCACGTAGAACGACCTCCTCAAATTATCGAGATCTCTGCAAACATTTTTTTAAAAGCGATGACAACTTGCTTGCGCAAACATTCCCTTTCGATTTCCTTCAGAAAGCGAAGGCTTGCCTGATTGCATTGTAACATACACAAGGACTCCACAGACAAAACTCGTACCCGATTGTTTCATTTGTTTCATTCATCGTCTGCTTGCAGGCATTATAGTTAACGGGCGGTCAGATGTAAATAGGCATTTCGCCTTGCCCACCGCCCGCTGTCGACCCCGCTGTCGCCCAACGAGGACGCGGCTGTGGTTGAAAAGGATACAATGGAAGGACGCAAAGGTGGAAAAGTAATTTTAACTTTGAGTTTCGAAAACAGCTCGTTTATGTTAGCTGCCGCACAGTAGACAAGACCGAATGCCCGAGCTCGAACTGCAAAAGGCGTTGAACGAAGCGCTGCTCACCCATGTCACTCCCCTTATGATAGTCGATGAGGCGCATCTTTTGTCTCATGAAATGCTGGAAGAGATACGATTTCTACTGAATCTGGACATGGATTCAAGAAGTTCGTGCGCGTTGATATTGACGGGGCAGACAGAACTGAAAGAGAAACTGAGGCTGCAGGTCCACCAAGCGATAGAGGGCAGGATGGACGTTCGTTTTTATCTGGAAGGTCTGACGCAGGAAGAAGTGGAGACATACGTGAAAAGTCTATAATGGCCCCAGAAATTCAGACCAGGGGTTAAGCAATAAAAGGAGGGTGTAGTGATATAATTAACCCAAGGAAAATAATTTTCTGATAATTTAGTATAATGAAATTCAATTAGATTTCTCGCGGAAAATTCGATGGGGTGATGCTTATTATATCATCATTCTGAATCATTTAAAATCATTATTAATAATTATCTGAATAATTATAACTATTTAGTATCATATTGTGAATATTGTGTGCATTTCTCGAGGCACGTACCCAAAAAGAGAAGATAAAGAAGGCGTTCCGCAGACAAAAGAACAAAAAATGAGAAAACGTTACGACGCA
>JAISLU010000026.1 GCA_031277095.1 Synergistaceae bacterium
CAGGCAGACGAGTTCACGTCATTCTGGTGAATGAGACTTTAGGTCTTTAGGTACCGCAGAGTTGACAAAAGGGGGAAGTTATTATGAAAAATTGATGTTGCTATGGACTTTATACGCAATTATTCTTGTCCGTTGGGTGCAATGCGGTGTAGTGTCGATTCGCCCTGCTCACGAATGGGTAGTGTAACCAATTTGTTGATGGCTTATTTTCAGCCCTTTATTGATAAGGGTTTACAGATGCTCATCAACACATTGGGCACACGACCCCCAGATGGGATATTGCGTCCGCTGCAGTGGAAACAAAAAAATATGTAAGGCTTTTCTGATTTTTTTTCACCCTACAACAGGCATACGAGTCCACGTTTTCTGGTGAATGAGACTTTAGGTCTTTAGGTACCACAGAGTTGAGAAAAGGGGGAAAGTTATTATGAAAAAAATCTCTATTTGGGCTTGTGTGCTTTACTTAATGTATGGATCTGGAATTTCTGTTGCGGATCCGATAAAGATCAATATTGCAACAGCTACGACGGGAGGTACTTTTTATTTAGCCGGTATAGCTTTGTCACAGCTCTGGAACGAAAAATTGGAAACGCAGACATCAGCTATTACAAGTGCTGGATCTCCTGAAAATGTCTCACTTTTGATCAATAAAGAGGCTACCGTTGCTGCAATTCAGAGCGACATTTTACAGTACGCCTACGATGGAATTGAGATCTACAAAGGTAAGCCCCTTAAAACTCTGCGTATACTATTTCCTTTTTCCATTCAAAACCACAATTTGATAGTGAGGAAAGGAAGCGGCATTGATACATTGAAGGATTGGCAGGGAAAAAGTGTTGTTTTAGGGCGAGCGGGTAGCGGTACATTCGTGACTTGCGAAAAAATCTTAAAAGCAGTAAATATCAAGATTAATCAACTTAATGCCAGTAGTATAGGGCAGGCAGAAGCTGTCGATAGCATACGTAACGGCCTTGTAGATGCGACTGTTGTACTCGGCAGAGCCCCAGTTCCTGCAATATCCGATGCTATGGCTGCTCCGGGAACAAACGTGATCCTTTATTCCATGACTCAGGAAGAAATCGAAAAAATTACTCAAGCGAACGTATGGATGATTGAAGACGTCATTCCTGCTCGAACATATCCTAATCAAGAGCAGGAGATCCGGAGTACAGCTCATATTGCTTATTATTGCGTTATAGAAGACTTTCCAGAAGATTTAGCCTATCGTCTGGTGAAAACTGCTTATGAAAATAAAGAGAGGCTTTTTGAGGTTTTTCGAGGTTATAACAATCCTGCTTTCATAAATCCTGCTTTTGCAATCAAAGATATGCCGGTTCCTTTGCATATTGGTTCTTTGAAGTATCTGAAAGAAGTTGGTTTGATTTATTAACCCGCAATACTCAGAAAAGTAGTAAGTACTGGGGTTCCCCTACATTCAAGGTCGTGCTGTGCCCATGTCCGACGAGAGGTTTGAGAAGCTAAATAAGGAAATCTCTTCGTTCAAAGAAGGACCATCCCCGCTGGAGCATCACCCCCGAAAAAATGATGCTTCCCTATCACCCCGGCGCTCTGCGCTTCTTCAAAGAGGTTGGCTGGATCAAGTAAGACGGCCGCTTATTTTCCCGTTACACTCGGGGGGCGATAGCCCCCCTGTTTTATGTCTCTTTTGCCAGAGTTTACCGAAAGCTCTCGATATTCGAATTTGCGCTATACTGATGATGTAACGCAACTGGAGTGGGGGGTCGGACATGTCGTTCGCATTGTACCAACTCAGAGCTTGGCAGACGATGAAAATTGACGGCGTCGTCTATACGGTCAAGGGAATGATCGAATTCCGCCAAGGATCTTACGCGTGGAAAGAATACGCGCTCTCGGACAGCGGGGGAAAGCGGTGGTGGCTTTCCGTCGAGGGCGACGAAAGCATTTCCGCCTGTTCTCTTTTTCGGGTGATCGAGACGGATTTTTTCACTCCGGACGAAAAAGTCGTCTACGAAGGGCGGACTTACACCCGCCGGGAGTCCGGGCGCGCGGAGGTCATCGACTCCTTCGGCCTGTCGGAGGTACAGGTGGCCGATGGGGTGGAGTTCGAGGAGTACGGCGACGATAGCGGCCTGCTGTTGAGCCGCGAGCGCTGGTCGGACAGGGTCGAGTACAGCGCGGGCGCCGAGCTGCCCAAAGACAGGATTCTGGTGGACGACGGCGCCTTTGTCGCGGGCCCCAAAAAGGCCCCGCCGGAGATCTCCTACAGGAAAATGACCTCTCTGCCCCTGGGGCAAGAGCTGCGAATCCGCGGCACAAACTACTCCATCGAGGGGATCGTCCGCTACCGGCAGGACGGTTTCACTTGGACGGAGTACAAGGTCGGCTCCGGGTCTCACCGGGCGGAGGAGTGGCTGTGCGTCGAGCAGACCAGTGGGAACGAGTGCGCCCTGAGCCTCCACAGCCCTGCCTTTTTTTCGGCGGCGGGACGGCCCGGTCAGTCCGTGGTGTACTCCGGCGTCACTTACGACCGCGTCGAAGAGGGCAAGGGAGAAGTGACCGAGTTCGACGGAGACGTGGATTTCGACGAGGGCGAAGTTTTTGCGTTTGTGGAGTTCCGTTCCCGCGACAACGGCATATTGACTCTGGAATACTGGGGCGGGGAACAAGAAGCGTCCTTAGGCACGGAACTGAAGCCGTCGGAGGTGACGGTACTCGACTCGCAAAAACGCGCCCCCTTGGCAAGACTTTTTACACACAGGACGTCCTTGACAGCCAATCTGATGAAGGTGTTGCTCGTGCTGTCTTTTGCGTTGCCTCTGGCGTTGACTTTTTTCTCCTCGTCTGCCGCTGCCCCCCTTATAAAAAAACAGCTCGAGTCGAGCAGCCTTTTCGCCCCCGTCACCTCCGTGACGCTGCAGGGCGGCAAAAAGGCGCAGGTGTATTCCACTTCCCTGTCGTTGGAGGAGGCGTGTCTTGCCGTCATCCGAATGGACCCGGAGAACATTCGGTACGTGACGACGGCCGCGGAGGACGCCGAGAAAGGCGAACGGATGGTGGAAACCTCGCGGGAAACCGTGATGATCTATGAGTCCGAGAGCGGGGAAACCTACGTTCAGGTCAGCGAGAACGAGTCGAGGGAAGGGAGTTACACAGCCTACCGTCCGCGTTCCGCCCGCAGGGCCTTGGGACTGTACTACGGCAGCCGCAGGTGGTACAGAAGCGGACAGAGGACGATGTCCCAAAGCATCGACACGGGCCGGTATACTCCCGCCGTCGCCAGCGCGCGTCAAGCCAGCGTCTCCGCGCGCCGCTCCTCCGGCGGAGGCAGTCATTTCGGAAAATAGAGTCGCGTAACCAGGGGGGGTCTCGGGGGACCAGCAAGGTTGTTTTTGGCCAAACGAGCTCCGTCCCCCTCAAGTGTGACCAGGGGGGTCTCGGGGGGGCCAGTGAGGCCGCTCTTGGCCGAACGAGCTCCGCCCCCCTGAGCTTAAATTCAGAAAGGTGTTGTGGGGCATGGTGATATTGGAGGCGTTTTTGTATGGCTTGCTCTCGATCGTTCTGTTGATTGCGGGATTTTTTGTGATCGACTGGGTCATCCCCTGCGACTTCCGCAAGGAGATCTTCGAGGAGAAAAATACGGCGGTGGGTGCCCTGGTGGGCGGCCTGTTCATCGCCATAGGCATCGTCATCCGGTCGTCCATGATAGGGAGGTAGAGACATGTGGGAAGGTGAAAAATTCGCGGAAGGGCTCGTTTCCACCCTGATCTACACCGGTGTCGGACTTGTGTTGTTCGTCATCGGCTATCTGTCGCTGGCCCTGCTGCTGCGCAAACACGACTTGAACAAGCATATCGACGAACACAACACGGCGGTGGGCTTTGCGCTGGGAGGCTTTTTCATCGCTATCGCCCTGGTCGTGAGCGGGGCCATCCAGTAAAAAATGCCAGGAGAGGGGGAGAAACCCTTCAACACGGCGTTTCTGCTGTTCACCACACTGGTCGTCTCCATCTGCTCCGTGGTCTACGAGCTGATTATCGGCAGCCTCAGTTCCTATTTGCTGGGAGACAGCGTGTTGCAGTTCTCTAAAACCATCGGTCTGTACCTCTTTTCGATGGGGCTTGGGTCCTATGTGTCTAAGTACTTTTTGCTCGGATTGTTCGACGCCTTGGTGACGGTGGAGATTTTGCTGGGACTCGTGGGCGGGTTTTCCAGCATGGCGCTGTTTTTGTGTTACACCTACACCAACGCCTACCCGCTCCTGATGGTCTTCATGGTGTTGTTCATAGGGCTTCTGGTGGGGCTGGAAGTTCCCCTGCTGGTGCGCATCTTCGATCAGAACCGCCAAAACCTGCGCAGCGCCTTGGCGGATCTTTTCGCCTTCGATTATCTGGGGGGGCTGGTGGGCTCCCTTCTTTTTCCCCTTGTGCTGCTTCCCGCCCTGGGGCACGTGACGGTGGCCTTTTTCGCGGGGCTGCTCAACTTCGGGGCGGCGGTACTGATCGTCTTTCTCTACGGGGAGCATATCGTCCGCCTCCGGACGCTCCGGGGCGCCGCGTGCCTGGGTGCCGTGTTGCTGCTGACCTTTACCTTCGCGGGAAACGCGGTTACGGCGGAGCTGGAGGAGGGACTTTATCGGGATCAGGTCATTCTGAGCCGCCGGACGCCCTATCAAAAGGTGGTGCTCACGCGGCACAAAGACGACTTGCGCCTTTTCATCGACGGCAACGTGCAGTTTTCTTCTTTGGACGAGTACCGATACCACGAGGTTCTGGTCCACGTGCCCATGGCCGCCCGACCGGATGCCTCCCGGGTGCTGCTGCTGGGGGCAGGCGACGGATTGGCCGCCCGGGAGCTTTTGAAGTATGGGGGCGTCCGAGAAATCACCCTCGTGGACATCGACCAGGAGCTGGTGGACTTGTGCCGCAGCAACCCCCTCATCGCCAAGCTGAACCGAGGGGCATTGGAGGACGATCGAGTCCGTCTCGTGTTCGAGGATGCCTTTGTCTTTCTGCGCCGCAGCCGCGAGCTTTACGACCTGATCATCGCCGACCTGCCCGACCCGAACAACGAAGCCCTAAACAAGCTGTACACCCGCGCGTTCTACAGGCTGGCGCGGAAGAACCTCGCGCCGGACGGCGTCATGGTCACTCAGTCCACCAGCCCCTTCCACACCCGAGAGGCGTTCTGGTGCATCAACAAGACCATGAGTGCGGAGTTTCCCGTGGTGTTGCCCTATCACGTGTACGTCCCGTCTTTCGGCGACTGGGGGTTCAATCTGGCCCTTCCGTCCCAGCCCTCTTTTCGATTGGCGGAGGACCTGCCCATGTCTTACCTGAATCGAGAGAATTTCGGATCGCTGTTCGCCTTCGGGCGCGATGAACGCCCGTCGGACGTGGCGGTCAACACGCTGCTGCATCCCCGCCTCCTGCACTATTACGCCAACGGCGCCCAGGCATGGTGAATGGGAACGTTTACAGGAGGAGAGCGAAATGCGGTAACCGTTCAAACCTCCTTAATCTCACCCCCCTACGTCCAATTCCCATTTGTGAGCTCGCTTTTGGGCGAACGAACTCCGCCCCCCTGAGCTTGAACGTTTAAATTTGAACTCTTGCGTCATATCGTTATATAATTGAGGGACTTTACGTAATTGAGGTGGACGATGTGAAACGAAATTTATTTTTGGGTGCCGTGTTGCTGTGGATATTGACGTTGCTATGGCCGCCGGGCTCCTTTGCCGCCGAGGAAGTCGGTCTCGATAGATATCTGGAGATGGTGAAGGAGGGGAACCATACCCTACAGTCCGGAATTCGGTCCGTAGAGGCCGCTTACTACGGAGTGCTGGCCTCCGTAGCGCCGCAGCGGCCCAGCGTTACTCTTTCCGGCTCCGCCTCCTACGTCACCGACCAGAAGACGGAGGAAAAACACAACAGAAACACCATGGTCTACAATACCGCCTTGTCTCTTACCCAGCGCATCGATATTTCGGGGACAAACACCCTCGACGAGCAGCAGCAAATTCTTTCCTACGAACGGCAGCGCGCCGAGTTCGACAGCAACGTCAACACTCTCGTCGCCGCGGCCGAGGAAAATTACTGGTCCGCGGTGCTGGCTCGGGAAAACATCGCCCTTCAGAAGGACGTTCTGCGCCAGCGGAGGGAAAACAGCCGTGTGACCGAGGAAAAATATAAACAACAGTTGGTTCCCAAATTGGACCTTATCCGCGCGGAGGCGCAGGTCGTCGCGGCCGAAAGCCTCGTGACGGAGGCAGAAGCTCTGTACCGCAACCGTTTGGCGACTCTGACCGCCCTGACGGGAGCCAATGGGGGAGACGTCGTGCCCGTGGAGGAGCCTTTGTTCGTCCCCACTTTCGACGTGTCCGTCAGCCTCGAGAAAGCCCTTCTTTTTCGCCCCGACGTCCGCGCTTCCCGACTGGCCCTGGAGCGGAGTAAAATTCTAAAGAAGCTGGCGGCCAAGGGCATGTCCCCCACTTTGACGGGAACCATCCGCTGGACGCCTTGGGCGGAACCTTGGAACTCCTCCAGCCCCCAGGACGGGGAGTTGGGCGGGTCTTTGAGCTTGAATATTCCTCTCCTGGACGGCAACGCGACCAAGTACGGCGCCCTGAACATGGACAGGCTAGTGCAGGCCGCCGAGGCTTCCCTTCGTTCCGCGGAAAGCGCGGCGGACGTGGACCTGAAGGTCGCGCGCAACAACTGGGAGAAAGCCGCGGCCCTGGAGCAGGACAAAAAGCGCCAGGTGGAGCGCTCCGATGAAGAGTTGCGCATTACGGAGCTGATGTACAACGAAGGAATGGGCGCTCAGATCGACCTGATCAACGCTCAGACGGAAAACCAGCGGGTGCGCACGGACTACCTGAACGCGATTCAAGGCATGTACATTGCCCTTGTGGACCTTCGCAAGGCCGTAGGCGATTATTCTCCCGACGAGAACGGGACCTGGAAAGAGGCGGTGGTCAAATACGGCAAGGGCACGGCTACCGCGAAGGAGCTGAAAAAGCAGGAATTAAGAGACCAGAAAGATGCCTCAAATGAAAATAAATCTGCGGAGAAGCACAATACGCCCCAAAAAGGTCTTCCCAAAAACAAAAAACAGATGAAGAAGTGAGCCGGCAAATTTTTTTAAAAATTCTTTTTAAAAATTCTTCTTTATTTTTTGTTGATTTTTGTTAATTTTTTTTGATTTTCTTCTTTATCGCGTCTTTGCTGTTTCTTTTGAATCCTGTGCTATAGTGTACGCTCGAATATTCGTTGTAAAAAAAGGGGGGTCGTAGAGTAGGCATGCCTGTTGGTGCGAACCCAAATGCGATTTTTCGTATGGGGGATTTCGTACCTCGCTTCTTGGATGATTGATCTTGAATCGATTGGATTGATTAGATTGAAAAGAGGGTTCTTTATTCAGGTATGACTTGACAACCAGGACAAGAGAAAATTTGAAAATTTGTCTGTCGCAGCGGAGGTGTCATCGATTGAGAAATTTTTTTAGGGTCGTCCTGTTTGCAGTTGCTGTCGTCGTAGTTTTGAATGGTTTTGGCGTCGCTCACGCGGAGCCGGAGCGTTACGATTTTCCGGTGTTCAAGCCCAAAAGAGAACCCGTCAAATTGATCTTCCCCAAGATGCCCGCTCTTTCCGCCAAGGGGGAGCAGGATGTTCGCAAAAAAAACGAAGCGAAGCGGAAAAGCATCGCCGCGTTGTTCCAACAATACAATAAAAAACTCAGCGACGCCCGGGCGTACGAGTATGCGGTTTTTATCATGCAGGCGAGCGAAAAATTCGGCCAGGATCCCTTTGTCATCGCCGCGATGGTGGTCAACGAATCCTCCGCCAGGCACGACGCGGTGTCACGGGGAGGGGATTACGGGTTGATGCAGGTGCGCTGGCGCGTTCATCAAAAAAAGATCAGGAAAAAGTACCCCCATATCGAAAACGCAAAAGATATGCTGAACCCTAAAGACAACGTGCTGGTGGGGACAGAAATTTTTTCTACCTACCACGCGACGGCGGAGCAAGACGTGAAAAATGCCGTCATGTACTACAGTGCCGGCAATAAACGTCTGGTGGAAAAAGTTTTTGCCGTCCTTTCCAAACTGGAAAAGTCCTACCTCGAACACCTGAAAAACAGTTGAGACATTTCGGGATTGGCGGACCGAGGTCGTCGGACCCAGGTCGAGGGGAATTGGGATTAGATGGATTGGGAGTCGAGTTGATTGAGGGCGGGGTTGAGTTGACGAGGTTGAATTGATAAACAAACTTCGGATTCAACCCCGATAACCCCAACAAAAAACACTATTTCAGGCGCGTTACGATCATCAGGAGCTGTTTCATGCCCAGGGGGAAGCTGTCGAGTTTGGCTCGTTCTTGGGTGGAATGGGCGTTCTCGCTTTTGACAACCCCGACGGAGACCGTGGGAATGCCCATGGAGATGGAGATGTTGCCGTCGGTGGCCCCCATGTTCTTGAGGGGAAGCTCTTCGTATCCCAGATCTTTCAAAACCTCCACCGCCGTGCGGACCACCTTCAAGTCGGCCGCGTCGGGCTGCTGCCCCGCTGCGATGTGGGAGAGCTGCTCCTTGCTGAACGTTGCCCCGGAATCGACGATGGCCTTTTCCATCGCGGCGAAAACGTCGCGCTCGAGGGTTTCCAGGGCTTTCGCATCGGTGGAGCGCATGTCGAGGGTCACCCACGCCTCTTCGCAGATCGCGTTCTCCGTGGTGCCGCCCCCGATAACCCCCAGATTGAGGAAGACGGGTGGTTCCTGCTCCCTCTGAAACGTGTAGGCCTCGGTGATGGCCAGCGCGAGACTCTTGACGGCAGAGGGCTTCCCCGTACTTCTCAAGGTGTGACCGGCGGGGGTGTGGGCGCGGACTTTGTACCAATCGATACCGAGGGCTCCCACCACCACGTCCCCCAACTGTCCGTCCACCGCCACCACCATGTCCGGCTTTCGGCCCTCTTTGACGGCGTTGGTCAGAAAGTGTGTCATGCCCCTCAGGCCGATCTCCTCCTGGACGGTGGCCAAAAAGAGTACGTTGCAGGCGGGGGTGATACCCAGAGAGTCCAGTCCCTTTTTCAGCCAGGTGAGCGCCAGGGGGGCGGGCACGTCGTCCCCCGCTCCGGGGCAGTGTACCCAGCCGTCTTGGATTTTGGGAGAGAGGGGGGTGTCGTTGGAGAACACGCTGTCCATGTGCCCCGTGACGACCACGACCTCCTCGCCGGGGTTGCCCTTCATGGTTCCCCAGACGTTGCCCACGTCGTCCACCGTGACGCCCTCCAGTCCCACCTCCCGGAACTTGGCCGCGAACCACGCGGTTCTTTCTCCTTCTTCGCTGGATTTTCCGGGAATGGACATGACCTCCAGCCATTCTTTCTGCATCGCCTCGCTGTTTTTGTCGACGTATGCGACTATCGCCTCGTCAATGCTGGATTTCATCGTCAACTCTCCTTATCGATTTTTGTAATAGTCGTTTAACTTTAAAAATGTTAAATTTGCACGCGCTCAATAGAGCAATTGGCTTGTTTTTTAGCTATTCTAACTTTAGGTTTTTTATCTTAATTCACTATAAACGCTGTCGATTTGCGCGAGTATTTTCTGTTTTTCTCGAGAAAGGCGGCCCTTCACGTAAAAATAATTGGAAACGTGGGCGCTGGTGAAAAAACAATTCTCCAACTCCAGGCGTTCGACCAAAAGACGCATCTCCGTCAGCACCTGACGGGAGGAGGGCACCCGAAGGCCCTTTTCCTCGTTTACGTAGTACAGACCCACGTCCTCTCCCTCGTGCAGCACCAGGAGCCCCAAGTATTCCGGCTGCATTTTGTTCAGCGCGTCCGCCGTTTCCAAAATATGCTCCTCCGACAATTCTTCGCCGCCAAGGCCGGAGATGACGCTGATGGACTGTTTGATTCCGGCGTTTCTCAGCACGGCGGCCGCGTCGATCATTTCCTGTTTGGTGATGCCCTTGTTGACGGCGGAGAGAACCTTGTCGCTGCCGGACTCCAAGCCGATATAGGCCATATCGAGACCCAGCCCGCCCAGCGTTCTCATGTCCTCCGTCCCCTTTTGCAGGACATCCCGGGCGGAAGCGTAGACCCGCACCCCGTCGATCCCCGGAAACCTTTGGGCTATGTCTTCCAAGATCTTGGCCAAAAACGACGTGGGCAGCGCCAGCGCGTCGCCGTCGCACAAAAAAATGCGCCTGAACCGGCCTCGGTACCTCTCCGCCTCCCTCAGGTCCGCCATGATCTCCTCCATGGAGCGAATGCGGTACTGTTTCTCTTTGTACATGCTGCAGAAAGTGCATTTGTTCCACGAGCAACCGATGGTCACCTGCACGAGCAAACTGTCCGCCTCCGATGGAGGTCTGTATATGACTCCTTCATAAACCATGCTATCAGATCCTTTGTTTGGCTTAAATGAAATGAGATGAATGATATGAAAGTATACTATAATTTTTTCTGGAAGCGAGTTCGAGAATCGCGTATTTTCCGAATGCCTCTTGATATAGATGCTTCTTATAATGCTTGTTGAGGGCTTTAAAGGCTTCTAAAGAGGCTTCGAGGGGGGGCGTAGGGTGGCGCAGGGTTATCCCGTGGTGGCGATCATCGGATCCACCGCAGTGGGCAAAACTTCTTTGAGCTTGGAGCTGGCGGCGGCCCTGAACGCCGAGGTGATTTCGGTGGACTCGCGTCAAGTTTACCGCTACATGGACGTGGGCACGGATAAAGTTTCCCTCTCGGACCGGCGTTCCATTCTTCACCACGTTATCGACGTAGTGGATCCCGACGAGCCTTTCACCGCCGCCGCTTTCGTGGACCTGGCCCAAAAGGCCGCCGCGCGAATACGCGCTCGGGGACGCGTTCCGCTCTTCGTAGGGGGAACGCCTTTTTATTACAAGGCGCTCTTCAGCGGGACGCTGAACTCCAATTTGCCCTGCGACCGCGAGACCCGAGCGTGTTTCGAGGGTTTCGCGGAGGCGGAGGGGCCGGAAGCCCTTCATCGAAGGCTGGCGGAGGTGGACGAAGAGACGGCCGCCCGGCTCCATCCCCACGACGTGAGACGGGTGTCCCGCGCCTTGGAGATCCACGCGCTTACCGGAACGCCTCCTTCCCGGCTTTTCGCCGAGGGGCAAAAGCTGCGTTCGGAGCTGAACGTCCTCTATATCGGCCTCGACCGTCCGCGCACGGAACTTTATGAAAACATCGCGTCCCGCGTTCGCAAACAATTTGCGTCGGGTTATCCCCAGGAGGTCGAGTGGCTTCTGAAAAACGGCTTCGACGAGCGATTCCCCTCCATGCAAGGATTCGGCTACAGAGAACTCGCCGCTTACTGCCGCGGGACGATGACCTTCGAGGACGCTCTGGAGGAAGATATTCGTCGAACGAAAGCATTCTGCCGCCGACAAAAGACTTGGTTCGGAAAATTTGCGCCTACCTTATGGTATGATGTATCGGTATCGAGTGTTTGCGCTTTACGGGCGGATATTCTGGAGGCCGTAAAGAGGCATGTTGAATGTTGATTTCAGGACTGATCGGAGTGAAGGAAATCGTCATGGCCGACCGGGCCGGGTTTTGTTTCGGCGTAAAACGGGCGGTAGATGCAATTGTAAACACCTTGGAGTCTTCAGCGGAGGGCGCGGAAATCTGGTCTATCGGGATGCCGATTCACAATCCCCAAGAAGTGGCGCGTCTCAGGGCCATGGGGTTGCAAGTGGCCGAGGACGAAAGCGCGATTCCGGAGGGGGCGACGGTTCTCATTCGCGCCCACGGAGAGCCCAGGGCCGTAATGGAAAAGCTCCGGAGCAAAGGGGGAGCGATTGTGGACATGACCTGTCCTCACGTTCGTCGAGCCCAAGAACGCGCCGGTGCGCTGTCGTCCCAGGGCTACGACGTCGTTTTGCTGGGCGACGCCCTGCACCCGGAAATACGGTCGATCATGGGTTACGTCGATGGACCTGTCGACGTGGTGGCGGACGCGGCGGAAGCCGGAAATTTGCCGAAACGATCCCGTGTCGCATTGATCTCCCAAACCACACAACAAGAGGAGCTCCTTGCCGACATCGCTTTTGTGTTGGTGCCGAAGACAGGTGAGCTGTGCGTTTGCAATACCATTTGCAAGGCGACGGTGGAACGTCAGGAGGCTGTGCGCCGTCTTGCGGGCAGGGTGGACGGGGTGGTTCTCGTGGGCGGCAAAGAGAGCGCCAATACCGCAAAGCTCCGGGACATAGCCAGGGCAAACGGGATGGACGTCCTTTGGATAGAAAGTGCCGACGGGATGGATGGGGGGTGGCTTGAAGGAAAGACCAAAATTGGAATAGCCGCAGGGGCCAGCACGCCTCAGTGGCTCATCACCGATGTTTGTAATAAAATTGCGAGAATGTAGGCAGTCAAGGGGGCTAGGTGGCAATGGAGCAGGTTATGGAAAACGGCGCGGTACAAGAAACGGAAAACCAAGAAGCGGCAATGCAGGAAGCAGATGTTCAGGACACAGAAGTTCAAGAAACGATGGAGAGCATGATGGAGCAGATCGCTCTCTCCGATCTTCGCAAGGGCGAGATACGAACGGGAACCGTCATCGGAGAGACCGAAAATGGCTGGCTGGTGGACGTCAGCTACAAGTGCGAGGGCTATCTTCCCGCCAAGGAGTGGACGCATCGCATCTTGGTCGGAGACGCGGAAAAACCTCAGGTGGGAGATAACGTAGAGGTTCAAGTCGTCAGCATCCGAGAAGGGGAGGAAGCTCAACTTCTATTGAGCCGTTGGCGTCATGAATTTGATCGTCGATGGAGTGAATTTGAAGACAAACTCGCCCAAAACGAGATCGTTCAAGTAGAGGCCCTCCGCAAGGTCAAAGGCGGTTTGATGGTGGATTGCTGCGGACTGGAAGGGTTCATTCCCATTTCTCATCTTGCCGCCGACGGCAGGGGGGTTAACCTGAACAAGTTTATGGGTGAGGTTTTTGACGTTAAATTGCTCGAAAAAGACCGCCGGAAACACAGGATCGTCTTTTCGAGAAAGTCCCTGGTGGAGAAAGAGGCCGCCGAGCAGCGGGCCAAGTTCTACGAGGAAGTCGCGGTGGGCAGCGTCATCGAGGGAGAGGTCAGCAGCCTGACCGACTTCGGCGTCTTCGTGAACATCGGAGCGGTGGACGGTTTGGTCCACATGAGCGAAATTTCCTGGAAGCGCAATGTCCGCATCAAGGACGCCTTCAAGAAGGGCGATAAAGTCACGGTGAAGGTCATCGGCATCGACCACGAAAACAACCGAATCTCTCTCAGCATCAAGCAGGTGGAGGGGGACCCCTGGGACTCCGTGGTGGATCGTATCCAAAAGGGTGCCATGCTCACGGGGCCGGTCACCAACGTCACGGATTTCGGCGCCTTCGTGGAAATCGAGCCCGGCGTGGAGGGGCTTGTCCATATCGGAGACATCAGCTGGGCCAGAATCCGCCACCCCAAAGAGGTTTTCCGCAAGGGGCAGGAGGTGCAGGTGCAGGTGTTGGAGATCGACACCGGCAAGCGCCGCATTAGCCTGGGCTTCAAGCAGCTTCACGATCCGTGGAAAAACATTGATGAGCGGTACAAAAAGGGCCAGGACATCACGGTGAAGGTCGTGCGTTTGGCGGAGTTCGGGGCCTTTGTGGAGGTTGAGGAAGGTGTGGAGGCCCTTATCCATATTTCTCAGCTCAGCACAAAGCGCGTAGAAAAACCCGGCGACGTACTGCAGGAAAAACAAGAGGTGACGGCCCGCGTGATCGAAGTCAATCCCGATCAACGCAGGATGCGCCTCTCCCTCAGCGCCCTGGAGGAACCGGAGCATCGCGCTCCTCGCGAGGAAGAAGGCAATAAAAAACGCAGCTCCGCCCGCGGGGAACAGGAAAAGCATCCAAAAGCGATGCAGGAAGAGGTGGCCAATTACACCATGGGCGACCTTTTCAAAGACCGAAACATCGATTCGGGCTCTTGAGCCAAAAAATTCGATCCGGAGGTTTTGTCTGGAGATTTGTTTTGAATATTTCATTTAGATCATTGATCTGAATAATTGATCTGAAAGATTCGATGGATTTGCCGCGTCGGCGAGAAAAGAGGAGGAGGACACTACCTCCTCTTTTTTGTAATCATAAATCTCTTCCTAATAACTTTAAAAGTCGAGTTGATTAATCCGGCCTTGCTTGTAAAATGAAAGAGGGGAAAAAAATCCAACAAAAGGGGTGTTGTCTTAATGAAAAAGATCGTTGTCTTTGCGGGAAGCCCGCGAGAAAACGGGACTACTGCCCGTTTGATCGACGAGGCGGTCAAAGGTGCCCGTTCCGCCGGTGCCGAGGTAAAAATTTACGACCTCAACGCAGATGGGGTCAAAGGATGCCAGGGATGTTTTTATTGCAGATCGCACGAAGGCTGCGCCACCAAAGACTATCTGCAGCCCATGTACGAAGACATCAAGCAGTCGGACGCCGTCATATTCAGCTCCCCCATTTATTTCTACGACGTCACGGGACAGGTCAAAATGTGGATAGACAGGCTGTTTCCTGTGATCGGGGCGGACTTCAAGCCGCGTTACCCCGGTAAAAAGGTGCTGGCTCTTTACAGTCAGGGCAGCCCAGACTTGTACCAGGGGGTCGCCAAAAAAGTTCAAGACATTTTTGCCGGCTTCGGATGGACCGTGACGGAGTCTCTCTTCTGCTCCGGAACCACCAACGCCGGAGACGCCGCTTTGACGGACGACCTTCTGAAGCGCACCTTCGCGGCGGGGAAGGCGCTCGTAGCTTAAACGACAGAATCCATCCATACCGAAAACACACAATCGTCCCTCGGTGCATCCGCTTTTCCGAAGGACGATTGTGTGTTTTCGGAAGCAAGTTAAGAAAGCGGTTTGCCCGCTACAGGCCTAAAGGTCGTGGGCAAATATGTTGCGTATCTGTAGACCGTCAAAAACGAGTTACGTCTTTGCAAAGATAAGTTTACGTGCTCTGTTGATCACATTTATTTGTGCTTGAATCAGCGACCGGCACATATAACCTAAATTCCCGCGAAAAGTTGTAACGACACTACACTGGTACCGATACACCAAATGCGTCATAGATACCTTTTGAGTTTTTGTTGCATGGTAGATAACGCGCTTACCATCAATT
>JAISLU010000044.1 GCA_031277095.1 Synergistaceae bacterium
GGCGGACGCCATACGCCGTTCTTCGCGGGGTACAAGCCGCAGTTCTACTTCCGCACGACGGACGTGACGGGCGGGATCAAACTTCCGGACGGAGTGGAAATGGTAATGCCCGGAGACAACGCGAACTTCGAGGTGGAGCTGATCGTGCCTATCGCCATGGAAGAGGGACTGCGTTTCGCGGTGCGCGAGGGCGGCCATACGGTGGGCGCCGGCGTTGTCACCCAGATTCTCCAGTGAGAGCCTGAGTAGAGGAATATCCAAGTGGCGAAAAAAATTCGTATTCGCTTGAAGGCGTTCGATCATAGAGTTCTTGATACCTCCGCGTCGCAAATCGCAGAGACGGCGGAAAGGAGCGGAGCCGTGGTGTCTGGCCCTATTCCTCTTCCCACAGAAATCAGCAAAGTGACGGTTCTCAAGTCGCCCCACAAGGACAAGGACGCGAGAGAGCAATTTGAAACAAGAACGCATAAGCGATTGATCGATATTGTCAATCCGACGCAGAAGACGATGGACGCGTTGATGCAGCTCAATCTTCCCTCTGGAGTGGATATCCAGATCAAGTTGTAGTTTTTTCATCAAGGGAAGCGCTGGCTGAAAGGAGAGAAAAAGATGGGTATAGGAATACTGGGGAAGAAGATCGGCATGACCCAAATTTTCAACGAGCAAGGACAAGCCGTGGCGGTTACGGTGGTTGCGGCGGGGCCTTGTCCCGTGGTCGCCATCCGAACCCCTGAACAGAACGGGTATTCTGCCGTTCTTCTCGGCTATGGCGCGGTGAAACCGCACAAGCTGTCCAAACCCCTCAAAGGCTTTTTCGATAAGATCGAAGTGGAGCCCAAGCGGACGCTCCGCGAGTTCAGAATGGACAAGACGGAAGAATATAAAATTGGGCAGGAGATCAAGGTGGATTTGTTCGAGCCGGGCGAAAAAATCGACATCAGCGGCATAAGCAAGGGTAAAGGGTTCGCCGGTGTCATGAAGAGGTATCACTTCGCCGGCCAGCAGTTCAGTCATGGAACGTCGGTCATGCACCGTCATGGGGGCTCCAGCGGCGCCATTTCTTACCCGGGCCGCATATTTCCGGGGAAACGCATGCCGGGGCATATGGGAAGCGAAAAGGTGACGGTCAAGAATCTGACGATTGTAGCCGTGGACGTTGAAAATAACCTCCTCCTTCTCAAGGGGGCTGTCCCAGGAGCTAAAAACAGCCTGGTCACCCTCTATAAAAAATAATGTATGGATTTGAAGGAGGGTATTGAAGACTATGCCTACGATCAAAATAGTGGATTTCGACGGCAATGATGCCGGAGAGCTGACCCTCTCCGAGGCGGTTTTCGACGCGCCGTTGCACGTGCCCGCTATGCACCAGGTTGTCGTGGCTCATCTGGCGAACGCGAGACAGGGAACCCATTCCACTAAAACCCGGGGGGACGTCTCCGGCGGGGGGAAAAAGCCCTGGAAGCAAAAGCACACCGGACGGGCCCGTCAAGGCAGCACACGTTCTCCCATATGGGTACATGGCGGTGTCGCCCACGGCCCCAAGCCGCGAGATTATTCCCAGAAAGTCAATAAAAAAGTCCGCCGTTTGGCAATGCTGAGCGCTCTTTCCATGAAGGTCAGGGACGAGTTGTTTACGGTGGTGAAGAGCTTCGATCTGGAGAAGCCCTCCACAAAGGCCGTCAAGAAGTTTATGGAGACTATCCGCGCCGAAAAGGCCCTGGTGGTATTCCACGGCAACGGAGACAACGTTGCGCGCTCGGCGCGTAACCTTCCCAATACCAAAATCATGAACGTCGCCAGCATCAATGTATATGACCTTCTCAATTCAAAAACCCTGGTGGTGACCCCGGAAGTGGTCGCGCGCCTGGAGGAGGTATATTCAAAATGAATTTGGCCGCCCACGATATTATCATCAAGCCGATTATGACGGAAAAAAGCAACTCCCTCATGGCACAGAACAAGTACACCTTCGAGGTCCACAGAAACGCCAACAAAATCCAAATCCGTCATGCCGTCGAGCAGATTTTCAAAGTGAAGGTATTGAGCGTCAATACGATGAATGTTCCCTCGAAACCCAAACGTATGGGGGCTTTCCTCGGTAAGACACGTTCCTGGAAGAAGGCTATCGTGGCTTTGCCCGCAGGGCAGAGGATCGAGTTCTTCGAGGGCGCCAGTGTTTAGGAAGGGGTAAAACAGCCATGTCGATCAAACAGTTTAAACCGTATACCCCAAGCCGCAGACAGATGACCATCCAGGCTCGTGACGATATCACCGCCACGAAACCCGAGCGTTCACTGACGATCGAGTTGCGTAAAAGCGGCGGTCGTAACAACACAGGACGTATCACGATGCGCCATATCGGCGGAGGGCATAAAAGAACGTATCGCATCATCGATTTTCGGCGCGATAAATTGGGAATCCCCGGCAAAGTGGCGACGGTGGAGTACGATCCCAATCGCAACGCCCGTATCGCTCTCGTCAACTACGCCGACGGCGAAAAGCGCTACATCCTTCTTCCCAAGGGGCTCAAGGTAGGGGACACGATCCTCGCGGGACCGGAGGCGGACATCACTCCGGGCAATGCTTTGAAGTTGAAAGACATGCCGGTGGGCACCATCGTCCACAATCTGGAGTTGGAGCCCGGGCGTGGAGGCAAGTTGGTGCGTTCGGCGGGGACGTCGGCACAGCTGATGGCAAAAGAAGGCAAGTACGCATACCTGCGTATGCCCAGCGGGGAGCTTCGATTGATTTTGCAGGAGTGTACAGCCACCGTAGGGCAGGTCGGTAACGAAGACCACGAGAACGTTTCCCTGGGCAAGGCGGGGAAGACCCGCTATCTGGGGCGCCGTTCCTCGGTACGGGGTATGGTCATGAATCCCGTGGATCACCCTATGGGTGGAGGAGAAGGCAAGAGCAAGGGCAACAAACACCCTCTCTCTCCCTGGGGTACGCCGGCCAAAGGTTACCGTACGCGCAAGAACAAGCCTTCCGACAGGCTGATCGTTCGTCGTCGTTATGACAAGTAAACGCGAGGAGGAACTTTAAGATGGCTCGTTCTGCGAAGAAAGGACCTTATATAGAGCAGCGTCTCTTGGCCAGGGTCGAGGAAATGAACACTTCCGGAAGCAAGAAAGTATTGAAAACCTGGTCGCGCCGTTCGACCGTGGTTCCGCAGATGATCGGTCACACCATCGCCGTCCACAACGGGCGCATACACCTTCCGGTGTATATCAGCGAAAATATGGTGGGACATAAATTGGGGGAGTTTGCCCAGACCCGGAAGTTCGGACGCCATGCGGGTCAGGAACGTTCTACCAAAGGAAAGTAGAAGGAGCAAGGACAAATGGAGGCTGTCGTTAAAAACCAAGCTAAAGCAATGGTTCGCCAGATAAGGGTTTCTCCGACCAAAGTCAGACAAGTTCTTGCTCTTATTCGGGGGAAAAAAGCGGAGGAAGCTATGACGGTTTTGCGTTTTAGCCCTCAAAAAGCGGCTCGCGTCGTGCTCAAGGTTTTACAGAGCGCCATAGCCAACGCCGAGCATAATTACGGGATGGACACGGACAAGCTGCGGGTGCTGACGGCTTACGCCGACCAGGGGCCCTCCATGAAGCGTTTTCGGCCTGCTTCCATGGGGAGAGCCCATCCGTATGTACACCGTACATCCCATGTGACCGTCACGGTCGCGGAAGGTTAGGAGGTTCGGGTTGTGGGACAGAAAGTACATCCCGTTGGGTATAGATTAGGAGTCACGACGGAGTGGGAGTCCAAGTGGTACGCCAGCCCTAAAGACTACGCCGCGAAGCTGCACGAAGACCTGAAACTTCGCGAGTGGATCATGAAAAAATGGGATGGCGCCGGAATTTCCCGCGTCGAAATCGAACGTGTAGGCAACGTCGTGCGTTTCACGATCTGGACGGCCCGCCCAGGCGTCGTCATTGGCCGCGGCGGAACGGAAATTCAGGTCATCAAAGACGAACTTCAGAAGCTCACGGGCGGCAAGGTCATCATCAACGTCCAGGAGATCAAGAACCCCGACGTTGTGGCTCAGTTGGTGGCGGAAAACATCGCCTCGGCGCTGGAGCGACGTATTTCTTTCCGGCGCGCGATGAAACAGGCGATATTCCGTGCGACAAAAGCCGGCGTCAAAGGTATAAAAGCTCAGGTAGCCGGGCGTCTGGGCGGGGCGGAGATTGCGCGGACCGAATGGTACAACGAAGGACGCCTGCCCCTTTCCACCATACGGGCGGACATCGACTACGGGTTCGCCGAGGCTATCACCATGTACGGCGTCATCGGATGCAAAATATGGATATATCGGGATCGGGAAAACGAACGTCCGATGCAGCAGCGTTCGAAGAGAGACCGAGGGGGTAGGTAGATCATGCTTATGCCCAGCAGAGTCAAGTACAGAAAATCTCATCGCAGCCCTTTACGCGGAATTTCCAAAGGCGGCGTCAGCGTGGCCTTTGGGGAGTGGGGTCTCCAGGCGCAGGAAAACGCGTGGATCACAGCGCGCCAAATCGAGGCGACCCGCGTAGCGATTTCGAGAAAAATGAAAAAAGGCGGGAAAATCTGGATTCGTATTTTCCCGGACAGGCCTTATACTAAAAAACCTCTCGAAACACGCATGGGTAAAGGAAAAGGCGCCCCGGAGTACTGGGTGGCGGCGGTGAAGCGCGGCCGGGTAATGTTCGAAGTCGCCGGCGTTTCCAAGGATATTGTGGAGCAAGCTTTTCGTACTGCCTCCCACAAGCTGCCGATCAAGGTGAAGATTGTGGCGAGAGAGGGTATGGGTGGTGAACAGTAATGGACGCGGCGAAACTTCGTGAACTGGGACTGGATGAACTTCAAGAGAAATATCGTCAGTATAAAGAAGAGCTTTTCAATCTTCGTTTTCAAAACGCCATTGGGCAGCTCAAGAATACGAGTCGTATCAAAGATGTCCGCAAAACAATCGCCAGGGTGCTGACCATTGCCGGCGAGAAGAGCCGCGCAATGAAAGACTCGGCGGATAGGAGGTAAGCTGCCCATGGAAACCGCAGCAAAAGTGGATACGGGTCTTTCACACAGAAAGACTCGCGTGGGGGTAGTGGTCAGCAATAAAATGGACAAGACGGTGGTGGTCAAGGTCAGCCGTCATGCCGAGCATCCTCTTTACGGCAAGCGCATCGTCAAGGCCAAAAAATACGTGGCTCACGATGAAGAGAACGTTTGCCGCATGGGAGACCAGATTCGCATACGCGAAACCCGCCCTTTGAGCAAGACGAAACGCTGGGAGCTTTTGGAGATCGTGCAGAGGGCGCCCGTTTTCGATTCTGATACGCCCGGGGAGGAGTAGATATGATTCAGTTGACGACAGTACTCAACGTCGCAGACAACTCCGGAGCCCGGAAACTTTTTTGCATACAGGTCATGGGCGGCAGCAAACGCAAATGGGGGACCATCGGGGACGTCATCGTCGCCTCCGTGCGGGAGGCGATTCCCAACAGCAACATCGCCAAGGGATCCGTCGTGAAAGCGGTCATCGTCCGCACAAAAAAAGAGGTGCGGCGGCAGGATGGTTCTTATGTCCGTTTCGACGACAACGCAGCGGTGGTTATCGACAACAACGGAGAGCCCAAAGGCACGAGAATTTTTGGCCCTGTAGGCCGGGAACTGCGCGGGAAAAAATATATGCGCATTCTTTCTCTGGCACCTGAAGTGGTCTAGGAGGCAGGGTTCGGTTATGTCCATGAGGATCAAGAAAAACGATCGGGTTCGTGTCATATCCGGTAAGGACAAGGGTAAAGAAGGCAAAATCCTGCGTCACATTCCCGCGAAAGATATGGTCGTGGTAGAGGGAATCAACATGGTTTCCCGCCATGTGAAGGCAAGCCAGAAAAACCCTCAATCCGGCATCATCAAGCAAGAGGCTCCCATTTATGGGTCCAAGGTGATGCTGGTGTGTCCCCAATGCGGAGCAGCAACACGAGTGGGGTGTTCTTTCCTGGAGAGCGGGAAAAAGGTTCGCGTTTGCAGAAAATGCAACGAGATCATTGACCGAGTCTAGAGGGAGGAAGGATCATGACGCCGCGTGTTTTGGAAAAATACAAGACGGAAATTTGTCCCGCGCTCATGAAAGAGTTCGGGTATAAGAATGTGATGCAGCTGCCGCGGGTCCAAAAGATCGTGGTGAACATCGGCGTGGGCGACGCGAAGCTCGATATCAAGTTTATGGACGCGGCCATCGCGGAATTACGAGCAATTACGGGGCAGCAGCCGCTTTTGAAGCGGGCGAAGAAATCCGTAGCCGGTTTCAAGGTGCGGGAGGGCATGCCCGTGGCGTGTACGGTGACACTTCGGGGCGTGCGTATGTGGGAGTTTCTCGACAGATTGATCTCCCTGGCTTTGCCCAGCATCAAAGACTTTCAAGGTGTTTCGAAGCGTGGCTTCGACGGACGGGGAAACTACAACCTGGGGTTGCGGGAACAGCTCATTTTCCCGGAGATCAGCTACGACAAAGTGATCCGTTCTCGCGGGATGAACGTGTCCATCGTGACGACGGCAAAAAATGACGAGGAAGCTCACGCGCTTCTCAAGGGCATAGGCCTGCCCTTCAATCGCTGAGGACTCGTGAAGAATCTTTAGAGGGGGAACATCGAAGAAATGGCGAGAACAGCTATGAGACA
This sequence comes from Synergistaceae bacterium, assembly GCA_031277095.1. Classification (GTDB taxonomy): domain Bacteria; phylum Synergistota; class Synergistia; order Synergistales; family Aminobacteriaceae; genus JAISLU01. Next base: position 6,669 of record JAISLU010000044.1, read on the forward strand.
TAAGGCGACTCTGCCCCCGAAATTCGAGGTGCGGCGGCATAACCGATGCCCGATATGCGGCAGAGTTCACGCTTATATGCGACTATTCGATATGTGCCGCTGTTGCTTCCGGAAACTTGCCCGAGAGGGCAAGATCCCTGGCGTCGTGAAGTCGAGCTGGTAAGGAGGCAACGGAATGTACGTCAACGATCCAATCGCGGATATGCTCACGAGAGTGCGCAACGCAAACATGATATACAGCGAGAGCGTGGATGTCCCCACCAGCAGAATGAAGCTGGCGATCGCCCGGATATTGAAGGAAGAGGGATACATCAAGAACTTCAAGACGATCACCGATCCCAAGAAACCCTACGCTTCAATTCGGATTTTTTTGGCTTACGGCTCCGAACGGGAGCGCGTCATTCAGGGACTTCGAAGAATCAGCAAACCCGGCCGGAGAATTTACGTGGGCAAAAACAAGCTGCCTTTGGTTATGGGAGGCCTGGGTTTGGTGGTCGTTTCGACGTCTCAAGGTTTGAAGACGGGGGCGGAGGCCTCGAAGCTCGGTTTGGGCGGAGAAGTCCTCTGCTACGTCTGGTGAGGAGGCCTTTGAGATGTCTCGTATAGGCCGAAAAGCCATTCCCCTTCCCAAGGGGACCACTGTGACGATCAAAGGGGACAAAATCGTCGTGAAGGGCGCGAAAGGCGAGCTGGACGCGTCCCTCATGCCGGGAATCAACGTGAATGTCGAGCAGGACAGGGTGACCGTGGACCGAGATAACAACGAAAAACAGACCTGCGCGTGGCACGGCATGACTCGGGCCCTGATCGCCAACATGGTGACGGGGGTGACCAGCGGTTTTCAGAAGACTCTGGAGATCGTCGGAGTGGGTTGGCGCGCGCAGATGCAGGGCAAAAAACTCGTTTTGAGCTTGGGATATTCTCACCCTGTGGAGTACGACCCGCCCAAGGGCATTGAAATCGTCGTCGAAAACCCTATCAAGTTCGTGGTGAAAGGCATAGACAAGCAAGTTGTGGGAGAGACCTGCGCCATCATCCGCAGTTATCGACCGCCGGAGCCTTATCACGGCAAAGGAATTCGCTACTCGGACGAAAACGTCGTCCGCAAGGCCGGCAAGACCGGCGCCAAGTAATGGGCAGCGCGAGGTGGGCCAGATGAAAAAAAGGAGCAGAAACGATATGCGCGTCGTGCGGCACGAGCGGTTGCGCCGCACCCTCGCCGGGACGGCCGAAACTCCGCGGATGGCTGTTTATCATAGCTCAAGCCATATTTACGTGCAGATCATCGACGACGACAGAGGACATACTCTGGCGACGGCGTCGACGCTGGAGAAATCCGTCAAAAGCGCTGTGAAAGGAACTTGCAACGTGGACGCCGCCAGGGTCGTAGGGAAACTGGCCGCGGAGCGGGCCAGAGCAAAAGGCATAGAAGCCGTGGTTTTCGACCGCGGGGGCCACATGTATCACGGAAAAGTCAAGGCTTTGGCGGACGCGGCTCGCGAAGCCGGGCTCAAGTTCTAAGTTCTAGTGAGGAGAGTATCTCGGATATGATCAAAAAGAGAATTGATGCCAAAGGTCTGGAACTGAAAGAACGCGTCGTCGCCATCAACCGGGTGAGCAAAGTCGTCAAAGGAGGCAAGCGGTTCAAGTTTGCGGTCCTTGTGGTGATCGGCGACGGAGAACGTTACGTCGGTGTGGGCATCGGCAAGGCGAAAGAAATTTCCGAGGCCGTGCGTAAAGGGATCGACAAAGCGAGCAAAGACCTCGTGGAGTTGAAGCACAAGGGCGATACCGTGCCCCATCCCATACAGGGGGAGTTCGGGGCCGCCCGAGTCCTTTTGAAACCCGCGCCGGCGGGAACCGGAGTCATTGCGGGCGGTGTCGTGCGCGCCATCATGGAGCTGGGCGGGGTGAAAGACGTGGTTACGAAGGTAGTTGGCCGCACGTCGAACGCCATCAACGTGGCCTGGGCCACCCTCGAAGCTCTCAGAGAAAGCCGGACGGTGGACGAAATTTTCAAACTGCGCGGTAAAAAAGTTCCCGAACACGCCGCAGCGGCCGAGTAGGAGGTCTCCGTCAATGGCCAAGATCAAAGTAAAGTGGGTCAAAAGCGCCATCGGTTTTTCCTCGCGTCAGAAGAGGACTATCAAGGCGCTGGGTTTTACGAAACTGCAATCCGTGGTGGAGCACGAAGACACGCCGCAGATCCGCGGCATGATAGAAAAAGTCCGGCATCTGGTTGACTGGGCAAGTCAAGACTGAGGGGTGAGAAGCAAATGAATCTTCACGAGCTTAGCCCTGTCCCCGGCTCCAGACACGCGGCAAAGCGCCTGGGCCAGGGAATCGGAAGCGGAACGGGCAAGACCTCGGGCAAGGGGCATAAAGGTCATAAATCTCGTACGGGAGGCGGTGTCCGCCCCGGTTTCGAGGGAGGACAGATGCCCCTGGTCAGGAGAGTTCCGAAACGGGGTTTCAACAACGCGCGTTTCGTCAAGGAGTATCAAGTGGTGAACTTGGGCTCTTTGTCCTCTAAATTCGAGGGGGGCGAGGTGTCTGTCGAGGAACTGTATCGGGCGGGGCTTGTCCGTTCTCCTTCTCAGCCGGTGAAACTGCTCGCCAAAGGGGAAGTGGACAGGGCGTTTGTGGTAAAGGTGAATGCCGTGAGCGAAAGCGCCCGGAAAAAAATTGAGGCAGTAGGCGGGAAGGTCGAGGTGATCTGACGTGTTCGGGTCCTTCGGCGACGCTTTCAGGCTTCCCGATCTGAAGAGGCGGATACTCTTTACGGTGGCTGTCCTCTTCATCTTTCGGCTGGGAGCCCATATTCCAACTCCGGGCATAAATACCAGCGCTATGGCCGAACTTTTCAAAAACAGCAGCGGCGGAGTGCTGGATTTCCTGAATATTTTTTCGGGGGGGGCCCTGAGCCGCTTCAGTATTTTCTCGCTGGGCGTGGCGCCCTACATCAACTCCAGCATCGTCATGCAGCTTCTGGTGGTTATCGTTCCGTACCTGGAAAAGTTGCAGAAAGATAACGAAGAAGGGCGGAAGAAGATCATCCAGTGGACCCGGTACGGCGCCATTCTTTTCGCCGTGGTGCAGGCCGTGGGCATGACGACGTGGCTGGGGAGCCTGGGAATTTTTTCCGGCGCCTTTTTCGACGCCGTCATCGTCGTCACCACCATCACCGCAGGGTCCATAGCGGTCATGTGGCTGGGGGAAGAACTCTCGGACCACGGCATCGGCAACGGCATCTCTCTTTTGATTTTTGCGGGTATCGTCGCGCGCATTCCCGGGGCGATCGGGCAGACGTGGACCCTTCTTCTCGCCGGTTCCATGAATATTTTGGTGGTTTTGATCGCCCTGGTCCTGATGGTGGCGGTGGTGGCCGGCTGCATCCTGCTTCAGGAGGGGCAAAGAAGACTTCCCGTTCAGTACGCCAAGCGGGTTGTGGGGAACAAAATTTACGGCGGGCAGAGTACGTTTATCCCGCTGAAGGTGAACCAGTCGGGGGTTATTCCCATCATCTTCGCCTCCTCCCTTTTGATTTTCCCTTACTCCGTGGCGGAATATTTCAGCGAGACCGGCGTGGGCCAATTTTTCCAGGCGCTTTTCGCTCCGGGAAGTTGGTTTTACACCTTGTGTTACATTTTCTTGATCATTTTCTTCTCGTACTTCTACACGGCCGTGGTGTTCAACGCCAGCGATATCGCCAACAACATGAAAAAGTACGGAGGATTCATTCTGGGTATCCGCCCGGGTCAGCCCACAGCGGATTACATCACGAAGGTGATGGAGCGCATCACCCTGGGAGGGGCCGTTTTCCTCGCCATTATCGCCCTTATTCCCAACTTCATGTCTTCGGTGATGGGCGTGAGAGGATTTTATTTCGGAGGGACCGCAGTTTTGATCGTCGTAGGTGTCGCGCTCGACACGGTGCATCAGGTCGAAGCGCAGCTTTTGATGCGCCACTACGACGGAATTCTGAAAAAATCCAGAGGAAAAGCTGGAAGTCTTCTTCGGATGTAAGAAAGATATAAGAAGGATGTAATAGGGATGTAACGAGGAGGGAATAGCGTCGTGCGATTGGTCCTTTTAGGAGCGCCAGGGTCGGGTAAAGGAACGCAGGCGGATTTGTTGAAAGGGCGGTACGATTGTGCCCATATTTCGACGGGAGATATCCTGAGGCAGAATTTGAAAGACAAGACCGAATTCGGCATTCGGGCGGAGAACTTTATGAACAGGGGAGAACTGGTTCCCGACGATCTCATCGTGGAGATGGTGAGGGAAAAGCTCCGCGAGAGTGGCGTGGCGGACAATTTTTTGATGGACGGTTTTCCCCGCACGCTCCCTCAGGCCGAGGCTCTGGAGGTTACGCTCCTAGAGTTCGGCCGTCCGTTGGACGCCGTTTTACATCTGAAAATAGAAGAAGAGCTTCTCCTTCGTCGTCTGACCAACCGGAGATCGTGCCGTTCCTGCGGAAAGATATGGAATGCCCTCGCTATGGCGCCCGGAACGACCACGTGCCTTGCGTGCGAAGGAGAGCTTTACCAAAGGGATGACGACACGGAGCCGGTGATTCGCCGGCGTCTTGACGTCTATCGCGAACAAACCGCGCCGCTGATGGCATGGTACGAAAAAAAAGGATTGTTGCGGAGCATAGACGCCGTCAACTCTCCGGAAGACACCTTTAAGGAAATACAGGCGGCTTTGGCTCGATGATATACCTCAAGACGAAGGAAGAAATTGTCCTGATGCGCAACGCGGGAAAGGTCGTCGCCGATATTCTCGACGCCTTGAGGGAAACGATCCGGCCGGGGGTTTCCACGGCCGAATTGGACCGCGTGGCGGAAAAATACGTTGCGGACAGCGGCGGGACGGCCTCATTCAAAGGTTACCGCCCCTTTCACGCGGCTCAACCTTTTCCGGGTACTATATGTGCGTCCGTCAATCAAGAGGTTGTGCATGGGATTCCCAGCGATGCCCGGCTTCTGGAGGAGGGCGACATTGTCAGCGTCGACGTGGGGGTTTATCTCCAGGGATACCACGGTGACGCGGCCTGTACCTATCCTGTGGGAACTGTGGGGCCTGTCCGGAAGAAGTTGCTGGAGGTCACGGAAAAGGCCCTGGGGCTTGCCATCGAGGCGGCCCTGAAAGGGAATACCGTGGGCGATATCGGCTACGCAGTGGAGAGCTACGTTTTGCAGCAAGGGTTTGGGATCGTTCGCGATTATACCGGTCACGGTGTGGGTAAAAAACTGCATGAAGCGCCTCAAGTCCCCAACTTCGGGAAACGGGGACGAGGGGTCGTTTTACAGCGGGGAATGACTTTGGCCATCGAACCTATGGTCATGACCGGAAAAGAAGAAGTCGAGCTGGGATCGGACGAATGGGTCGTCGTTACCGCCGATGCTTCCGATGCAGCGCATTTCGAGAGATCTATCGTCATAACGGACGAGGGACCCGAGATCCTGACCCCATGGGCAAGTTGTTGAATGCGTACCGCGTGGGCCAGGTGGTTATCTCCAAGAGGGGAAAAGATGTTGGACGTGCATACGTGATCGTGGGTTTTCTCGGTGAAGACAAGCTGGCCTTGGCCGACGGGATGAAATTCAACGTCGATCGACCCAAACACAAGAATCCGAAGCATGTTCAAGCAACGTCGCAGGTTGTCGCGGAGGTGGCCGCGTGGGTCGAATCGGGGAAAAACATCGATCGCGGGGAACTTTGTCGCATTTTACCCCGCTTGAAGGGAACTTTGGACGTGAAGGATGCGTGAGACGATGGGGCGGATCGAGAAGAAAACGCTTGCAGACAAAGGCCGGAACGGAGAGGCAGGGTAGCGAATGGCAAATAAAGAAGTGGGGAGCAAGGAAGACGTCATCGAAGCTAAGGGAGTGGTAATGGAGCCTCTTCCCAATGCCATGTTTCGCGTAGAATTGGAAAACGGACATAAACTTCTGGCCCATGTGTCAGGGAAAATGCGGATGCACTTTATCCGGATACTGCCGGGCGATAAGGTTTTGGTCGAAATTTCTCCCTACGACCTCACCCGGGGAAGGATAATTTATCGTTATAAATAGTTTCGGGCCACTGTGAGGCTTTGGAAAATTTAAAAAGATTTGTCATGAGGAGTGGGGACTATGAAGGTGAAACCGTCGGTGAAGCCGATATGTGAATTTTGTCGTGTCATCAGGCGCGAGGGCGTCATACGCGTTATTTGCAGCCGCAACCCGCGCCATAAGCAGCGACAGGGCGCAAGGAGGTAAAGAGGAATGGCTCGTATATCAGGGGTGGATCTCCCCCGAGAAAAGCGCATCGAAATCGCCCTGACCTATATTTTCGGGATAGGGCTGCCCTCGTCCCAGAAAATTTTGGCTAAAACGGGCGTGAATCCCGACACGAGAGTGAAGGATTTGTCCGAGGAAGACGCGCAGAAATTGCGCCGGGAGATCGAAGATCATTACAGGGTCGAGGGAGATCTCCGCCGGGAGGTGTCGATGAACATCAAGCGTCTCATCGATATCGGGTGTTACCGGGGAATTCGGCATAAACAGGGCCTTCCCGTGCGCGGACAAAAAACGAAGACCAACGCCAGAACCCGCAAAGGGCCGCGCCGCACCGTCGCCAACAAGAAAATGGCGGGCAAGTAGTTTTTTTATCGACCGATAGACCAAAGACTGGCGAGACCAGCCCATTTTAGGAGGGAAAACACGCGTGGCTAAAAGGACCGTCCGTAAAGGCAAAAAGCGTGAGAAAAAAAATATAAGTTATGGAGTTGCCCATATTTATTCCACCTTCAACAACACCATCATGTGCATCAGCGACAAAGGCGGAAACGTTCTGTCTTGGGCCAGCGGAGGCAATGTGGGATTCAAGGGAACCCGCAAATCCACTCCCTTTGCCGCGCAGATAGCGGCGCAGCAGGTAGCCAAAGGGGCTCAAGAGGCCGGTGTTCAAGAAATAGACGTCATCGTCAAAGGACCGGGGCCGGGCCGAGAGTCGGCCATCCGTTCTCTTCAAGCTGCCGGACTTCAAGTAAACCAGATCAAGGACACGACCCCCATTCCCCACAACGGCTGCCGCCCGCCTAAAAGACGCCGAGTATAGTCAGGCGGTTTCGCGTTGAGGGCCTTGCTGGGATGGTATCGATTTGGGTGAAGAGAACAGGCCCGGTTTCGACTTCCGTCGAAGATAGGAGCATGAAATATGTTGGGAATCTTGCGGCCTGAAATTAAAGTGGAAGAAAATACCTCGACCTATGGACGTTTGACTCTCGAACCGTTGGAGCGGGGATATGGCGTGACGTTGGGCAACGCTCTGCGGAGAGTGTTGTTGTCTTCAATTAAAGGTGCGGCCATCGTGTCGGTGCGTATAGAAGGTGTTTTGCACGAATTCAGCACCATTCCGGGAGTGCGGGAGGACGTCATAGAGATTTTGATGAACCTGAAGCACGTTCCGATACGTTCCCACAGCAAAGACGTCCGCGTGCTGCATTTGGAGCTGGAAGGTTCCAAGGTGGTGACGGCGAAGGACATTCAGGTCGACAGCGAAATCGAGTTCGTTGACCCGGACGCGAAGATCTGCACGCTGGAGGAGGGCGCTCATTTGTCGATGGAACTTTACATCGAACAAGGGACGGGATACCTCTCGGCGGAGCGTCCGCGGCCACCCTATCTGCCGGTGGACGCCCTTCTCACCGACGCCGTCTTTTCGCCGGTTTTGCGGGTGAACTACGAGGTAGAGGCCGCTCGTGTAGGCCAGAGAACGGACTACGAGCGGCTGATCGTCCAACTCTGGACCAACGGGATTCTGACGCCCGACGCGGCGGTTTGCGAGGCATCGCAAATCATCGGGACTTACTTTGGTTACGTGGTCGCCGGCCTGGAGAAAAAAGACGAGGCCCCCCTGGGTGTCAAAGGCGGCAGTGTGATCGACCCGGACAGCGCGTTCTCCAGAAAACCTGGGAGCGGAGAGTTGGAATTTTTGGCCCGTCCCGTGCGAGATTTGGAGCTTTCGATTCGGAGCGAAAACTGCCTTTTGCGGGGAGGCATACACACGATAGGAGATTTGCTGCAGAAATCCCGAGACGACCTCCTGAAAATCCGCAATTTAGGCAAAATCTCCCTGAAGGAAATAGGAGAGAAACTCGACAGTTCGGGATTGAAGCTCAGGGACAAAACTCAAGGCAAATCATCGAAGGAGGAGTGACACACAATGAGACACCGTGCAGACCATAGAACCCTCGGGCGATATGGAAGTCATAGAATGATGATGTTGTTCAACATGGCGGCCAGTCTTTTTTTGAAAGGTCGAATCACCACGACCGTCACGCGAGCCAAGGAATTGCGCCGCGTGGCGGAAAAGCTCATCACCCGGGCGCGGGGCGGCACCATCCAGGACCGCCGGATCGTGCGTTCCCGTATGCCTCATAAAGAGGCGGCCATCAAACTTTTCAACGAGCTGGCCCCCCGCTACGCGTCTTTCGACAAAGGGGGATACACGCGCATCGTGAAGTTGGGCAACCGTTTCGGAGACAGCGCGCCTATGGCCGTCATCCAGCTTATCGAAAAATAGGATCGAAAAATAGAATCGAAAGAGTATCTGAGACAGGATCAAGAAATTTGGAAAAAACCGAAAACACCGGAAAAAAAACAGCCGATACTGTCATTGTCCTGAAAGACGTCAGTTTTTCTTATGATTCTTCTCATGATTTTTCTCATGATTTTTCTCATGGCCAGACCCATTGGATACTGAAAGACATTTCTCTTGATGTCTCGAAGGGCGAGTGGATCGGTGTTTTAGGGCATAACGGCTCAGGGAAATCCACTCTCGTAAAAATTTTGGGCGCTCTGCAAACTCCTTCGCAGGGCGTCTGTCGTTTGTATGGATACGACAGCGGAGACGGCGAGTCCCTTGCCGATATCCACAGAAAGGTGGGCCTCGTTTTCCAAGACCCTGAAAGCCAGATCGTCGGCGCAGTTGTGGAGGACGACGTCGCCTTTGCTCCGGAAAATCAGGGGCTGCCTCCCACCGAGATCGAGAGGAAAATCGCGTGGGCTTTGGGAAAAGTGGGGTTGTCCCATAAGCGCGGGGCCCTTTCCTCCGCCTTGTCGGGCGGTGAAAAACAGCGGCTGGCCCTGGCCGGCGCCTTGGCGGCAGACGCCGAGTGTTTGGTTCTGGACGAGCCCACTTCGATGCTGGATCCTGAGGGAAGGGTACAAGTGGAAAACCTGCTGCGGGATCTTCACGGGGCGGGGGCGACCATCGTTCAAGTGACTCACCGCATAGAGGACGTCGCCGGGGCCGATCGCGTGCTGGTACTCTCCCGGGGGCAATGGGCGTGGCAGGGGCGGAGGGAAGATTTCTGGGATCAAGGGGAACGCCTGGGTTTTCGCCTTCCTCCTCTGCTGGAACTCCAGCGGCGTTTGATCTCCAAAGGGATCGCCGTGCCCTCCCGCGCCGTTGCGGACTTCGTACAAATCTTCCTTACCCAAGCCCTCCTTGCCCAAGTCCCTCTTTCCCAAGTCTCTTTTTCCCAAGCCCCTCTTTCCCAAGCCCCTCTTTCCGCCGGAACGCCCGATCTTTCGGGAGACGGTGAAAATAAGGGAACGGGGCAAAAGGACGAAATGCCCAACGGCATTTTTTTCGAAATCCGCTCCCTGGGGTACGGCGTCAAGATGTCCACGGCTCCCGAGATCCAAATTTTGAAGGACATTTCCTGCCGTATCCCCAAAGGGAAGTGGTTTTCCATCCTGGGGAGGACGGGAAGCGGCAAATCCACTTTGATTCAACACCTGAACGGCCTTTGCGAGGTTCAATCCGGCGAAATATGGATGGAGGGCAAAGCTCTTCCACGGGAAAAGGGAGAGCTGAGGGATCTGCGGCGCCGGGTCGGTTTGGTGTTTCAATCTCCGGAAGACCAGCTTTTCTCGCCCACCGTTCGGGAAGAACTGGCCTTTGCGCCCCTAAACTGGGGGTTTACGCCGGAAGAAACGGAGGCGTCCGTGAAGCGGGCTATAAAAAACGTCGGCCTGGGCGAGGAATATCTGGAACGCAACCCGCTGCTCCTTTCCGGAGGCGAGCGGCGCCTCGTGGCGATTGCCTCCACCCTCGCCGCCGACCCGGAGTGCGTCGTCTTGGACGAGCCCACGGCGGGCCTGGACGCCTGTCATCGGGGAAAAATTACGGCCCTTTTGTCCCGCTTGAAAGAGGCGGGTAAAACCATCGTCACGGTGACCCACGATTTTGAAATGGCCTTCGAGTACAGCGATCGGCTGCTTGTCATGGACGAGGGCGCGAAAATATGCGAAGGCAGCGTGAAGGACGTGCTTCCCGTTTTAGCGGAGACCGCCGACATCTCGACGCTGCCGGAGATTTTGCAGCTCACGGCTCTTTTACGCCGGCACAACGTCCATGTCCCCTTGACGTGGGATTTTGAATTTTTTGTTTCGTTTTTTGCGCTTTTGCGCCGCTGACGCACCCATCGCTGCAATCCATTCATCATGACAATTCTCCGTTGGGCACTCCCCGCGCCCGGTTGATAATGACGCTTTGTTTTATATCGCTGCACATTTTCCAGTATTTCCAGCCGTCCCCAAGGTAAAGATACCCCTGGGGACAATTCTGGTACTTCTCCTGCTCTCCATACTGCTCAATGGCATTCCACAGTTTCACATACCCTTCTTCGTCCACCTTTTTCCGCACGATGTAAAAATGCGGGCATTGGGGCATGGTTTTGGCGTACACAAAATTCACCGAACGGGTGAATGCAAGCAGCTCGGCCCTCAAGGTTTCGTCCATCTCCGAAATCTTCATGTCTAAAATTTTCATATCCGAAATACTCATATCTGAAATACTCATTTCCCCGATCTCCGATCTTTTCTCCAGCGATCGGCTCGAACCCTTCACTTGGTTTCCTTGTACTTGTTACCGCAAAATCGGCACTTGTATCCGCCTCTTATCATCTTGTCCATGGGATGCATATCACTGGATGAAGACAATCATAAGGTTTCTGATAAATTCTCAATAGAGCCTCCATATTCACAACCAATGTCAACAACTTAAAGCATACATATAACTCTTAACTTAAATTTGGAATGACGTAAATTCTCTATATTGTAGAGATTAGTTCAGTATACTCGACTTTAGAGTATAGTTGCGTAAATCACGTAATTTTTCTAACTCCATAGTAAAAGACTGAACCCTCTTGCCATAATCAATTTATCAGGCAAAATAGTAAGCAAGAATTTTAGGAAA
>JAISLU010000089.1 GCA_031277095.1 Synergistaceae bacterium
CGCTTTAGTGTATTGAAAACCACAGTCTTTGCATTTATAACATTGTTCCCCATTTCGCTTTCCATTTTTCACGCATTCTGAACTTCCGCATTTTCTGCAGACCATAGTATCACCCCTTGGTAATTGTACTTCAATTTCCTTAGCATAGCAACACTCTCGGCTTAAGCTGCAATTAAAAAACTGAAATGAAGTGTAGTGCTAAAAGTTTCTCCATTTTAGGTTAAATCGTTTCTCGTTCAAGCGCAGATTCAAGTGCAGGGCTCGAATCGCCGAATAAGAAATGTAAGTTTATATTTACGGCAGGAGGCGTTAATCATGCCAGATATGTCTATTACAGGTATCGCGTCGGGCATCGACTGGGACAGTATGGTGACGAAGCTGCTGGAGAGTGCGAAAAAACCCGCTCTTGTCATGCTGGACAAGCGGGACAGGTTGGAGCAGAAGAAGAGCCTTTGGGAAGAACTTCGGGTCTCCATGCAGGCCCTCCAGGCTTCTCTGCCTTCCTTGAAGCTGTCCTCCACGTTCAAAGCCAAACAGGTCGAGATCGAAAGAATAGACCGCAACACGTCCTACAAGGGTGTTCTCAGCGCCACCGTCACCGCGGACGCGGCCATCGCCGTCCATGACTTGGAGGTCCTGCAACTTGCCCGGGGCCAGGAGAACAGTTCCAAAACGTTTTCGTCCAGCTCGAATTTGAGCAGTATTTTCACAGGGAGCACCACAAGCTCCTATTTCTACGTGAACGCGGGCGGCCACAAAGTACGAATCGACGTCGCCAAGACGGACACGCTGACCTCCCTGGCGGAGAAAATCAACCTGAAGCTCAAGACGCAAGTTCCTCCCTTAGGCGTGACGGCGAGCGTCGTCACCCAAGGCAATAACGAGCAGCTCGTCCTGAAAAGCGACAACGTGGGCCTGGGGCAGATTTCCCACACGGCGACGATCACGCGATCCGTCAACGCCTACGACACGGTGGCCTTCAGCTTGAACCCCAACAACACCGACCCCAACGTGGAGCCCCCCACTTTCACCCTCGACATGGAACTGGGCGGCGTCAACGGCGGAACTGTCACCATCAAAGGCGAAAATGGCACGGTCTATACAGCGGGGGTGGACTTCGACATCGTGAGCGGCAACCGCATCCGCTGGAGAACCCACGACCCTCTGGTGCCCCCTCCCGGAGCCGTCTATTACGACGAATACACCGCGTATGCAGGGGATACTTACGAGGTGACGGCAACGCGTTCTTCCGGCGGCAACGTGGACACGGGGGTTTTGCCTTTCGCACCGAGGTCTGGGGCCACTGTTACTATTAACGACGGCGTCAATACTTATTCGGCGGGGTCCGATTTTGCATTTGCGCCCGATGGCTCGATACACTGGCTGAAAGACTTCTATAAGCCAGCAGATGGTGCTAGTTACACGGTCACTTATGTTGCCGTCGGCGGTGAAAAGGTCACGCTTGAGATCACTCGCAGCAATCAGGACGTGCTGAGTTCTTCCAGTTACTCCAATTTTGTGGGAGGAACTACCACGATCCAGCAATCCGGAAGCCGGATCTGGAGAGAAGGTTTCGATTTCGACATCGTTCAAGGCTCCACCGGTGAGGCCGTAGTTCAGTGGTACACGGGAGGAGCGGGGGACGCCCCGGTACCGGATCCCATTCCCATGACCCCCTACACTGTAACTCTGCAAAAAACCGACGGAACGTCAGCCACTTATAGCGGAACACGCAACGCTAAAGACACGGTCGGTTTGCCGAACGGGGGTACGTTTACTTCTGCCCCGCAGGGATCACATACGATAACTTACAACGGGGTCTCTTTCAGTGTTGATTCTCCTCCTGCTCCTCCAACTTCTGGAGATCTTACCGCTGACCTCGACAGTACGAAAAAGAATCTTGAGATAACCTGGGCAACACCGACAGGAACTCCCTCAGCGCGTTCGGGGGCTCCGGCCTACGGCAACACGGCTAACGATACCTACACCGTCACGTATACTTACAACTCCAGCACCTTCTACCTGAGCGACGACGGGAACGGCATTTTGGGGTACCTGGGGCTGGGCCCGGATACGGGCTACACGGCGGCCCAGGATGCCGAGATGATCCTGAACGGCGATAAGGTTACCCGCTCCTCCAACCACATCGGAGAGGCCTACAAGAACGAGCTGATCAAGGGCATGACCATTGAGCTGAAGGGCTTGGGGCGCGTGTCCATGGACGTTTCCCAGGACGCGGAAAAGGCGGTTACCGCTATGCAGACTTTCCTCACCGCCTACAACGACATCCTGAGCTGGATCAACACCCGCATGACGGAAAAAGAAGTGGACGCGAGCAAAAAAGCCACCCTGGACAGCGACGATTTCCGCATGAAATGGGGGCTTCTGAGGGGGAACTCCCTTCTGCGGGACACGAAAAACACCATGCGGCGGCTGACCTCCCAAACCTACGCCACGGGTTTCGACGCGCGCGCCAGCCGCAACGCCATCTACGGCCCGATGTCGCAAAACAGCATCGTCAATCCGGGAAGTTTCACCCTCAAGGCGGGAAACCTCACCGCCACTATCCCCGTCAGGCCGGAGGACACGCTGGAGGATATCGCGAACAGGATCAATTCTCCTAAAATCGACGGAACGGACAATCCCCTTTACGTGGTGACGGGCAAAACCGTAACCCAATACGCCAAGGCCTCCGTGAAGGACAACAAGCTGGTACTCCAGGGAGGAGTCCAAGACCAAAAAATCGTTCTGGGAGGGTCGAGCCACGTACTCTCGTCGCTGGGCCTGAGCTACGAATACAACGCTCTTTCCCAGATCGGGCTCAAATTTGCGTCCCAAGGAGAAATGTCGCCTCAGGGACAAACCGGCGAGTTGGATTTCGACTCCAGCGTCTTCATGACGGCCCTGGAAAACAACGCGGAGGATGTTTCCATGCTGGTCACCAACTTCGCGGCGACGATGCAGACCTTCGTGGACAACACGATCAAGGCGTCCTCAAAGGAGATCGCCATTGGGGTGACCACCGCTCAGGGCTCGGTGATGCGCGAAATGAACGCGATCGACGAGGAGATCAAATCCATCGACAAGTACTTGGCGAACTTCGAAAAGCGGCTTCTGGCGAAACAAGAGAACCTTTATAAGCAGTTCTCTGCGGCGGAAGTCAACCTTTCCAAGATGATGCAGCAGGCGAGCTGGCTTTCCAGCGTAACAGCCCAGTTGCAGCAACAGTCCGCAGGCCAGCAATAAAAAAACCAGCCCGTCTCTTTCCCGTTTCTTTCCCGTATTGCGAGAGAAACGATAGCGAAAGAGACGGGTTTTACCACCGTCTGGATACAAAGTTTCTGCAACAATCCATTTTCGACAATTCACCCAACCGTTCAATTTACCGTTCACTCCACCGTCGAAGTTATTTTTCGCGGGTGAGTCACTAATATTCCTGCTATACTGTAAAATATGAATCCCACATCAATTGAGCTTCACACCCTTTGCTTTAGGGCATAAATTTAAGCGAGGCATAAATTTCAGTAATGCATAAATTTCAGTAAGGAAGTGTACGGGATGGGCTATGACTTTCAGGCGATCGAGGCAAAGTGGCAAAAGGTATGGGAAGAGCGGAAAAGTTTCGAAGTGGAGACCGAGCCGGACAAGAAGAAATTCTACTGCCTGGAAATGTTCCCCTACCCCAGCGGCGCGCTGCACATGGGACACGTGCGCAATTATTCCATGGGCGACATGCTCGCCCGTTTCCTCCGCAAAAAGGGTATGAACGTCCTCTACCCGATGGGATTCGACGCCTTTGGAATGCCCGCCGAAAACGCGGCCATCAAATATAAAACCAAGCCTCACGACTGGACTTGGCGGAACATCGAACACGAGACGAACCAGTCCAAGCGCATGGGGTACAGTTACGACTGGAGAAGGCGCGTGGAGACCTGCAACCCCAATTATTACCGCTGGAACCAATGGATTTTCCTTCAGATGTACAAAAAAGGGCTGGTGTACCGCAAACACGCGCCCGTCAACTGGTGCGAAACCTGCGGGACGGTTCTCGCCAACGAACAGGTGGTGAACGGAGCCTGCTGGCGCTGTGAAAAACCCGTCGTCAAGAAAAGCCTGGAACAGTGGTTCATCAAGATCACCGACTACGCCCAGGAGCTTCTGGACAACATCGACACGCACCTCACCGGCTGGCCGGAGCGCGTCCGCATCATGCAGCGCAACTGGATCGGCAGATCGGAGGGAGCGAGACTCTCCTTCAGAGCGGAGGAACTCGATTACACCATCGAGGCCTTCACCACGCGCTTCGACACCGTGTACGGCATCACCTTCATCGCCCTGGCCCCGGAACACGAGCTGGTCTCGGCCATGATCGCCAAGCTGCCCAAGGAAGAGGCCGCCCGGCTGTCCGACTTCGTTGCCCAGTGCGCGGCCCAGAGTTCCATCGAGCGGTCCGACGCGGGCGCGGAGAAGCGGGGGTTCGCGACCCCCTTCACCGGCACGCACCCCGTCACGGGGAAGCCCATTCCCATCTGGATCGCCAACTACATCCTGATGGACTACGGCACGGGCGCCATCATGGGCGTTCCGGCCCACGACCAGCGCGACTTCGATTTCTGCCGCAAGTACGGCATCCCCGTCATCCCCGTCATTCAGCCGGCAGAGGGTGCGGCCCTGGACGGCACAACCATGACCGCCGCCTTCGAGGAGGACGGGGTGAGCTGCAACTCCGGCCAATTCGACGGCCTGCCCACTCAAGACGCCATCCGGAAGATGATCAATTGGGGAGAGGAAAAGGGGTATTGCAGCCGCGAGGTGAACTTCCGCCTCCGTGATTGGCTGATCTCGCGGCAGCGCTACTGGGGAACCCCCATCCCCTTCGTCCACTGCCCCAGCTGCGGGGTCGTCCCCGTGTCCGAGGATCAGCTTCCCGTGCTGCTTCCCGAGGACGTGCAAGTTGTGGACGTGGGCCGGTCGCCCCTTCTGGACATGCCGGAGTGGCTGGAAACCACCTGCCCCGTCTGCGGAGGAAAAGCGCGGCGCGAGGCCGAGACGATGGACACTTTTTTCTGTTCGTCCTGGTACTTCGACCGCTACTGCTCCCCGGGATTCGACAAAGGCCCCTTCGACGCGAAAGACACGGACTACTGGATGCCCGTCGACCAGTACATCGGCGGCATCGAACACGCCTGCCTCCACTTGATCTACGCCCGCTTTTTCACGATGTTCCTCTCGGACATCGGCCTGTTGAAACCCGAGGTCCGGGAACCCTTCACGAACCTCCTCACTCAGGGCATGGTCATCAAGGACGGAGCCAAGATGTCCAAGTCTCTGGGCAACGTCGTGGACCCGACGGAAATTGTTGAAAAATACGGCGCGGACACTGTGCGCCTCTTCATCCTTTTCGCGTCCCCGCCCCAGAACGACCTCGACTGGTCGGAGCAAGGCGTGGAGGGCGCGCACCGTTTTTTGAACCGGGTGTGGCGTTTCGTGGAGGAAAATCTGGACAGCCTGAAACAAACCGGCGGGGAGTTCGTTCCCATGTCGAAGCTCTCCGACCCGGCCCAGCGCGATTTCAAGCGCAAAATTCACGGCACGATTCAATCGGTAACGCGGGACATCGACGAAGAAAAACAGTTCAACACCGCTATCGCCCGTTTGATGGAGCTGACCAACGCCCTCTATTCCTTCCGCCCGGCGGATGAAATCGGCTACGCCCTGCGGCGGGAGGCTGTGGAGGTCTTGTTGAACTGCCTGTCGCCCTTCAGCCCCCACATCGCCGAAGAACTCTGGCAGATGCTGGGCAACGAGACCCTGCTGTCCAAGACCTCATGGCCTATTTTGGATAAGGACGCCCTCGCCGCGGATTCCGTCGTTATCGTGGTGCAGGTGAACGGCAAGGTGCGGGCGAAACTTTCCATGTCCGCGGGGATCGACGAGGCCCGTCTGAAGGAACGTGTGATGTCCGACCCGCAGGTCCATGAGAAAATCGCCGGCAGAGAGATCGTAAGGGTTATCGCCGTCCCCGACAAGCTGGTCAACATCGTGGTGAAAGGATAATAAAAATATAGAGGGGATGCAAAAAATTTTATCGGACGAATTTATCCCAGCAAACACTTTATCGTTCACGACGTCAAAAGGGTTGTTGTTTGCCGACGACTGCCAGCGGGTGATGTCGCGCCTGAAATCCGGCGTGGTCGATACTGTTTTTGCGGATCCTCCTTTCAATCTCGGGAAAGATTATAAAAACGGTTATTCCGACAGTATGCGTGAAGAAGATTATTTCAATTGGTGCCGTTTGTGGATTGAGGAATGTATTCGTATCCTCAAGCCGGGCGGCGCCCTTTTCCTTTACGGAATTCCCAAACTGTGTATTCGTTTCGGCGAAATACTTTCCATGCACGCAGTCATGGACTTTCGGCATTGGATAGCGATTTGCATGAAAAATACATTCCGACGGGGACAAAAATTGTACCCGGCACATTATGGACTTCTTTATTACACGAAAGGCACGCCTAAAACGTTCAACAACTTGCGTTTGCCCGTCTCCACATGCCGTCATTGCGGAAAAGAAATCAAAGATTATGGCGGCCATAGGAGCAAATTAAATCCCGACGGACTCAACCTGACAGATTTTTGGGATAACACCTCTCCGAACCGACATCGTAAATTCAAAGTCAGGCAAGGGGTGAACGAGCTCAAAGCCGTTATTCCCGAACGGGCAATCTTGATATCGAGCAATCCGGGAGATTTAGTATTCGACCCGTTTGGCGGAGGCGGTTCCATATATCAAGCCGCCGAAAAAAACGAGAGATTCTGGCTCGGCTCTGAATTATTCGATGCAGCGCATATTGAGGCTCGTATGAAAGAGCAATTTCCTTTATCTGTCAATTTACGGCCTTTGTTCAATTACCGGGAGGTCTTTATCCGCCATGAAAATCACGCAGATCCGTTATTACGACGGGGCAAAAGAGAAGATATGCCGACTGGGACTGGCGAATCTCTTTCTGGAAATCCAGGATATATTTCTTTCTCTTGACGTGGCTGTAAAAGAAGAAAAAGATGCTAACGGTGAAAAAGAACTGCGCGTCCTGATCGACAGAAAATTCAAAGAAGCGGCAAATTTTCCTTTCGTTGTAATAGCGGTCGAGCATGATCGGGCGACGGATGTTCCCTTTGCCAAACAAAAGCGACGGGCATAGCCATGCCTCGTTTGATCGCTATCGAGGGGCACGAGAGTCAGCGCCGTAAACTGGAGGAGTTGCTTTCGGACTTCGAAAAAAAAGGATATGTTCTGACCGGCAAATTCGAGTCCGCTTCCCTGCAGGGGGGGTGGCCGGGTATTGTTGCCGCGTCCCGCAGCGGAGGGCTTTTTGACGACAAAAGAATAATGATTGCGGAGAGCGCGGAGCAACTCGGGAGCTTTCCGTCCGCCCTGGGGAAGTTCCTGGAACCCGAAGGGGACGACGTTATCGTCGCCGTTTTCGGCGGAGACGTGAAGAAAATCTTTGCGAAAGAGATTTTGAAGAAAATCACTTTCGTTCGCGCCGACGCCTCAGTGCCTCCCTGGGGCCGCCGCGAATGGCTTGTCAAGCTCGCGAAAGAAAAATCTTGTCAATTGGAAGGGGCGGCCGCCGCGCTCTTGGCCGAGTCCTTGGAATCTCAGGAAGAATTGCGCTCAGAATTGGATAAATTGGCCTTTTATGCCAACGGAAAGCCGATCACCGTCGAGGCCGTCAAACAGCTTTCCTTCGACGAGGGGAGCAACGCCCTTTTGCGTTTCCTGGACAACGTTTGTCAAGCCCGCCATAAAGACGTGTTGAACACGCTGAAATATCTCCAATTGGATGCCTCCCCGCTTCCGCTTTTGACGGCTCTCTACAACCGGCTACGTCCGGCGCTTTATATCGCTTGTTCCTCTCCCCAAACGGAAAAACAGCTCCTCTCGGCCATCGGCGCCACCCGCGAATACGCGCTGCGCATGGCGCGAAACGCCCTCGGCCACTTCGGGCAAGACAACATCAAACACTTTATGCTGGACTTGATACGCCTCTCCTACCTCGAAAAAACTTCTTTCGCTCTGGGGTGGATCGGATTCGAGGTGGCGCTGTGGCGGCTTTTGGGGACTTCGCGAAACCCAAAATAGTAAGACGGGTCTCCGCTTATTTTCCTGTTGACATGAGTTTTAAATTTAGGAGGAAACTTCATGAAGTGCTGTATTTTGATGGGAAGCCCTAGAAAAAACGGCAACACGTCCGCGCTCCTGGCTCCTTTTGCGGAAGAACTCTCTTTTCAAAGCATTGCCTATGAGGTCGTCCGGCTTTACGAGAAGCGGATAGAACCTTGTACAGCATGCAGGACGTGCCAGAAAGACTGGGAAGGCTTTGGCTGCCGTTGGGACGACGACGCCTCCGAGGTTTTCGATAAGGTCCTCGCTTGCGATTTGGTGGTGCTGGCGACACCCATTTACTCATGGTATTGCACGCCTCCCATGAAATCTTTGCTCGACCGTTTTGTATATGGAATGAACAAGTATTATGGCGGGGAAAAAGGACCGGCTCTCTGGGCGGGAAAACACGTGGCACTTCTGCTGACCTGCGGGTACAGACCCGAAAAAGGCGCGGATTTATTTGAAGAAGGCATGAAAAGATATTGCAAACACTCGCAGTTGCACTATGCAGGAATGGTGGCCGAAAGGGACCTGGGATATGACTCCGTTTTCATGGACACAGAAAAAGAGCGCCATTCTCGCGAATTCGCCCGAAACCTCGCTCTGAATTGTCGATAAAATAACTCATCCTTCTTCAGAAACAAATGCAACTCTCCAGAAACAAACGCAAACTTGTTTTCGAAGAAGGATGTTTTCCCCTTTTCCCTGAAATCCCCCGTCTGAAGGGTATAAACCGGCACTGACGTTACTTGGAATACAACTCCACCGCCAGAATCTCGTTCACGTCAATAGGAAGCTCGCTGCGCTGGGGCTCGCGAACCAGCTTTGCGCTGAACTGATCTTTGTTCTTTTCAATATAGGGAACGTTGAAAGAGACGAGGTCCTGAAAGTTTCCTTGGAAAACAGGGTTGGTCCGGGACTTCTCCTTCAGGGTGATAACGTCGTTCACCTTCACTCCGTAAGATGGAATATCCACCTTCAGACCGTTGACCAGAATGTGGCCATGACTCACAATTTGACGCGCCTGGCGGATAGATCGGGCAAAACCGATCCGGTAAACCAAGTTGTCCAGCCGGCACTCCAAATTTTTCAGCAGAGCCGGGCCGGTCATTTCGGAACTCTTTTTCGCGATCTCGAAATAACGCGCAAACTGCCGCTCCAGAATGCCATAATAGGCTTTGATCTTTTGTTTTTCCAATAACTGGAGACCGTACTCCGAAACTTTCTGGCCTCCCTTCATGGGCTTTTTGGGGTCCACACGCTTCAAAGCCTTGGAATGGCCGGAAACATTGACTCCCAAACGACGGGAAAGTTTAAACCGTGGTTCTCTTCGCGTTGCCATAAAGACGCTCCTTTTCACACTAAGCTATTTTATAGTTATACCCTTCTGCATAAACACGAACTTATTTATTATACCTAAAATCAAAATGGCGGTCAATTGGTCTATCCCTAAATTCGCCTAGTCCCGACCGCGCGGGACAGGGTTGAAAATCAAACCGCCCAGCTCGGCGAGCTCCTCCTCCTCATTTTCTACGGTGAAGTCGGGCGGGGGCGAGACAGGCGACGCGGTAAAGGTTTCCGGGGAAGTTCGAGGAGGGGGAGGGACGACGAACAGGGCGGTCTTGCCGTCGAAATCGGCGGTCCCGAATTTCTCGAGGGCCGCGGAGCGGGCTTTCGGCGTGAACAGAAGGTCACTCCACCAGTAGTAGCCCGTGCCGGGAGAATTGAAAAACAACCGCTGCTCTCCCTGCACCACACGAGGAACCTCGCCTCCCTCCCCGAATGACACGGCCCGGATCCAAATGAAGGGCGCGCCCAGCCAGGCGCTTCGGGTGTCCTTGTCGTAAAGGGACAGGGCAGGGGCGTTGTTCCTCAAAAACTTTCGCGCCCGGGAGAACTCCGGGACTTGGCACCCCACCCACCAATCGCCCTCCACCGCCGCCGTTCGACAGGTCTCTCTCCAATCGCCGGGAAGGGGCTTTTGCAAATAAGGTTCCAGCAAGTCCAAGGTGGGGCATTCTGCCTTGCGAGTGTCGTCGTGATAAAGACGCATGGCGATAGACAGAGCATAAAGATCTCCCATGACGCGCTGCAGATCCGGCTCCGCCTCTATGATGACCGTGGGACCGGCGAACGCTAACGTTGTGAACGCCAGCGTTGCGAACGCAAACGTCAAGAGTGCAAATATCGCGAACACCCCGAGTCCACGGGTGTACCTCCAATTTTTTTTCACGTCATCTTCCCCTTTCGATAAACGATGGTCGTATTCTAACGTGAGATTTTCGATTTTTTCTACTATAAATCGCGTTCAGTTGTTTTGTTACAGTACAGTGGGAATGTAGAGATAATGGGCTAATGTATAAACCAAAGTTATACGATAATATAAGTATGAGCGCAGATTACAGTCGTCAACTGAGTAAACCTAAAATGGAGAAACTTTTAGCACTACACTTCATTTCAGTATTTTAATTGCAGCTTAAGCCTTCATATTAAGCCAATATTCTCGAAATGCCCTTGCGAATTGCGGGCTTTTCTACT
>JAISLU010000021.1 GCA_031277095.1 Synergistaceae bacterium
CGCCCGCAATCGTATAGATGGGTTATGCCGTTTTCCTGAGCGAAACGGCGAATCCTGCTCTGATGATTGGCCCACTTGATGGATGTCGCTGGGACGTGATGGTCGAAAAAAATAGATATCCGTTCGGGGTCCCAAAGTTTAGCGTCGACAATTTCGTTAAATTTTTCCACAACCTCCATCACTCCGGGGTCGTGCATACTCACTCTATCAACAGCGACTTCAACAATTTCCCCTGGATCAACGTGTTCTTTTCCGCTTCCTCTTGCAAGAATTTTCTCTGTCTCAGTCGCTCCCATTGCAACGCCCTCCACCAACGAGATTTCTTTCTCTTTTTTTATTCAGCGAATGTATCAGTCCCCCGCTCGAGAGGATCTCCTGCAAAAACAAAGGGAAAGGCTGGAAACGATAAATCGCCCCCTTCTCAACGTTTTCGATGATGCCTTGATCAATGTCAAGGGTGATATCGTCTCCGTCCACGATATGATCCACCGCTTCAATGCAAGTGATGACAGGCAATCCCACGTTGATACAATTCCTGTAAAATATTCTTGCGAACGATTTGGCGATGATCGCCTCAATTCCGGCACCAATAAGAGATTGCGGGGCGCGTTCCCGACTTGAGCCGTACCCGAAATTATCCCCGCAGACTAAGATGTCGCCCTGCTTCAGTTGTGCCGCGAACCCTGGTTTTAGGTTTTCAAAAACATGAACCGCAAGTTCCTTGAGATCGGTGACTCCTTGGTATTGGTGAGGTGTAATGTCGTCAGTGTTAATGTTATCTCCGAGTGTCCAGCAACGATTCATTCCTGTTTTTCCTTTCTCCTGAAATGTCAAATTAAGGCATTCTGATATATCATAGCAATTAAGTATGTTTAAACTATAGGTAATAAAATGTGTATTGTCAACCTAAAATCCCGACGAAAAATGCACCTACAAATCATGGCGCGAATGCATAGCGACAATGCTATGCAAAACAAGGTGTGATTCATAGCGTTAATCCTTACGGCGCATATTCGTAAGGTTATGTCTGATAACCGCATGTTAGGTACATTTTCCGTCGGGATTTTAGGTAGTCAACAGCAAATAAAATACAATGATATCTTCATTAAATGATGAAGATGCAGTATTTTTATTCTTTAAAACAGATATGTAGGTAAAAGATTGGCAGCAGTGTTTCAATAATTTATGGAACAGGCCTTAAGTTGACAGCAGTGACCTCCTTTCCCAAAAACAGGCTAAGATTTTTGTTCCATCTCACATTTCCACCTCACATTTTTCGGTTAAATTATAGGGCTCCCGAACAGGTGCCTCGCTTTGCTATTCTTTTCTCAATCTTGAAATTAATAACGGATACCTACGTATTTCTTGCAGTCTTACTCTAAACTGGAGTTAATTCACGATATCACGTCGTCTGCCAGAGAAAGGATACGTTGTCCCGGCAGTCCGCGGAGAGGAGGGCGTCGAAGAGGTCCGCCGCTCTTCGGGCGACGGGCAGCTCCGAGGGGGTCAGCCGCTGGGCCAGCTGCGGGGTGTCCAGAGCCTCCCATACTCCGTCGGAACAAAGGAAGAAAACGTCGCTTTCGCAGCGGGACACTCCTTTCGCGTAAAGCTCGAAGGGAACGTCCGAGTCCGCGGACACGGCGGAGGTGACGATGTTTTTCCGGGGATGGAAGCGCATTTCTTCCTCCTGGATTTCGCCGTTCTCGAAAAGCACCTGGACGACGGAGTGATCCCGGGTGAGCCGCTCCAGCCCGCCCTCGGAAAAACGGTAAACGCGGCAGTCTCCACAGTTGAAGACAAAGGCGTTTTTCTCCCGAAGCACCACTCCGCTCACCGTCGCCCCCATGCTGGCCAGCTCCGGATCTTGCCGGGCCGCGGACTCCATTTGTCGGGCGGCATCCTCAAGCAGCGAACGTACAGCACGTTTGTCCGCCTCCAGGTCCAGCTCCGCTCCAAAAGCCGCCCCCTGGGACAGAGAACCGGCGAGGATGCGTGCCGCCCTGGCTCCGCCCTTGTGCCCTCCCATGCCGTCCACCGCGGCGAGCAGCAGAGGAAACTTCGCCTCCACCACCTGGGGGGAACTCATGTCCCCCGTCCAAGTCTTTTCCGCCACGCACAGCGCATCTTGATTTTCCGCGCGCACAGCTCCCCGGTGGGTCATTACGGCTATCTTCACCGTTCCCTCGGTCTCGGAGGGGGAGAGCGAAGGTGAAACTCGGGCGTCCATTTCGTTATTCATCTCAGTATTCATCTCGATTACCATCCCACTATCCTCATCTCGCAGGCCAGGGACAGGGCCACCACGTCCCCCGTTTTCAGGGGGCATGGTTGACCCGGGTCCAGCCGCCTGCCGTTGATCCACGTCCCGTTGGTCGACTGCAAGTCCTCGATTTGCCACCCTCCGTCCCGGAAATCGACCTTGGCGTGACGGCGGGAGACGGTCTGGAAGTCCTGGAAAAACAGGGACCTCTCGCCGCTTCTGCCCAAAATCTCGCCGCTGCCCACGGGAACCGCCCGGCCGTTGGGAAGCTGGAAGGTCAAAACGGCGGGAGCGTGAAGCGTTCGAGGGGAAGCCGGGCCGCTTTCCGCAATTTCTTCAATTTTGTCGGGTTTGTCCGTTTTTTCCGGCTCATCCCTTCGCTCCGGCGGCGCCTTGGCGCTCCCCGCAGGGACGGGGGATACCGAGGCCAGATTGGTCATACATACCCGGCAAATCACCTCCGAGACGGGGTTTTCTTCGTTACAAGCCGGGCAGAGTTTCACGAGATTCATAAGACCTCTCCTTTTCAGAGTTTTTTGACGAGTTTTCAGACGGGGCCATAGGGGTTTTTCAGGCGGGCAACGTCCTCCTGCCGGGGGATTCCCAGGAGGAGCCACGTGTCGCCGCTTCTGACTTTCTGCAACCCTCGGGCCGCCCTCTTGGCCCACTCTTCGTAGCGCGGGGAAAATTCTTTTTTCCAGATCGTCAGATTTTGGTTCTCCGACCCCTTCCAGGCGGAGTCCGTGACGTTCCCTTTTTCGAAAGCCCCATCCACCAGCGCGGCCACCAGCGGGGGATCGGCAAAAAATTCGGGGTGGCGCTCCAAAAGAACGTCGGACCGATAGCCGGTGTAGACCAAAACGTCGCTCACCGCTGCTTGGCCCCTCAGTCTCCGCAGAAGCTCCCCCAGGGCCTCCGGCTGGTCGAAGGGCTCCCCGCCGGAGATGGTCAATCCGTCCGGCCGGCGAGGTCCGCAGGAAAAAGACAGTATCCTTTGGACCAGATCCTCCAGCGGCACGGCCTTTTCCGGCGGAAAGTCCCAGGTCTCGGGGGCGGCGCATCCCGGACAGTGCCGGGTACAGCCTTGCAACCACAGCCCCACCCGCGTCCCCGGCCCCAAGGTGTAGACCGGAAAGTGCAGCAGGTAGAGGAATACCTTCAATTCGATGTCTCCGATGCCCCCGGCGTCTCGGGCGTCTGTGACGTTTCCGATTGCCTCATCTCAATCTCCCAGCCCGCCGGTCCCTCTCGCAGGTCGTAAATGGTGTAAGACGCCTTGTTTTCATCCTGGCTGCGGTTTTGAGAAATCCCCGTGCCGTGAATCTCGCAGAGCCGCCGGGAAAGGGGGTTCATGAAGAGGGCCTCCAGGTTGCTGCCGATGCCCCGCCCCCCCATGGAAAGGTCGGCGCATACCAGGTCCGCTACGCGCCCCAGGGCGTAATCGTCGAAACGGATGCGGATGCCGTAGCTGTCCTCCAGCCGGAAGAGAATGTTGCCCATCATCCTGTCGAAAATCTTGAGCGCCGTTTCCTCGCGGATGAAGTCGAACACGATGACGTTTTTGCCGATTCGGTTCAGGATCTCCGGGCGGTTGATCTTGTATTTGAAAAAATCGTCGACGGCGGAGCCGATTCTTTGGGAGATTTCCTCGTAGGGCATGTCCGGCGCCACCCGCTGGCGTTTCGTTCCGTCGGAGAGCTGCTCGAACATCCCCAGGTTGCTGGTGAACACGATCAGGCTCTCGGAAAAGTAAACGGTCTCCCCGCGCCCCGAGGTCAGGCGTCCGTCGTCCAGGATCTGCAGGAAAATGTCTAAAATCTTGGGATGCGCTTTCTCGATCTCGTCGAAAAGAACCACGGAAAAGGGGTTTTGTTTGATGGCGTTCGTCAGCTCGCCGCCCACGTCGTAGCCCACGTAACCGGGGGGAGCCCCCACAAGGCGCTGATTGGCGTGTTCGTGTCCGAACTCGCTCATGTCGAAGCGGATGTAGTGGGTGGACGACCCGAAAATCAGCTCCGTTATCGCCTTCGCCAGCTCCGTTTTGCCCACCCCCGTGGGGCCGGCCAAAAACAAGATGCCCTTCGGCCGCTGGGAAAAACGGGAAAACTGCGCTCCGGAAAGGTTGAAGCGCGAGCGTTTTAGAATGTCGGAGGCATGGCGCACCGCCATCTCCTGCCCCATGACCCGCTGGCTCAAAAATGTCTCCGCCCCCAAAATTTTCTCCCGGTCCAGTTTTTCCCACATGTTTTCCTGGATGCCCAGCTTGTAGCGGCGGATGGCGTCTCCAATCTGGCCGAAGGAAACGCGCTCGTGCCACGCCAGTTGGGCGATGGCCGCGATCTCGCCGGCCAAAAGCCCCGTCGTCTGGTCCCGGAAGAGGGAGAGGTTGGTGGCGCGCAGGTCCTCGTTCAGTTCGTCGTACCCGGCGATTTTAGGGGATACGGCCTCCACGATGCAGCTCCGGATTTCGTTGTCCGGCCGGGGAATGGGCAGCACCCGAATCCGCGGATTGTCGAGAATATACCAGGGCGGCAGGTCGTTCTCCTTGTCCATGATCCAAAAAAGAGGATTGTACAGGGGCTTTGGGATAGATGTAGAAGTAGGCTCAGGAGGGGTGGAGACGTCTCCCGGCCGGGAATTATGAGGGACGTTCTGGGCGATTTTCGGAGTGGACTCCATGGAGAGGCGGAACATGCGATAAAAAAAGGACTCCACCTCGGTTTCGCCGAGAAGGTCCTTTATACGGGAGGCGAAGCGCAGAATCAGGGCCGTATGCCCTTCGGCGCTGACGGACAAAGCCGAGGCCACGTCGGCGGCCTTGTCCAAGGTGGCGGGCAAAGTTCCGCCGGGGCTCAGTTTTTCCCCCGTCAGTTTCTCGAAAAGCTCGCCGCTGCCTCCCAGCAGGGCGAAACCCGTCAAAGGCTCGTATTTCGCGATCAGAACGTAACCCCGGTTCGTCAAAAGCTCCTTCAGGTAGTCCGGCAGACCCAGAGTAGCGACGCCCCCGCTCAAGGCCGCGGGGAAAACGTCGTTGACGTTCCCGTAAAGAAGGAACTGGGACTTTATCGCCAGAAAACGCTCGATTTCTCTCGCCCACTTGGGCTTGGTCCCGGGGATTTCCCGGGGAGATCCGAGATCGGAGGCGTTCATAAGGTCTCAGCTCTCTCTCCCCCAAGGAGGGAGGCTTCTTCTTTTTTGCGTTTCTTTTTCCGTACCTTCGCGCTTTTATCGACGACGGTCATGAGTTCGCTCTCTTCAGGCTCCTTGCGGACCTTGACGTCCAGGGGCAGGCCCTGTTTTCGCATTTTCTCGAAGAACCCGTCCAGATCGCGGCACCATTTTTTCCCGGCCTCCAGGTCTTTTTGTCTCTGGTCCGCGGCCTGTTCCCCGTCACCGGCGACCCGCACGAGCCGGGTGGTCACGGATCCCCGGGCATCGACCTTCACCATGACGCGGTAGCCCTCGTAGGGAGATTCCAAGTACCGCACCTGTCCCATTTCCAGATTGAGCGAGAGGCCACCGGATGAGCCTTCGTCCGTCAGCATCTCGTAGCCCAGCTCGGCCAGGGTCTCCTCCACCTTCTGAGCGAAAAGGGCGTCGGCGATCTCCTCTCCCCGGGACCAGACGAACCGGGAAATATCCTCGTAGAGCGCCATAAAAAGCTCCCGGTCGATGAATTTTCCCCCGCAGGCCACGCCGCACCGCCGGATCAGCTCCGAACCCTCCCGGGACCCCGCGGCGTCCTCCGACGCCTGAAGAACCTCCAAAAGCTCCAAAAGTTTCTCCCGGAAAAAGGTGGTCAGCGCGGTTCTTTCCCTCAGGGCTCCCCATGTGGTCTTCACACGCTGGCGCAGGCGGACCAGGCGGTCCGGGAAAGGACCCTCCGGGTTCATACCCTCCAGCACCGGGCGCAGCTTCTCCCCTTCGGTTTCGTCCAGTCGGGCGATGCGGTCGGCCCAATCGCGAATCTCCAACACTATCCTCCGGCGGTCCTCGGCCTCCCCGGGTGGGGAAACGTGTTCTTCCAGTGCCTCGATATCCGCCTCCGAAGCGGCCTTGGCCAGCTTCTCCATCTCCTGGAGCTCTTCGTACATCCCCTGCAGCTCCAGCATACGCTCCTCCACGGGAAGCGGCGAAATCCTCTGGAACTCCCCTTCGAGGCGGTCGAGTTCCTTTCTGTAGGAAGGCACGGCTCTCAAGGCCTCCAGCAGGCGCCGGACGGACTCCGTGCGGGAGCGGCATTGGGCGTCGTCCAGTTCGGCCGCGCGAATTTTCCGCTTCAGAAGGTCCAGCTCTTCGACGACCGCCGCCTCGGCGTCGTTTTCGAGGCGCCGGCCCACGGAGTCTCTCAGGTTTTCCAGCCCATCCCTCAGTTCTCTTCCCATCCCGCCGCCGTTTCCCACGCGCCCCAGCTCGGCGGCGATTTCATCGAACATCCTTTGTTTCAGGGCCTCTTTTTTCTTGCCCAGATCCTCCAGACTGCAGGATTTTTCGCTTTTCTCGCTGTCTTCGTTTTTTCCCGCCATCCACCCTTTAATCTCGCCGGCGGCTTTGAACGCCCCCACGGCCATGTACAAAAGGGCGTACACGCCCAACTCGGCCACAGTAATAGTGCTCAACACGGCACCTCCCTATCCGTAACAACGTCATAAAAAAGAATCAACGGCGTCCCGGCAGACTTCGCCTCGTTTCCTTAATATTTCCGGTATTCTCGGCGTCTTCGAGCTTGAAGGTCTCGAAGGTGGCTTTCATGTCGTCGGAGAGGGAGGACAGATCCTGCGCACCCTGGGCCATGAGCTCGGCGGAGGAGGTGACCTCGCTCACGGTGCGGCGGATGTTTTCGCTGGCCTGGGCCGTGTCCGAGACTTTGGCGGAGATGTCCGTCACGGCCTCCGCGATCTCTCCGCTGGCCGCCGCCTGCTCTTGGGAGACGGCCGCCAGATCTTGCGTAGCGCCGGAAATGCCCTTGAGGTAGCCGATCATGTTGTCGAGAATCTTCTCCGTTTGAGACGAGAGATTCTGCGCTTCCTGAGACGCTTTCGCGTTCCCCTGGGAAATGCTCACCACGTTGTCGAGATCTCCCGTTATCGTATCGGCCAGGGACGCGATGTTTTTCGCCGCCGCGTTGCTTTCCTCGGCGAGTTTGCGCACCTCCTCCGCGACCACGGCAAAGCCCCGGCCGAAGTCTCCGGCCCTGGCCGCCTCGATGGCCGCGTTTAGCGCCAGCAGGTTGGTCTGGTCCGCGATGCCGCCGATCTGGGTGACAAAATTCTGAATCTGCCGGGTCCTGACACTCAGCTCCCGAATGCTCTCGGCGGCGGTGGAAACGTCCTTGGCCACCGTTTCGTTGTTTTTGACGACCTGCCGCACCGCGTTTCTGCCGTCCTCTCCGGCCTGGAGGGCCGACTCCACCTGGTGAGCGATGTCCGTGCCCTTTTCCGCCGTAGCCTGCGCGCCTATGGCCACCTCTTTCACCGCGGTGTTGACGTTCTCCCCTGCCCGGGCGAGGGCGTTGAGATTCGAGCCCATCTCGTCCACGTTGGCGCTGAAGTCTTTCACCATATTTTCCGTCTGCGCCGCCAGCGAGGAGAAACGCCTCGCGGAATCGAGAATTTTGTCGTTGGTGGCCATAGAACTCACGTAAACGGCGCTCATATTTTCCACCATCTGGTTGAGATGCCCCTCCAGAATCCCGAACTCGTCGGCCTCGGTAATCGCGATTCTTTTCGAGAAATCTCCCCCCGCGGCGAGAATCGCGAAATTGTTGATTTTTTTCGCTATTCTGCGCAGGTAAAGCGCCACGAGGAAGACGCAGAGGGTGGCAATCGCCAGGCCGACGATGGGGGCGGTGATGCTGGCCAGAACGAGAGCGGCGATGGTGCCGCGGACCTCGCTGTTGTTCATCATCACCACCAGGCTCCACTTCGTTTCGGGGATCGTCGTATAATAGGCCCGATTCTCTCCGTCGGGCATTTTCACCGTGGCCGAGCCCTCCTTGTTTCGCAGAACCTCTTTTCCGAACGCCGCCAAAGAGGAATTGCGGTCGTTGGTGATTTTGTCTTCGAGCTTGCGGCTGTCATCGTAAAAAGCGATGAACTCGCCCTCCCCTCCCAGAATGAAGGCCTTGCCCGAGGCGCCCAGGGAGATATCCTGCATGATTTTCCGAATATCCTTCAGGGACATGTCCACCTCTCCCAAGCCCCTGATTTTCCCCTCCTTGTCGAAAAACGGAACCGCAGCGGTGATGATGGTCATCGACGCCACAGGGTCGTCGTACACGTCCGACCAAATCGTCTCGCCTTTCGAACTTTTGCCTCTAATATACCACGGTTCAGCATGATAGTTGACGGTGGCGCCGTAATCCGGCTCGTAAATCGGAGAATTGCCCTGCTTGTGGGCATAGGCGCTGAAGTAGGGCTTGTCCAGGTAAGCCTGAGGCTCGTACCAGATTCCGCCGGCAAAGGTGTTCGCGTTGGTCTGGATGATGCCCATCACGAAATCTTTCATTTCGCCCCTCTCGACCGCCTCCGGACCGCTGACCTGGGCGTAGGCCGCCAGGCTCTGAGCGATGGCGGCGTTCTTGGAGAACTCGTTCCGTATGGACAGTTCCGCTTTTTTCAGATTTTCGGCCATCTGCTTGTTGATTTGGTCGTTGATCTGGGCCCACATCAAGCGGCTGACGATCAACGCCAGAAGCACGATGGACAGGATGACGATCGGGACCACCGACAAAATAATGCGCGACATAATTCCTTTGAATTTCACAGTCACTCTCTCCTTAATAAAAAAATAAATCATAAAAACCATAAATTGTGGGGCTGATTTTTGATCGATACTCGAGGGACAAGCTCGACAGACAAACCCTATAGAAAAATTCACAGAAAAATTCACAGAAAAAAACGTAAGGGGCAATCCCATTGAGACAGACTATCAAAAAAAACCGAATCCACAATTGCCGAAATCCGTGTATCCCCCTATGTAATAGTGCTTGCCGCTGCGCTCCCGGTTGCAAACCCTCTTGAAAAAGATACGAGGAGGGCCGGAAAGGAACAGGTCGAGAGTCGGGAATTGGTCGGAAATGGTTAGAAAATGGTCGAAAAGGGTTGGAAATTTCCATGAAAAGCTCGAAAAGGGCTTGACCCCGCGCCCAGCTTGAATACAATGGAAACGTTGCCGGCTTGGAGTCGGCTTTTCAGGGTCTGGCTTTTCAGAGTTTGGGTTTTTCAGAGTCTGTGGGATTCAGGTCTAGAGTTGTAAAATTTACACCGTTATTTATCAGAATCGTTATTTATGATGAAAGGAGGTTTTTGCAGTGACGAAGACAGATTTGATCGACAAGGTAGCAGAATCTGCAGGCATTACCAAAAAAGACGCCGGTGCCGCGGTAGGCGCGGTCATCGACGCAATCACAGAGGCCCTCGTCAAAGGAGACAAAGTTCAGCTCATCGGTTTCGGTTCCTTTGAAGTCCGGCTGCGCGCCGCACGGGATGGGCATGATCCCCAGGACCCGAAGAAGGTCATCAAGATCCCGGAGAAAAAAGTTCCCGTATTCAAAGCAGGCAAGGCATTGAAGGACAGCGTCCTTTAAAAAAATCAAGGAAAAATCAGAAAAATCAGGAAGGTCCTTGTGGCGGGAGGCCGAAAACGATTCGGAACAACAGAATCGTCGACAGCTTCCCGCCTTCTTTATACGCCCGCCCCCTGAGCTTGAACGTTTTTAAATTGAATATTTTCAAATTGAACGTTTTCAAACTGAACGTTTTCGAACTGAATATTTTCGAACTGAAAATTATTGGGCTCTCGGTTCTTCGGGGAAAGGCTGCGGAGAAGCGGGGGCCAAAATTTTCGGGGCCATGATCTCCCCCTCCATGCCAACGATGTTGCCGGTTCTGTAGTAACCTTCCACACTGCCCATGTTGTTGCTGGCGGCAAGATCCCCCCGGGAGCGTTGACCCACGATGCCCCCTACGGCCTCGCCGCCCTTGACGGTGCCTTTGTTGTCGCTCTTCCGCACGCCGCCGCCCGTCAAATAGCCCACCACGCCGCCGACGCCGCTGGTGCCCAGAACCGATGCGTTGGAAATGGAGTCGACGACGGCGCCCCCGGTGAGTTCACCCACGATGCCTCCTATATGGGTCTTTCCGCTGATCGCGCCCCAGGTGACGCAGTTCGCCAGCTCGCCCGTCACCAGACGCCCCACGATACCGCCGACATTTTCGTCTCCGCCCACCTGCCCGTCGAAAACCGACTTGTTGATATCTCCATTGTCGATGATATGCCCCACGATGCCGCCGATATTTTGTCCGCCCTTGACGGTGACCACGTCCGTGCGGCACTGGAGGAGGTCTCCCGCCAGAATGCTTCCCACGATGCCTCCCACGTCTTGGTTGCCCTCGACCCGGCCCGCCGCGACGCCCCCTTGTATCCCCGTCCCGTCCATGGTGCCCACTATCCCGCCGACGCCGTTATTTCCTTTGACGTTGCCGGAAAAACTGCAGTTTTGCAGCACACCTCCAAGGGCGCTGCCCGCGATACCCCCCACCGAGGAAGTCCCCCCTACGGACCCGGAAACCGTGCAGTCGCTCACAGCGGAGTTCTTCATGAACGCGGCGAGACCGCCCACGTTGCTGTCTCCCGTAATTTCCGCATATTGCAAATTGACCCGAATCACCATGGCCTTTTCGATGGACCCGAAGAGCCCCATCGACGACCTTTGCCCGTTGTCTGCTCGAAGGTTCCAAATGGTATGCCCGCCGCCGTCGAAAATGCCCATAAAGGGGCGGTTTCCATTTTTGTCGGAAAATCCGATGGGAATCCACCGGCTCCCGGCAAGGTCTACATCCACGTCAAGCATGACAAACTTGCCCGCGTAGGTTTTGCCGCTGTTCACCGAGTTGGCGAAAGCCGCAAGCTGCGCTCCGCTGCGAATCACGTAGGGCTTTTTCTGAGTTCCGTCCCCGGCCGCAAAAATCGAAGGGGTCTTGCTGGCTTGGGTCTGCCTCGCGCGCCCTTTGACGACCCTTTTCGCGGCCTCGCTGGCGTCGGTGAAAGTGAACATGAAGGACAAAACAAAGAAAAAAACGAAGGAAAAAATCATCAATCGACACAAACAAGACTGAGCCAAAGAACCCGCTAACGATATCGTCGAGGATGTCGAAGGCGTTGAAGATATTGGAGATGTTGAAGGTATTGGAGATGTGGCACGACCGGCGGCAAATGTTTTATGGGATTTATTCATAGACCCCACGCTCCTTAAATGACAAATTTTTACACCGTTTTCTCAACATAGATATTTTCACCCGTATCTTCCGCAAGTATCTTATCAAATAGTATCTTATCAAATAAAGGGAGCCTTCGAGAAGACAAATAAGCGGTATCGACAAAACGGCCGGGATAATTCCAGCCGGGTCCGTTCTTTGCATATCGCGCTCTTTCGGGTACAATTTCCCAAAGATTGTATTGCAGGAGGGTGTTGCGATGAAAAATTTCACGAAAAATTCAATGAAAAATTTTATGATGGGTGTCATGAAGAAAACACTGCTGACAGGCGTATGGGTGGGGTTGTGGCTTTTCGGCTGGGGGGGCATTGCGGGGGCGGCCAATTTTTCGGTGGTCTCCGGTGCCGACGGAGGGGCCGGGTCTCTGCGCCAGGCGGTGTTGAACGCCAACGCCAATAACGAGGAGGACGTTATCGATGTCGCTCCCTCGGTGAAAGAAATCTTGCTTTCCTCCGCCATCGCCATCGCGGGAGACGTGCGCATCAACGGCGGGGGAGCCACCGTAAGGGGCTCGAAGTCGACGCGTCTGTTCACCGTTTCCGGCGGAAACGTCACCTTCGACCGCTTCACTTTCACCGACGGCTATACGATTTCGGAAAACGGCGGAGCGGCCTACATCGACTCCTCCGTAGCAGCCGCCCATTTTATCAACTGCACCTTCTTCGGCAACTACGCGGGGGGAAGCGGGGCCGCCGTGTACCTCTACGGGGCCAGCAATCGCTCCACCATGTTCACCAACTGCACCCTCACCCACAACGAAGCGGCGGAGAACGGCGGCGGCGTGGCGGCCACCGGGGGAGTCGTCCAGTTCAGCGCATCCATCCTCACGGGCAACAAAGCCCGGGCCGACGCGGATCTTCATGTCGCCGGCGGCATCGTCGCCAATACCGGGTGGTACAACGTCATCGGAGAGACGAACGCGTCGAGTTTCCTGTCGGGGGGGTTTTACAACGACCTTTCCGTTGCGGCTTCCGACGTGTTTAAGACCCCCGGTGTTCTGACCACCATCGATGACGTACAGGTGGCCGAGCTTTTGAGCGCCACGGACAACGTCGCTCTCGATAAAATTCCCACCACCAACGTACTCTCGCTGCCCAACGTGGACGCCCGCGGGGCGAAGCGCCCCCAAATGACCGCCGTGGACGCGGGTGCCTACGAACTCAGCCCCGTGGCCCTGACCAGCGTCGAACTTCAGGGCAGTTCCTACATCGAAAAGGACACCTCCGAAGACTACAGCGTTCTTCTCCAGCCGGAAAATGCCACCCTGGACGTCCGGGCTTATCGGGACGGGCTGCACTGGAGCGTCAGCGACCCCTCGGTTCTCTCCGTAGACCAGTACGGCAAAGTTACGGCTCTCGCAGTGGGGGCCGCTACCCTCAAGGTCGAGGCTCACGGCTGGGACGACCAGGGGAGCGCCGTTCTGCGGGAAAGCTCCAAACCGATCAAGGTGGGAGCCTCCGCCCTCGAATCTCCGACGGTCACCGCCTCCATCGTCGACAAAAAACCTCAGATGTCGGTCAACGACCAGCATACCCTCCACCTCGACGTGAAGGTCTTCCCCGAGGAGACGCCCTACACCGTGACCTTCGAGTCGGGCAGTCCCGCAGTAGCGACCGTGACCCAGGCAGGGCCCACCAGCTCCAGTGCCGTCATCAAGGCGCTTTCTGTGGGAGAAACATTGATCGATGTCACCGTCACGGCCAAAAACAGCAAGGGAACGGCCACGATGAGCGACACCTACATTTTGACCGTGACCGAGCGCAAGAAAAGCGGCGGCGGCGGTGGTTGTCAAAGCCTCCCGTTGGGTTCTTGGGCGGGAACGATCCTGCTTCTCATGGCAGTTTTTCGGCTTTTTCCGAAACGCCGCTGACGCCTGACAGGCAAAAAGACGAGATCAATGGGGGATAAAAATCTACGTTTCTTTCAATTTATCTTTCAATATTATCTTTCAATTTTTCTTGTACTTTTTCTTGCACTTGCTTGTTCGCCGGTATCCATTTGTGGAGCAGGGCGTCCAATTTAACGGGGTCTATGGGTTTGGGCAGGAAGTCGTTCATCCCTTTTTCCAGAAATAGCTCCCGCATCCCCGATATGGCGTTGGCGGTGAGGGCCACGATGGGTACGTCCCGATAGCCGGGTATGCCGCGCAGGCGAGAGGCCGTTTCTATCCCATCCATATCGGGCATCATATGATCCATGAACACCAGGTCGTATCGGCGCTTGTGGGCGATGGTCAGGGCTTGAGCCCCGCTTTTGCAGACATTCACCTGCATCTGATAGGGCTTGAGCAATCCCCGGACGATTTTGAGGTTTACCAGATTATCGTCCACCACCAGCACTTGGGCATCGGGAGCGGTGAAACACGTGTCCGCGTCCTTCTTCCAGTGGGTTGCCGCCGTGCCGTTCAGGACGTTTGCGATGGGGACGGCGTAAGCCGGCATTGGGAGTATCGAAATGCCCTCGGAGGACGGAGGTATGTCGTAGCCCGCCAGGAGAACGATCCGTGTCTGCAGGTTCAGCCCCTTCGCCCTTTCCGCCGCCCGATCGACGATGGCCGGCGAGACGAAGGCGAATTGAAATTCGTTGTCTTTCAGGAGCGCGAGAAATTCTTCCGGCCCGTGCGCCAGGAAGACGCTCACCCCCAGGGCGCGCAGCGCCCAGAGAATGGACTCGGCGTAAAAAGGGCGTTCGTAGCAGAATAACACGCGCTTTTCTTCGAGGTTTTCTACGACCGCGATGGGGTCGTCGTTCACGAACTTCTGAGGCAGAGTCACGGTGAAAACGGACCCCTTGCCGTAGGTGCTCTTGACGGTGATATTTCCGCCCATGACGAGACAGAGGTTTCGGGTAATCGCCATTCCAAGGCCGGTGCCCTCCACACTTCTGTTGCGGTTGAGATCGAGCCGGACGAAGTCGCCGAAGAGATGTTCGAGATCTTTTTTCTTGATTCCCACGCCGCTGTCCGCCACTTCAAACGTCATGAGTACCGTGTCGTTTCCCATATCGGCACTCTCCACCGTGAGGGAGATGGTTCCCTCACGGGTGTACTTCGCGGCGTTGGAAAGGACGTTGAGCAAAATCTGACGAATGCGGTGTTCGTCGCCGATCAGGTTGCCGCGAACACATCCGTCGACGCGGACGGCAAAAACGACGGGTTTTCCCACGAGGCGCATACGTATCACGTTTACGGCGTCGTTCAGCAGGGAGGCGAACCGGTAAGGAGCGGGGACGATCTCCAGGCTCCCGGACTCGATCTTGGAGAAATCGAGAATATCGTCGATGATAGAGAGCAGGTTATGCCCGGCTTGCTTGATGTTCACCACGCACTCCGCCATAGAGGCCAACTTGTCCGAGCGCAGGGCCAGCTCGCTCATGCCGATGATGGCGTTCATGGGGGTCCGAATCTCGTGGCTCATCCGGGCCAGAAAGGTCGATTTGCTCCTGTTTTCCTCGTCCGAGCGCATCTTGGCCGCGCTCAAGCGCAGGAGAATGTAACATAAGATCGACATCATGACGATGCCCAGCGCGGACAATATGAGGGCGGTGTAGCGCACGTCCCGGTAGAAGCTGTGGAGGGGCGTGATCATCCCCAGGTACCAGCCGTTGTATATTTGACGGCAGAACATGACGGCCCTCAGCCCGTCGGGATTCACGATCTCCCTGCCGAACACCTCCCCCTTGGATTCCAGCTCCGCCGCCGCCTCCGCGCAATCCTCCGAGAGTTCCCTCAGGGACATGCCCAGCAGATCCGTGTTCTCATGGGCTATTATTTCGAGGTCCTGGTTCAGCATGATGCCGTAACCGCCCTCCGCGACCCGGAGAGAACTCACGTATTCCAGAAGCCTCGTGAGGTACACTTCGATCGCCAGCACCCCTAAAAAATTATTGTCCGCGTCGTAGAGTTCCTGAGAGATGGAGGCCATCACGCCGCGGGTTTGAGGATCCACCCGGGGCATGGTCATGGCGATCCCGCCCTTCGCGGTTCTGGCGGCTGTATACCACGGCTGCCCCTCCGCCTCATGGGAGCCGGGCAAATCCATTCGGGTCCCGTCGAGAAAGTCGCCGCGAATGGAGCCGTAGAGGCCATTGAAGCCCCAAACACGATCTTTGTTCTCGAAAATCCAATGGGTCAGGTTGATCATGTACCGGTGAATTTTTTCCTGAGAATATCCATTTTCAATCATTCGCTTGATCACGAACGAAGAATTGACCAGCGTTATGTCCGGTTCCCGCAGGCTCTCCTTGATATTTGTTTCGGCGACGAGAAAAGACTCCTTCACATGATTCAAAATATAGTTGCGTACAATGGAGCTGACCGAAAAATAGCTGACGAGTACCATTAAAAAAAACGCCATGAACACAAAAATCATCTGCTGATAATTTTTTTTGATCAGCAATCTCCATTGCATCGGGCAACACCCCAATATACGCCTCACGTGCCGGCTTTTATCTCATTTTATCTCATTAAATATGTATGAACATTATCTCTATTGTAACGGTCATTGTAAAGGCGATTGGGAAGGCCAAAAGCAAAGGCTCGCCCAGGGACTTGTCCCCGGACGAGCCGATTTAACCGTTTATTTCACCCTTTATTTATTTCAGGCCTTGGGCTCTGCCGAGAGGGGGCCGCTGTCCGTGACGATGGTTTCCTTTCGGGCGTAGGACGAGATCATGTAGGTCTCCGACATGGTGAGACACTTCACGGGGCATATTTCCGTACATTGCGCGCAAAAACAGCAGCGGTCGTTGTGAATGACGATTTTTTTCTCCGCGGCCTGATAATCCGTGGCGTTTGCCGGGCAGACTTTTACGCACAGCCGGCAGCCGATGCACTTGCTCCGGTCGTAGTGGAGGCGCCCCCGGAAACGCCCTCCTACCGGGACGGGAGGATTCGGGGGCGACGAGGGGTCGGAGAGGGCCTCGGTCAGGGACGGCGGCATGTGGGCGGCGGGAAAAATGTTGGTGACGACACGGGAGCAGAACTGCCTCCAGAGCTGGGGAAGGATGCGTGTGATCATTTTTCGGCCCCCTACCGTGTCATGACGTCGATGGACAGCAGGATCATCCCGGTGACGGAGAGCCCTGCAACTTTCATGACGTAAAGCCGCGAGGCCTGCCCTATCTTGAGGCGCCCGAAAGAAGTGCGCATGAGGGTCACGAAGATCATCTGGACGAAAAAAACCTTGACCCAGAAGAACAGAAAATCGAATACCGCAATGAAGAACCCGCCGGTGCCGACAATGCCTGCAAGGGACACGGGCACGAAGAGGCTGGTCATGAAGGCCGATATGGCGAAGGAGCGCAGCGCGAAAGTGACTTTGAGCAACGCCAGATTGACGCCGCTGTACTCGATGATCAGCCCGTCCAGAATTTCCGTCTTCGCCTCGGGAATGTCCATCGGCCCCTTGCCGGTCTCGCCGGGAACGACGAACGCCAGCGAGAGGAACAGGCACACCAGCCCCACGTCCCCCACCTCGCCCACCGCCCTCCAGACCGACCCGGAAGCGAAGGTCTCCAGGCTGAAGGGCGAGCCGGGCATCCCCGACTTGTAGGCCACCCAGGCCAGGGTGGAAATCACGATAGCCAGGGGAAATTCGTAGCTCATCATCAAGGTGATCTCGCGTCCCGCCCCGATGTTGGCGATGGGGTTGCCGCTGGCAAATCCCCCCACAGCCATGACGACCCCGCCCATCGCCAGAAGGTAGACGATCAGGATCATGTCTCCCTCGGTTCCTAAAACGGCGCGGGACGAGCTGACGGGGATATAAAGGAAAATCATTGCGGTGACCACGAGAGCCAGCCACGGAGCCAGCATGAAAAAGAAGCGCGACGCCCGGCGGGGGACAATGTTTTCTTTCCCCATCAGTTTTACGATATCGTAAACCGGCTGCAACAAAGGCGGCCCGACACGGCGCTGCATTCTCGCGTGGAAGATGCGGTCCACTCCGTCAAAAAGAAGAGCCAGCACCACAACCAGCGCCATCAGCATCAGCCCGACAAAAATTTTCAAAAACAAAATGAAAATCGAGGTCATCTTTTCGTCTCTCCTTTAAACCCATTAAACCCGCCTGGGAATTTCCCGGCTTTCAGATCGAAAGTCTTTTGGCGGCAGCGTTTCAGCAGGTCTTCCTTCGTGACGATTCCCGCGTTGCTGCCGTCCGTGACCATCATGCGCTCCATGCAGGAGATGCAGGGATCGATGCTGTTGATGATCAAAGGGGCATCGGCCAGCTCGTTGCCCTGGAACATGACAGGCCAGGAAACGGCGTTGGCGTAGGTCGGGGCGCGTACTTTCCACCAGCAGACGTTGTCTTCTCCGCCCTTCAGCCGGACGATGTGGGTGTCGTCCCCCCGGGGGGCCTCGATGATGCCCCAACCCGTTCCCTCCGCTTTTTTGAGAGACGCCAGCACTTTGTTGAGGTTGGGCTCCGCGAGGAAGGGGCCTTCGGGCAACCCGTCCAGAACTTTTTCCATGATATCCAGCGCCTGGTACACTTCCAGCACGCGGACGGCGAAGCGGTCCAGCACGTCGCCCCGGGCCGTGTCGAAGTAGTCCTGGGGGACGATGGGTTCCACGGGTATGTCCGCGTAGGCCTCGTAGGGAGAGCTTTGGCGGATATCCACCCTCAGTCCGCTGGCACGGGCCGTGGGGCCAGTGGCGCTGTACCGCACGGCGTCGTCACGGGTGAGTACCCCCACGTTTCTCATGCGGGCCTGGGCCACGGGGTCCTCCATGACGATCTCGCGGAAGGGGGCGAACTCC
The DNA here is from genome assembly GCA_031277095.1 of Synergistaceae bacterium. Taxonomy (GTDB): domain Bacteria; phylum Synergistota; class Synergistia; order Synergistales; family Aminobacteriaceae; genus JAISLU01. Next base: position 18,302 of record JAISLU010000021.1, read on the forward strand.
CGGCGGTAGTAACGGATCGTCTCGCGGACCGCCTTGGCCAGCTCGGGGGTCACGTCCCAGCGGACGCCGCCGAAGGTGGCGACGCCGTAGTTGACCCGGTTGCCGGAGAGCAGCTCCAACACGTCCATGACGCGCTCCCGCATCTGCATCCCCAGGTGAAACGCAGAGTCGAACCCGATGGTGTAGCAGGCCACCCCCGCCCAGAGCAGGTGGGAGTGAATCCGCTCCAGCTCCAGGACGAGGGTGCGGATGTACTGGGCCCGCACCGGCACACTCAGGCTCGCCAGGTCCTCGATGGCGCGTATGAAGCACAGAACGTGACTGAAGGAGCAGATACCGCAGATGCGCTCCGACAGGTAAATCACCTGAATGGGGTTGCGCTCCCGAGCCATGAACTCGATGCCTCGATGGATGGCGCCGGGGCGCACCCTGGCGCTGACGATGCGCTCTCCGTCCAGCTCCAGCCACGCCGTCACAGGCTCCTTCAAGCCCACGTGAACCGGGCCGACGGGTATCGTATAAGTTGTAGCCATTTCACACACCTCCCGCCGGCTAACTCAGCTCCCGAAGGACTTCGGGAGTAGGGCCGGCCGCGTCGCGCCGCCAGGGCTTGATATCCTCGTTCCAGTCCTCGGGCAGGAAGACCAGAGCCTTGTTGGGAAGCCCGGCGAAATCCACGCCAAACATCTCCCGGGTCTCGCGCTCGCTGTACTCGGAGCCCGGCAGAAGGTCGAAAACCGAGGGCAGCGAAAGGGCGTCTTTCGGAAGCCGGACCGTGACGATGACGCCGATGCGGCCTCCCCGCACCCGCTGAAAAAGGGAAAGGTGATAGTTGAGCACCACGTGGTCCCCCACGTCGTCCCCCGAGATCACGTGAAAGTTCACGAAATCGTAGGTGAACAGCTCCTCCAAGAAGGGCCGGAAGGTCTCCGGGGCGACCTCGACCCACAGATCCCGGCACTGCACTTCATCCCCTTTGCCGCCTTTGTGCTCCCGGACCTCCAATCCCAGTATCCGCTCCCCGAACCGCGCCCTCAAACCCTCGGACAGGGTGCCGCAGTCTGTCGTGGTCTTCGCGAAACGGGACACGGACAGCCGGTCGGCAAGAGACATGCCGCGCCTCTCCCGGGATTTTTCCGGTTTTTCCGTCATAGCGCCGCCTCCTTCAGGACCGGCAGGGTCGCCGGGCTCGCCGGGCGCTTCGCTCCGCTCAGAGACTCCAGCTTCAAAACGGTCTTCGCCACGCCCTCGATGATGGCCTCGGGACGCGGAGGGCACCCGTGTACGTAGACGTCCACCGGAATGACGTTGTCCACGGGGCCGTCCAGGTTGTAGGACTTGTAGAAGACGTCCCCGGAGCATCCGCAGTTCCCCACCACCACCACCACCTTGGGGTCGGGCATCTGGTTGTAGACGCGCAAAAGTTTTTCGTGCATAAATTTCGTCACTGGGCCGGTGACGATCAAAACGTCCGCGTGGCGCGGAGTTCCCACCAGCTTCATGCCGAAACGCTCGATATCGTAGCGCGGCCCCAAAGTGGCGACCACCTCGATGTCGCACCCGTTGCAGGAGCCCGTATTGCAGGTGGTTACCCATAAAGACTTGGGCAGCACCTTGAATATATCGAAAAATTTCATCCTTGTCTGCCTCCTGCCTAGAAAAGAACCAGAAGCCCTATCAAAGCCACCGTCACCACGAAATATCCGGCGTAGTCGGAGGCGTTTCCGCTGTGAAATTTGTCCAGGACGGCGTACAGCGGCTCCATAGCGACGCGAAAACCCCAGTAGGACGACGAAGCGGGGACGGAGATTTTGGCCCCGTCGTCGGGGACCTCGTTGCCGGACCAATAAATTTCGTCCTGGTCCGTGTTGCGTTTGTAGTCCATTCTGCCCAAGGAACGCACCCACAGTACGAAGCCGGAAACGATGACGAAAAAACAAAGCCAGACGAAAACGTTCCAATGGCCGAACCCCGTGTCCAGTTGATTCCACATTTTTACATCCCTCCCAGGACGGCGCGGATATAGCCCTGCCGGTCCAACAAAGCCCTGGCCGCGTTCTCGAAAAAGTTATCCATGAACCAGCCGGGGAAAAGGGTGAGCAGCAGGGTCATCACGGTGAGAATCGCCATTCCCGCCAACATGCCGTAAGGCACCTCCCGGACGGCGACGAGCTTCGCCTTCGATGGCCCCAAAAAAGCCGCCTGAAAGACCTTCGCGAAGGACGCCAGAGTCAGGACGGACGTGATCATGGCCACGGCTGGGAGCAGAGGATGCACGGCGAAGCTGGACTCGTAGATCATCCACTTGGAGACGAAGCCGTTGAAGGGAGGCAGGCCGGAGATGGCCGCCGCCGCCACCGCGAACATCCCCGCAGTCCAGGGCATGCTGCGGGCGAGGCCCCCCATTTTGTCCAGGTCCCGGGTGCCCGTCGCGTAATAGAGGGCCCCGGCGCACAAAAAGAGCAGCCCCTTGTAAAAGGAGTAGTTCACCACGTGGAAAAGCCCACCCTTCATCGCGGTGAGTCCGTAGGCTGCCACAGTCCCGTTGGAGTTCCCGTCGGACAGAGCCAGGAGCCCCACGCCCATCGCCAGCAGCATGTAGCCCACCTGGGATATGGAATGGTAACCCATGAGGCGTTTGATTTCGTGCTGCACGACGGCCATCATGACGCCGAAAAACATCGACATGCAACCCAGGGCGATCAAGATCCAGCCCACCGTCCCCCCCTGGGTCACAGCGGGAAAGATCGTGTAACAGACGCGGATCAGCCCGTAAAAAGAGGCCTGACTGACCGTCACCAAAAGGCAGGTGACGCCGCTGGGGGCCTCCGCGTAGGCGTCGGGCATCCAGGTGTGCATGGGAAAGGCGCCGCACTTGAAGGCCAGAACGGAAAGGATCAGCGCCAAAGAGACGCGCTCCAGGGTGCCGGAGCGCAGCATGGACGAAAGCGCCCCCATGTTCAGAGCGTTGTATTTGCCGTAGAGGGATCCGATGGCGATCAGCAGCAGCATGGCCGCAACCTGGGAGATCAGCATGTACTTGAAGCTGGCCTCCAGAGACTCGGGCTTGTCCCGCCAGAAGGCGACCAGGCCGAAGGAGGCGATGGAGGAGATTTCCACGAAAACGAAGAAGTTGAAGAGATCCCCCGTGGCGGACATGCCCAGGGCTCCGGTCGTCATGAGAAAATAAAGGGACATGAAGCGTTTCCAGCCGGAGAAACGGTCCATGTATTGGATGGAGAAAAGAGCGCCCGCAAACGCGGCGAAGGAAATACAGAAGATCAGAAGGGACCCGAAGGCGTCGATCTCGAAGAGAATCCGGACGGGATAGCTCATTCCGGAGGGCAGGGTGAGGGAAAAGTTTTCCCCTCCCATGACGTAAACCAGCACGCCCCCGTCAAAAGTGGCCGTGCAGAGAAGCATCCCCACAACGAGGGTCAGCGCCATGAAAAGCATGAAAAAAGCGTTGCGCGCCGTTTTGCCGAAGGACGCGGCGAAGGGCGTCAAAAACGCCCCGAGAAGGGGAATCATGACGAGAAACGCCGGAAGGTGATCGTGCCAGTTCATCCCCGCAGCCTCCTGATTTCATCCACGTTCAGGGTTCCGTAATGTTTGTGGATCAAAATGACCAGCGAGAGCATCAGGGCCGTGGTGGCGAGGGCGATGACGATGGCCGTGAGAGTCAGGCACTGGGGCGTCGGTAGAACCATAGTTTTTTTCGCGCCGGCCAGGTAGTAGACGGGAATGCCCCCTCCCTGGCGGTAACCCAGAAGCACCAGGAAGAAGTTCACCGAGGACCCGAGAACAGCTATACCGATGCAGATTTTGATCAAATTTTTCTGGGTCAGGATCGAGTAGAGCGCCATGATGACCAAAAAAGCGACCAGCACGTAGGCGGCGTTTCCCGCGAAGTCCGAGGGAGTGTCAACGATCGTATCGGTCATGACCCCGCTCCCCTCCCATCCCGGCGCCCGTGTCGATCATTTGGATGCTGCCGTACATATAAACGATGACCAGCGACAAGGCCCCGATAACCTCGAAGCCCACGGCGACGTTCATCAGAGAAATCGTCCCGCAATAGGGAATCCACTCGGACAGAGGCTTTTGCCCCCAGGAGATGGCCGGCGAGTTGTAAAAAAACGAGTTGGGAAACCCCAGGCACCCGAAGATAAAAAATGCCATCAACCCCAGGAACTCCAAAAAACCGTACACTCCTTCACGGACCCAGGCGCGGAATCGCTTTCCGCCGTAGGCCACCAGCATGAAACTCAAGAACGTGGCGACGATGGCCCCTCCCTGAAAGCCGCCCCCCGGGGTGTTGTGCCCGTTGTTGATGACATAGGCGCCGAAGACGATCATAAACCAGGCGAAAAGATCGCACACCGACGTGACGATTACGGACAGGGGCCTCATTCTCGCTTGCCTCCGTCACGGAAAAGGGCGCCTATGGAACTCAGCGCGGTAAAAAGCACTGCGGCCTCCCCCAAGGTGTCGAACCCCCTGAAGTCGAACACCATGGACGTCACCACGTTTTGCGCCGACCTGTCGGTCAGGGCGTGGGCCAGAAAGTAATCGTCCATCTGGGTATTCAGGGGAACGCCCAAAGGATGAATCCCCTCGAACATGTCGCAGAGCAGTCCTCCCAGAATGATGACTGCGGCGATGAAGATCGTTTTTTTCATAATGTTTCCCCCTTGTGGAACCCTGTGCTTTCTTGGGACTTCTTCGCTCTGGGCGCGCAGGCCCGAAGAGTCACGATAAAAATCGTCGTGGAGAGCCCCGCTCCGATGGCGGCCTCCGCTATGGCCACGTCGGGGGCCCTCAGAATGTAGAACTCCAGGGCCAGAAGGAGACTGAACACCCCCAGGGCGATGACGGAATGGATCAGGTTGCGGAACCAGAGCGCCATGAAAGCCGAAAGAAAAAGCATGACCAGAACGGGAACGTGCAGGCCAGGATTCATGCCGCCGCCTCCCTTTTGCGCTTTTCGGCCTCCTCCAGGACGTCGATCGCCGAGGGCTCCGGCAGAATCCCCGATCGGTGCGCCGCCCGCGCCAGAGCGTGAGCGCCTGTGGGGTTGGAGATCAGCAAAACGATCCCCCCCACCACCACGTGAATGAAAAGAACCAGGAAGCGCAGTTCCCCTTCCCCCATGAATCGCGCGAAGGAGTAGAGCAGCAGGCCGAAAACCACGAAAAGCGTGCCGAAGGTGGAGCATTTCGTGGCGCCGTGAAGCCGGGTATAAACGTCCGGAAAACGGTAAAGGGAAACCACCCCCAGGCAGTTGAAAAAAAGGCTGACCAGGAGCAGGAGCCCGACGAAAAAGCCCAGGATCATTCAAACTCCCCCTTCCAGATACCGCGCGAAGTAGAGGGTACTGACGAAAGAAAGGGCCATGTACACTATCGCCACGTCCACCATGACCACGGCGTCGTATACCGCCCCCAGAAGAAGCATGATCCCCGATACCAGGGTGTTGACCGTATCCAGCGCCACCAGCCGGTCGGGGATCGTCGGCCCTGCGATCAGCCGGCCGAGCAGAGCCACGATCAACACCGCCATCACAAGGGCGGTACCGGCGAAAAGATATTGACTTGCGCTCATCCCGTTATCCTCCTCATCCCGTTATCCTTCTCGTCCACTGTCCGAACGTCCCGCAGATATCCTGCTCCGTGGGGGCCAAGGACGTCAAGTTGATGGCGTGGACGTAAAATACCCCATCGTCATCGATATCCACCGTCAAGGTGCCCGGCGTCAAGGTGATGGAGTTTGCCAGCATCATGCGGCCCATGTCCGTCTTGAGTCTCGGATTGAACTTGACTATACCGGGGTTGATTTCCCCCGTGATCACCCGCTTGGCCACGTCCCAGTTGGCCAGGGTCAGCCCGACGGCAAACGGGCCGCACACGTAGCGCAGAAAAAGCCACCACCTTCGAGGATCGAGTCCCCTCAGGCTCCAAAAACCTGGACGAGACGAGCCGGAAGCGACAGAAACGACAGCCACCGCCACTAAAAGCGCGATCGTCACTTCTTGTATGCTTATGCTTCCCGACCAGGAAAGAAGCAGGTACACGAAAAACGACATCACAAACGCAAACATATTTTCCCTTTCCCTCCTGCCTGTTATTTTTCTAGAGTATACTACTTCCCCCTTGCGCAATCCGGTCAATCCTATATTTTTGCAAAATTAGCAATTTAACTTCCCCTGGTGCCCGGGTTTTTACCGAAAGTATGACTTCGACAAACATAGAACCCGGCGACTGCCGGTCTTGCTGCGCCGACAATCGTCCGGGTCCGATACTTTCTCCCCACGGTCTAACTTCTGTTGTTTTCTTCGAATAGGAACCCCGTCACGGTCAAAAGGGCCGACTCCCCCTCCGTAATGCGGACGCCGGGGTCGGCCCGCAGGATACGCGCCGGCGTACACGTGCCGTCGGAGTAAAAATAGACGATCTCCGGCTCCAGCCGCCACTCTGCCCCCTTCAGGGGATGGCGAATCTGAACGGGCTTCCATTCGAGGCCGTACTTGCTCGGGTCGAAGCGGTCTTCCACCTTGGTGAGCGCCTCCACGAGAATATATCCCCTGTCCGACCGCTCCGCGGGCTCCATGCGCAGACGCACGCTGTAACCGTCCAAGGCCAGGTCCGTGACCTCCGTCACCGAGCGCTGCAGCTCCCGCAAAGGCGGCTCCAGGGAAAAGAAACCTTTGGGTAGCACCATGACGGCCATCATGCCCATGATCCCCACAACCAGCATGACCTCGATCAAGGTGAAACCCGGCCGGGAGGCCGAAGAGACAGAAAGGCCCCTACGCGGACTCGTGGTTGGTGATGTCCGCATCCCAACCTTCGCCGCCTTCCTCGCCGTTGCGGCCCGTGGAGATCACGTCGAAGGCGCCCTTCTCGCCGGGGCAGCGGTAGATGAAGGGGTTTCCCCAGGGATCGTCCGGTATTCTGCTCATGTAGGATTCGGGCGGATATTTTTTGGGGACCGGGGCGAGGGTGGGTTTTTTGACCAGGGCGTCCAGCCCCTGCTGGGTCGTGGGGTACGAGCCGTTATGCAGGCGGTACATTTCCAGAGAGGTGACGAAGTTCTCGATCTGCGTTTTCGCCGCCGTCCGCCGGGCCTCTTCCACATTCTCTCCGATTCTCGGAACGACGATGGCTGCCAGCATCCCCAGAATGACCACCACCACCATGATCTCGATCAGGGTGAAGCCCGGGCGTTTTTTAAGTTTCGTTTTCCCCCGTTTTTGTTTTTCCTGTTGTTGTTTTGTCTGTGTTTGTATTGTCTCCGTCATCATAAATTCCGATCCTCCTTACCGTTCTGCCCTTGAAGACACCTGCGCCCCTCCCGCGAAGCTAATGGGTCCAAGGCCCGAAGCCCTGGTCACCGGATCATGCCGGAAAGGTCGAAGATGGGCATCAATATCGCCACCACAATGAACCCCACAGACAGGCCCAGCGTCAATACCATCGCCGGTTCCATCAACGTGGCGATCCGTTCCATCTGGCTCTGGGCTATTTCCCAGTTGTTCTGGCCCACGTTGGTCAGGGCCTCGATCAGGTCTCCGCCCATTTCGCCGACACGGATGACGTAGACGACCTCCTCGGGAAAGCCCGTTTTCTCCAGGGCCTTGTCGAAACGGTGCCCCGCCTTGACCAGGTCCGCGATCTCCAGCCAGCGCCGGGAGTTGGCATCCATCGAAGACGTCATTCTCAAACCCTGCACCAGGGGAATCCCGGACTTTAAAAGCGTCGAGAGGTGCGTCATCACCAGAGAAATCGTCAATCGCTCCCGCAGACCGCGCATGAAGGGCATCTGGATCTTTTTGCCCCGGCGCTTCATCACCAGCCAGAAGACGAAAAAAACGCATAAAAGAGGTATCCCGTAGCTGTTGACGAACCCCGCCAATCCGATCAAAATCCGCGTGGGCAGGGGCAGGGCCTGACCCATGTCCGCAAACATCTCCGCGATTTTCGGGACCACGTAGCTCAGGAGAAAACCCACCACTCCGACCCCGACCACCACCATGACGATAGGGTAAGTCATGGCTCCCTTGATTTTACGCCTCAAGGTCTCCTCCATGCGAAACTGCTGGGCGGATTGCTCCAACACCGCGACAAGAGAGCCGCTCTGCTCCCCGGACTCCACCACCCGCCACAGCGCCTCCCGAAACGCGCCGCTTTCCGCCAGGGCGGCGTGGAATTTCTTTCCGCCCTCCACCGCCCTCAGCACCGCGCCGATAGCCCCGTTGATACGTTTGTCGCGGCTTTGCTTACCCAGTATTTTCAAAGAATCGGCCAAAGGCAACCCCGACTTCAGGTAAGAGGCCAGAGAACGGCAAAAAAGAATATGGGCGTCCAGCGACATTTCCTTTATTTTTTGCCGGGCCGCTTTCTCCTCCGCCTGAGACACGTCCACAACCACAATGCCTCGCTCCGTAAGGCGCTCCACGGCTTGCACCGAGGACGAGGCTTCCACCATGCCCTTCGTCTGCTTCCCCTTGCCGTCGTAACCCGAGTAGTTGAAATGGGGCACGAAACCACTCCTTCGACACGTTTTTGTACGACTTTCATTATAACACCCGAAACCCGCAATAAAGCCGCCTTTCTTACGGCCTTTGCCCTCCGCCGCCTGTAAATCTACAAATGCGGGGTTATAGTCGTTTAACTTAAAAAATGTTAAATTTACACGCTCTAAATAGAGCAATTGACTTGTTTTTTAGCTGTTCTAACTTTAGGCTTTTTATCTTAATTCACTGTATCTGGGTCCGGCGTGGTTCGAGATTTTTTCTATTTGACCGCGCAGGTAGCGGGAGGCCCCGTCGTCCAAGGGAAGGTCTTTATAATAATGCTCTTGGAAACTCCGAACGAAGGGCAGCGCCAAGATCCGCAGTTCTGCGTCGTCCACCCGCGTCAAAAATTCCGAGAGCCCTTCGCTTTCGTGCCGGCGGTAACCGTAACGCCCCATTGCCCGGGAAAAATCCCGCAGCAACAGCATCTCCGGACGGCGGTTTCTTACCGCCCGCAGAAGATAAAAGAGCGCCGCGCAGCCTGTCAGGGCCGCGAGAACACCCGCCGGGACGGACAAAGCGGAGCCCAGGCGGCGAAACCCGTCCCGCGTCGGGGTCAAAGAGGCGCGGGGATTGCGGAGGATTTCCCTCATGTTTTGCACCAGTTCCATCTGGGTCTCCCAATTGTAGTTTACGACCAATTTTGACCATTGGTAGTCCAGGAGATCCAAGTACATCGCGAAAGTATCGTAGGCGGAAAGGCCGGAGCCCGCGCCCTCTCCGACGGGGGTGGGATCGTAACGGGTCCAGGTTCCATTCGCCTCGGTCCAAGCCTCCACCCAGACGTGGGCGTTCTGCTCCTGTACGATGTAATAGCCTCCCGCCGTGTTGTAGACGCCGCCCCGGTAGCCGGCCACCAGCCGGGCGGGGACGCCGGCCATGCGCAGCATCACCCCCATGGCCGCGGCAAAATACTCGCAGTTCCCCTTTTTGCCCACGAAAAGAAACTGTTCAAGGGCGTTTCGGGAGTTGGGCAGCCCTTCCAGGGAATAGGAAAACTCCGGGGATCCCAAAAAGCGCAGTATCTCGTCGATTTTTTCCTGGTCCCCCATGCCCTGGGTCCTATCCGCCACCAAAGCCTCCAGGCGCGGAATGAAAGCGTCGGGCAGGGCCAGGTAACGCTTCTTGTTGATCTCGCCCAAGGGCTTTATCTGGGAAGATAAAACCGACAGGGCGCTGTACTGGAGACGGCGGCCGATGCTGCGGGATCTGTGGCGAAAAGCCCCGTCTCCGTCCATGACCACATCGACACCCTGCACCATGAGGGGATGATCCAGCGCGAAGAGGTAACCGCGGTTTCCCGCCTCCAGAAAGATCTCCTGCTCGATGCGGGGCGCGTTGGGCTCCGGGATGAAAGATCGCCTGCCGCCGCTGTTGCGAGAGGCAATCCACGCCCTCCCGTCGAAGAGTTCCAGCACCATTCCGCGCCAGTAGGGCGTCCTTCCCTCGCTCAAAGGTTGCATCGCCGCCCGGAAGGCCAGCTTGTGATTGGCCTGGATGCTGCTGGTGTCCCCCAGTTGGACCTGGTCGGAAAAGCCCGTGGAAGTGATCCCGTACTGGCTTCTCAGCCCAAAAATCGGCACGGTCGTGCGCGGCAGGCCGAAAAAGAGCAGGAGGCTGAGGGGCAGCATGACGGCAAAAAGAGCCCCCGTGCGCGTGAAAAGCTGGCGTATCACTTTCAAGTTCAAAGAAGCGCCCGGCTGTTTTTCGAACCAGGTGGAAAGGAGCAGAATGAGGGTCGAGAGCGACCCGATCCCGAAACAATAGACGATAAAGGACTTTTCAGCGGAAAGCATCGCGTAGCAAACCACCGTGGCCAAATTGAGCAGCACGATCTGAACGTAGTCCCGGGGTTTTTTGTTTTCCAGCATTTTGATGGCGATCATCAAAAGAAGCGACTCCATCAGAGCTTCGATGAGGTAGTTGCGCCGGACGCGGGCAAAAATCGCCCCCAGAGCGGACAGGGCCGCCAGGTTGATCAGAATGCGGGGAGGATGGGAGAGGCCCCGCCATTCGATGAAAAAGGCCGCCGCCATCAACGCCAGAAAAACCCCGGCGTAGGACGCTCCCACCAGCTCCTTGCCCATGAAAAACGCCAGGATCGCAGAGGCCGCGGCCACGCCGTTCAAAACGCTCCGCAGGGAAACGCTCAAAGATACGTTCAGCGAGTTCTGGGCATTCCAAGGGATGTTTCTGCCGGTTTTCGATGGGTTCACACGTTTATTCATATAAAGCCAACCTCGTCATCAGATCTTTGTTATGAGCGAAATTCGCGGCCGGCGGAATGATCTTTCCCCGGCTGCGCAATCCCACAGGCAATCTCGACTTCATGGACTCCACCACCGCGTAGGCTGCCATGGACAACCCTCGCTCCAGGTCGCCCTCCACGAGCCGGTCCAGGTCGATGACCCGCCCCCTTTGCCCGGACGTGCCGTCGTAAAGCCGGGTCTGCAGTTTTCCCGTGCGGGCCGAGGACTTCCAATGGATGCGCTTCATGGGGTCGCCCTCCACGTAGGGCCGCACCCCCACGATGTCCGTTTCCTCCTCCGAGGCCGCGTCCTCTCCCTGGTGGTTTTTGGGGTCCCTTGGGACGAAAACCAGGGTCAGGTCGCAGCGGAGAGGGCAGGGGAACACCGTGGCGGAGGTTTCGAAATCCACGGGCCAGTAACGCACGAAAAAATTGAACGGGTAGACGGACGAAAGCTCGATGTCCTCCACCCGATGTCTTCCCCGGGAGGGAAAAGTGGTGAAAAAAGCCAGCCGTTCGGACTTGCCCGGCTGAATCACCGGGAAAAAAACCCGGCCTCCTCTTTTTTCCAGCGCCACCTCTATGAGAAAAAGGGGTACGAAGCGGCTTTTATTGGTGACCTGCACCACGGCGGCGCAGGGCACCTGGGCGTAAATTTCGTCGGGGAAAAACACGGACACCTGGGCGTTGCGGATATTGCCGCGCCCCGCCAGGCCCGAGGCCAGCATGTACCCCAGCAGCACCGCCGTGACCAGGTACAACAGATTGTTGGCGCTGTTTATCGCCACGACCCCCAGCAATATGGAGATGACGATATAGACCATACCCGCGTGCCGCGTCCGAATGATACGTTTCATATCCGATCAGAGACGACAATCGGGGCGACAATCGGGATGGCCATCGAGATGTGACTATCCCTGCCGCTTTCGGCATGAGGTTGGGGGAAAACTCTCGGCCCGGGCTTCATACGATGGTGGGAACCTCCGAGAAAATCGCGCCCAGAATCTCGCGCTTGGTGGTCTCCGACCCTTGCCGGAGCTGCAGGCGGTGCAGCAGGACGTCTTCGGCCATAGCCTTGATGTCCTCGGGAATCACGTAGTCCCGGTTCTGCATCCACGCCAGTGTTTTTGCCAGTTGCAGAAGGGACATGGCGCCCCGGGTGGAAATCCCCGCGGCGATATTGGGGGAGGTGCGGGTTTTTTCGGTCAAACTCAGCATGTAGTCCAAGATTTTGTCGGAAACGGTCACGTCGTGTTCTATGCTTGTCTGGAGGCGCAGAACCTCGTCGGGGGAGAACAGAGGCTCGATGTCCGAGAGCTTGTCTCTTTGGCTGCCCACCCGCAGAATTTCGCGCTCCGCGTCCTTGGCGGGGTAGCCGATGGAGACCTTCATCATGAAGCGATCCATCTGGGATTCCGGCAGGGGAAAAGTCCCGGAGTGCTCCACGGGGTTTTGGGTGGCCACCACGAAGAAAGGGCGGGGCAGATGATGGGTTTTGCCGTCTATGGTGGCCTGCTCTTCCCCCATCGCCTCCAGCAGGGCGCTTTGGGTCTTAGGCGTCGCGCGGTTGATCTCATCCACCAGCACCAGATTGTTGAAGATGGGGCCGGGATGGAACACGAACTCGCTCTTTTCCGCCTTGAAGATGTTCAGCCCCGTGACGTCCGTGGGCAAAAGGTCGTTGGTACACTGAACGCGGCCGAATGTCAGCCCCAGCAGCCGGGCCGCGGCTATGGCCAAGGTGGTTTTGCCCAGGCCGGGAAGGTCCTCCAGCAACAGGTGTCCGTTGGAAAAAATGCACGCCAGCATTTTTATCAAGGCATCGTCCTTGCCGTGCAGGGACGGCGAAAGATGTACAAGGGCCTCTTTTATGCGCGGATTGACGAGGGTGAAAGGAACGTTGGACATGATTATCAACTGCCTCTTTTAAATTACGCACCAAACTTCTAATCGCTCGACAAAGGGAACAGATTATATAGGGCTCGAACGTTCACTGCGTTTTCTGTAACTTGCCGAAGTATTATACTAAAATAAAAAGCAATGTGAAGACAAAATATATTTGGAAAAATATATTTGGAAGGTGTACAGTTGCCATGACGCCGTCAAATTACGAAAAGTGGGAGGTCTTTACTTTTGGAGGTACAACCCATCCGTGATCCCAAAAAAATTATCGCCATGAGAGAGCTTCTGAGGGAAGAAAACCCGAGGGACGAGGTGCTTTTCATCCTGGGAATAAACACCGCCCTCCGTATTTCCGACCTCCTTTCCCTCACCCTCAGCGACGTGACGGACATTTCCGGAAAAATCTCGGAGGAAATCTCCATGAAAGAACAAAAAACGGGGAAAGTCCGGTCTTTTCCGCTGAACCGAGTCGTCAGGGAAAGTCTTGCGGATTGGCTGCCCCGTCTGGAGGCAAATTTGAACGCTTCCCTTTTCCCCTCTCAAAAAAACGGAGGGAAAGCCATAACCCGCTGGCACGCCCGGCGCGTCCTGGCCGCCGCCGGAGAGGCCGTGGGGCTTAAAAACATAGGGACTCATTCCCTGAGAAAAACCTTCGGTTACCACGCCTTCATGCGGTGGAAGAGCATAGAGCTGGTCCAGAAACTGCTGGGACATTCCTCTCCCGCGATAACCCTGAGATACATCGGGATAACCCGCGAGGAAATGGACACCGTTTACTTGGATCTCAATCTGGGGGAATACAGTCCATCCCTTTAAAATCCCTCTTGAAAATGATTTTTTAAGAGGAGGAATATTTTATGGAAGATTTTATGCAGAAATCTTTTTATTCCATGAAAATCTATGGCATAAATCCTTGCAAAATTCACGAGTGTGAAGTGAGTGTAAAGGGCATTACGTTTGAAAGCCTATTTGAAAATATTTCTGTCTATAGTCTGTCTATTTTTCTGAGCGTCAGCGTTCTGAAGAAATGAAACCCGGAGAGACGGCTCTCCGGGAGGTAAGGCATACGACGGTTCGATCGGGTTATCGATCCGGGCTGTCGATGTAAACTCTTGATCTAAACTACAGATCTAAACTACCGATCAGGCTATTCCTCGAAGTAGATGTCCCGGAAGGAGTGATTTTCTCCGGGGCGAGGCTTGAACCCCTTGACGTACTTCTGGGCTCCGATAATGGACTCGTCGTTGTGCAGATAGATCATCGGGATCAGTTCGTTGATGTAAAGCTGCATTTCTTTGTAAGTCGCGGCGCGCTCGTCTCCGTCGGGAACGCTGCGCCCTTTTTTCAAGAGCTCGTCCATTTTCGCGTCGCTGAAAAAAGTGAAATTGGATCCTGCGCCGGTCTCCAGCAGGCCCACCACGGAGAAGTTCGGGTCGGGAATGGAAGAAATCCACCCCATGATGAACAGGTCGTGGGTTTTCGCCTTGAGCCCGTTGAGGTACGCTCCCCACTCCAAAACCTTGATCTCGGACGTGATACCGACTTCCTGGAGCTGGGCCTGGATGATGGTCGCCATGTCGACGCGCTCCTTGCGCTCGTTGGTCCAGATCTCCAATTTGAGGTTTTCGACTCCGGCTTCGGCAAGCAATTTTTTCGCCAAATCCACGTCCTGGACGTGGGGCGGAACGTCGTTGTCGATGGAATACCGGGTCGAGACCGTTATCAACGATCTGGGGACTTTGCCTATACCGCGCCACACGGCCGCCTGGATGCCGACGGTATCCAAAGCCGCGGAGATCGCGCGCCGGACCCGGATGTCGTCGAAGGGCTTTTTCGTGAAATTGAACCCCATATAATGGACGGAGGTCTGAGGTCCCCGGTGGAGAACTAAATTTTCGTGGGCCACAATGCGTTTTATATCGTTGTTGGCGATGGGGAAAGCCAGATCGACGCCGCCGGACTCCAACTCGATCATGCGGCTGGAGGGCTCGGGAATAGACCGGACCTCCAGGGTCTTGTACCGGACTTTCGGTCCCCAATAGTCGTCGAAACGCTCGAGAACGTACTTGCTGCCCTTTTGCCAGTTCACGAACTTGAAGGGACCGGTCCCCACGGGATTCATGCCGTAGCTTTCACCGGCTGCCTCGACGGCTTTCTTGTTGACGATGGAGGTCCAGCTATGGGTAAGAGAGGAGAAAAAGGAATAGTCTACGATTTTCAAATGAAGAACGACCGTGTAGTCGTCGATGATCTCCACGCCCTCGATGTTCTGGGCGTAGGCCGTGACCTTGGCTCCCGCGGGCGTCAGGGCCCGCAAGAAAGAATACTGGACGTCTTCGGCCTTCATCTCTTCTCCGTTATGAAATTTGACGCCCTTGCGAAGGTTGAACTTGTACGCCGTGCCGGACAGAAACTCCCAGGATTCGGCCAAACCGGGGACTATGGTGCCCGTCTCCAAGTCCAGAAAAACCAGCGTGTCGTAGATGGAGCTGCAGGCTCGGCCGCTGGGAAGATCGTTGTGGGCGATGGGATCCATCGTCGTGGCGTCGTACTGGTCGGCCACGATCAGCGCGTCTTTGGCCGCGGCAGTGCCGCACATGGCCGCGACGAACGCGAATATGACGAGAACGCAATATTTTTTCATAGTGCCTCTTCTTTGCATGTTTACCCTCCTCTTAGTCTCTTCCAAACCTCTTTTGCAGTGCGTGACGACCGCTCTCTTCTCTTCCTACTTTTAAATCTCTTCCTAATTTACCTGTCTTTCTACCCTGTCGACGGAAACAGCGTCTTCACCTCCTTCTCAGTAAAATGTCGGTGAAATGTCGGTGAAATGTCGGTGAAATTGTCGTAGATGATATCTTATATGCTCGGGCCCATACAGACAAGGGACATGAGGGCTCAGACATGAGGTCGAGATTTTGCGTCGAGATTTTGAAAGAAGGCTTTCAATTTGAGTTTCAATTTGGCCTTTCAATTTGCTTTCAATTTGCAAGAAGGCTTTCAAGAAGAATACTTTCAGAAGAATACTTTCAACTGTTATAATTCATGCCATTATGTGTGCCGATAGATTGACGTGGGCAGGGCAGCGTCAAGGAGGAAACTCGATGGGACGTAGAAGTTGGGAATAAGTAGAAGTTGGGGATAATAAATTTTAAGAAGATAAGCAGAGAGTGAAAGTCGAGGAAGGACATTTCGAAGGGAAGTGTGGCAATGAAGCTAGGCAACGACGATGTACGCGCCATTGCGGCGGAAGCCCGGCTGTCTTTGACGGATACGGAATTGGCAGGGACGGTGCGTTACATCAACAACTTCCTTGATATGGTGGACAGGTTCAAGGAACTCGATCTGAAAGACGTGGAGCCTTTTTGTTTCGCGGAAACCAACGTGTGCCCGCTGCGTGAGGACGTCCCGGCGGCGTTCCTCCGGGGGGAGGAAATTTTGGCCGACAGGTCGGACAGCACGGGGGCTTTTTTCAAGGTTCCGCGTATTATGGAGGAATAGAAGATGGAGCTTTACGAACTGGGTGTGCGCGAGATTGTGGAGGGAGTGCGCGGGAAAAAATTTTCGGCGCTGGAGGTTTTCGACGAGTGCCTCCACCGCACCCTCGCCTGCGAGAGCGAAATCTCCGCTCTCATCACGACCACGGCCGACGCCGGACGTGCCCACGCCCGACAGATCGACGAACGCATCGCCAAAGGAGAGCCCCTGGGGCCTCTGGCCGGAGTTCCCGTGATCTTGAAGGACAACATCTGCACCCACGGAATCCGCACCACCGCAGGCAGCCGTATTTTGGGGCGATGGGCCCCTCCTTACAGCGCCACGGTTTGGGATCTCCTTTCCTCCGCCGGCGCCGTACTCTTGGGCAAGTCCAACATGGACGAGTTCGCCATGGGAAACACCTGCAGCACGTCGGCGTTCGGCCCCACCGCGAACCCCTGGGACCTTTCCCGGGTGCCGGGCGGTAGCTCGGGAGGCAGCGCGGCCAGCGTGGCGGCAGGCTACGTGCCCTTCGCGCTGGGCAGCGACACCGGCGGCTCCATCCGTCAGCCCGCTTCCTATTGCGGCATCTATGGACTGAAACCCACCTACGGCCTGGTCAGCCGCTACGGGCTCATCGCCTACGGCTCCTCTCTCGATCAAATCGGCCCCTTCACCCGCAGCGTCCAGGACATGGACTTGATCATGGACATTTTGGCCCGCCACGACCCCAAAGACTCCACCAGCGTGGATAAAAGGATCGATTTCACCCGCCGGGAAGAAAAGGGAGAAAGACCCCTGAAAGGAAAGCGCGTCGCCCTGGTCGAGGAATTTAGGGATTTCACCCTCGACCCTCCCATCGCGGACGCCATGAAACGTTTGATCCGCATTTTCGAAGAAATGGGGGCCGAGATCGTCCAGGTTTCGCTGCCCACGGTGGCTCGCTATGCCGTGGCTTGTTACTACGCCATCGCGGCCTCGGAGGCCCACACGAACCTGGCGCGCTTCGACGGCGTGCGCTACGGGTACAGGGTGACCACGGCCTCAGGCCTGAAGGATATGTTTGAAGAGGTGCGCTCCAAGGGATTCGGGGCAGAGGTGAAGTCCCGGATTATCGCAGGCACCTGCCTGACCGAGCCCGTGCGCAGCGAAGAGTACTACGTGGCGGCGACCCGGGTGCGCACGCTGATCGCCGAGGAGTTCAAGAGGGCCTTTGAAAACGTGGATTGTATTCTGCAGCCCGTGACCCCCTCCCTGCCCTCGAAAATCGGAGAGTCGGATGAGGACGCCATGAAGGGCTACGAGTCGGACCTCTACACCTTGCCCGTCAACATGGCGGGGCTGCCGGGTTTTTCCTTCTGCACGGGTTACTCCGACTCGGGCTTGCCCGTGGGGCTGCAGTTGGTGGGCCCCAGATGGAGCGATAAAAATCTTTTGGACATAGGCTTCGAGTTGGAAAAGGTTTTAGGAGCGCCCAAGATTGCTCGAGAAATCACTCGAGGGATTGCTTGAGGAGGAAATTGACGATGTCCGATAATACGAAACTCACCTTTACGCCCGTCATAGGCATCGAGATCCACATACAATTGAAGACGAAATCCAAGGTATTCTGCTCCTGCTCTGCGGACTACACCAACGACGAGCCCAATTCTCACATCTGCCCCGTCTGCATGGGACTTCCCGGCTCCATGCCGGTGCTGAACAAGTCTGTGATCCAGCAGGGGATGCTGGCCGGGATGGCTCTGAATTGCACGGTGCAGCCCACCACGTACTTTTTCCGCAAGTCTTACTATTACCCGGACCTGCCGAAAAACTATCAAATCACCCAAAGCGACCTGCCCATCGCGGCAAACGGCTGGCTCGAAATCAAAGACGACGCGGGAAACCCGAAAACAATCCGCATCAACCGCCTCCACCTGGAAGAAGACGTGGGCAAACTCCACCACAGCGCGGCGGACGGGCGGCTAGAGGGGGCCGAGACCTCCTGGGTGGACTACAACCGCTCGGGGCTGCCCCTGGCCGAGATCGTTTCGGAGCCGGACGTCTCCTCGGCCCGGGAGGCCGTGGAGTACGTGACGGCGCTGCGACGGCGGGTGCGCTACGCCGGCGCGTCGGACGTGGACCTGGAGAAGGGCATGATGCGCTTCGACGCCAACGTCTCGGTCAAGTGCTCCGACGGACGCTGGGGCCGCAGGGTGGAGGTCAAGAACATGAACTCCTTCCGGGCGCTGGAGCGAGCCATCGAGTACGAAATCAAGCGTCAGTCGAAAATTTTGGCGGAGGGCGGCGAGGTGCTGCAGGAAACGCGCCACTGGAACGACGCCAAAGAGACGACCACGGCCTCCCGGGTGAAAGAGTTTTACCGCAAATTCATCGTGGAGCCGGATCTTCCGCCTTTGGTGGTGTCCCCCCAGTGGGTGGAGGAAGTGCGCGGGATGCTGCCCGAAATGCCCAACGAAAAGGCCGCCCGCTACAAGGAAATGGGCTTGTCCGAGATCGACGCGGGGGTTTTGACGGACTCCATCGACGTGGCCCAGTACTTCGAGGCGTGCGTCGCCGCGGGAGCGAACCCCTTACGGGCCGGGAACTGGGTGCGCACGGAGGTTTTGCGGGCCGTCAACGACAGGCAAGCCGGAGACAGGCAAGTCGGAGAGAAACAAGCCGGAGACAGGCAATTTGGAGTGAAAGACCTTCCCGTGAAGCCCGATGTTTTGGCGGAGCTGATTCGCCGCATCGACGATGGGAAACTTTCCACGACTTTGGCGAAAAACGTTTTCGAGGGCCTGCTGGAGGGGTTGTCTCTCGACGAGGCCGTGAAGAACAGCGGCGCGGCCGAGGGCGGAGTGAACGCCGGCGCCTTGGAGGACCTGGTGAGCGCCACACTGGCGGCGAACGCAGACGTGGTGGGCGATATCCGGTCCGGCAAGGACACGAAGGGCAAGAAAGTCAAATTTTTGCAGGGCCTGATCATGCGTGAGACGAAAGGCCAAGCGCGCCCCGAAGAGGTTGCCGCCGCGATTGAATCTGCCCTTGCAAATCCAGAAAATCTTAAATAACGGCCTGCCCCCGATTCCTTTCGATCAAAAAAGGGAATCGGGGGCAGTTTTGTATAACGGTTTTGCATAGATCGAGATACCGATAAGGATACCCCGCAGGGGACGTGTCCCCTGACCCTGTCACAGTCTTTTCATTACGAGGAGGTAGTTGGAAATTATGGGATCACGTCAACCTGGGAACACGAGAAGTTTTGCACTGGCGGCTCACGGCGGAGCCGGGAAAACGACTTTGGCCGAGGCCATGCTTTTCGATAACGGCCAAATTTCCCGCATGGGAAAGACGGAGTCGGGAAACACGATCAGCGACTTCAGCTCGGAGGAACAGAAACGTCAAATCTCAATCGGCACCTCTCTTCTGACGCTGGAACGGGGGGGTAAAACTCTCTTCGCCCTGGACGCGCCCGGCTTTGCGGATTTCACCGGCGAGATGAGCGCCGCTATCCGCGTGGCCGACGCTTCGCTGCTCTTGGTCAGCGCCGTGGGCGGCGTCGAAGTTCAGACTGGCCGGGCGTGGGAGTACGCGGTGGAAAACGATTCCCCCGTGGTTTTCTATATCTCCAAAATGGACCGGGAGAACGCGGACTTCTCCAAGGTGCTGGCCGACGTCAAAGAACAGTTCTCCGGCAACGCCCTTCCTGTTTTTCTCCCCATCGGCGCGGAGGCGTCGTTCAAAGGTGTTGTGGACGTTTTGAAGGGTAAAGCCTACGTCTACACCCAGGACGGCAGCGGCAAGTTCACCGAGGGCGACGTTCCCCCGGACATGGCCGAGGTGGCGTCCGCGGCGAAAGAGGCCCTGGTGGAGGCCGCTGTGGAAATGGACGACGCCCTGATGGAGCGATACCTGGAGGGAGAACCCGTGGAGGGCGACGACCTGACGAAGGTCGTTCGGGCGGCCATCGCGAAGCGGCGTATTTTCCCCGTCCTGACGGGCTCGGCGGCCACTAACGTGGGAGTGCATCAGTTGCTGGACTTCATTGCGGAGTATTTCCCGTCCCCCCTGGACCGCGGACCGGTGAAGGCGGAGGCCTCGGGCGCCGCCGTGAACGTTGCCCCCGACACCTCCGCGCCCTTCTCCGCCTTGTGCTTCAAGGTGATGGTGGACCCCTACGTGGGCAAGCTGTCCTTTATCCGCGTCTACTCGGGGACCTTGTCCTCCGAGGGGAACAACATCTACAACGTGAAAAAAGGCGAAGACGAGCGCATCAGCACCTTCAAGTTCATGATGGGCAAAGAGGGCAGGGACGTGAAAGAGATCATCGCCGGCGACATAGTGGCGATTCCCAAGCTCCAGAGTACCAAGGTGGGCCACACTCTGGCGACGAAAGGGGGAGCGTCCTTCCTGTACCCCCACATTGAGTTCCCCCTGCCGGTCTACAGCGTCGCCGTGATCGCCAAGACCCGCGCGGACGAGGACAAGCTGGGCAACGCCATCACGAAAACCCTGGAAGAGGACCGCAGCCTGACCTTCGAGAAAAACTCCGAAACCCACGACAACGTCTTGTCCGGTATGGGCGACCTGCACATCGATATCGTCCTGGCGAAAATGAAGGAACGCTATGGCGTGGAGCTGGACACCCGCACACCTCAGGTCCCTTACCGCGAGACGATCAAAAAAACCTCCGAGGCCCAGGGCAAGCATAAAAAGCAAAGCGGCGGACACGGGCAATACGGCGACGTCAGCATCCGCTATATCCCCTTGGAGCGGGGCGCGGGATTCGAGTTCGTGGACAAGATCGTCGGGGGCGCCATCCCCAAAAACTACATTCCCGCCGTGGAAAAGGGACTCCACGAGTACATGGCCAAAGGGCCTCTGGCAGGCTTCCCCGTGGTGGACTTCAAGGCGGAACTCTACTTCGGCTCTTACCACGACGTCGACAGCTCGGAAATGTCCTTCAAACTGGCCACCCGGCTTTCCTTCAAGAAAGGCATTCTGGATGCGGCCCCTGTGCTGCTGGAGCCCATCATGAACGTGGAGGTCATCGTTCCCGACCAGTACATGGGCGACGTCATGGGCGACTTCAACAGCCGGCGGGGCCGCATCATGGGCATGGAGGCTCGAGGCCGCCTTCAGGTGGTGAAGGCCCAGGTCCCCCTGGCTGAGATGTTCCGGTACGCGATCATCCTGCGCTCCATGACCTCAGGCCAGGGGAGCTTCTCGATGGAACACTCCCACTACGAGGAGGTCCCGGCCGATATCGCCAAGAAGGTCATCGCCGCCCACAAGCAGGAAGAAGAAGAAGAGTAAGAGAAAGTAAGAATAGAAAATATAGAAACGGCGAGGCGCAAAATCGAATCCGGCGTCGTAGAGGCGTCCTTCCCCATGTTTCCCTCCCCATGCTTCCTTCCCCATGAACAAACACAGAGGCAACGAGTCGAAACTATCCTCATTGCCTCTGCTGTTTTTTTGACCTCGTTAGGGTGTTAGGGTTTCGACACTCTTTCCAGCATGTCCCGAGTCATGGCGTCCAGGTCGTAGCGGGGGGCGAAACCCCATTCCTCCTTGGCCGCGGAACAGTCCAGGGAGTCCGGCCAGGAGTCGGCTATGGCCTGACGCACGGGGTCCACTTTGTAGGAAAGCTCGAACTTAGGAATGACCTTGCGGATAGATGCGGCGATACCCTCGGGGTCGAAACTCATGGCGGAGATGTTGAAGGCGCTGCGGTGCCGGAGCTTCGACGGGTCGGCCTCCATCAGACGAGCCACGGCGTCCAGGGCGTCGGGCATGTACATCATGTCCATGAAGCTGCCCTTCCCGATGTAGCTGGTGTAACGGCCCGTGGCCGCCGCTTCGTAGTAGATGTGGACGGCGTAGTCCGTAGTGCCGCCTCCGGGAGGGGCCGAATAGGAGATCAGGCCCGGGAATCGCAGCCCCCGCGTGTCCAGGCCGTACTTGAGGTGGTAATAGTCGCAGAGCAGCTCCCCCGCCACCTTGGTGACTCCGTAAATGGTGGACGGTCGCTGGATCGTGTCCTGGGGCGTATTTTTAGTCGGAGTGCCGGGTCCGAAGGCCGCTATTGAGCTGGGGAAAAAAAACGCGCACTTTCTGGGCCTGGCCGCCTCCAGCATCGTGTAGAGCCCGTTCATGTTCGTGTCCCACGCCAACTGAGGATCGGCCTCGCCCCGGGCGGAGAGAATACCCGCCAAGTGGATGACCGTGTCGATCTTCCAGGAATCCAGAAGCTCGCCCACCGCCTTTCCGTCCCTGGCGTCGAGAAAGGCAAAGGGGCCGCTCTCGCTCACAGGCCCGGCCACTTTTTTGCGCGCCGTGGCCACCACGTTGTCCGAGCCGTAGATTTTTCTCAAATGCTGGACCAGCTCGACCCCAATCTGTCCGTTGGAGCCGGTCACAAGTATTTTTTTCATTTTATGATCCCCATTTCTTTACCGACCTTCGCGAAGACCTCGACGCCCTTTTTCAGGTCTTCCCTGGAGTGGGCGGCGCTGACCATGGCCCGAATGCGGGCCGTGCCCTTGGGCACTGTGGGGAACACGATGGCGGTAGCGAACACGCCGTTCTCGAAAAGACGGGCGCTGAAGTCTTTGGCGGCCTGGGCATCGCCGATGATGACGGGGGTGATGGGCGTCTCGCTCCTGCCCACGTCGAAACCGCGGGCCTTCAGCTCGGCCTTCAGGAAGTCGCCGTTGCTCCACAGCTTCTTCACCGCCTCGTCGCTCTCCTCCATGATCTCCACCGCCGCCAGGTTGGCCGCAACGTCGGGGACGGTGAGGGCGCTGCTGAAGAGGTTCGTTCGGGCTTTCTGGCGCAAAAATTCAACCAAGGTCTCGCTGCCGGCGACGATGCCCCCCATGACGCCGAAGGCCTTGGACATGGTGCCGATCTCCACGTCGACCTTGCCGTGGAGCCCGAAGTGGTCCACAATACCGCGCCCGCCCTTGCCCAAGACGCCCTCGCCGTGAGCGTCGTCCACGGCCACCATGACCCCGAACTCCTCCGCGATCTCCACGATCTCCGGCAGGCGGGCGACGTCGCCGTCCATGGAGAACACTCCGTCGGTGATGAGCAGCTTCTTCCCCGGCCCGGCGTTAGCCTTGAGCTTGGCCCTGAGGTCGTTCATATCGGAATGCTCGTACCGGACCACCTTCCCCTTGGAGAGGCGGCTGGCGTCGATGATGGATGCGTGGTTCAAGGAGTCGCTGAAAATCAGGTCTCCCTCGTCCGTGAGGGTAGGGATGACCGCCAGGTTGGCGCAAAATCCTGATTGGAAGGTGACCGCGGCCTCGGCTCCCTTGAATTTCGCGAGTCTTTTTTCCAGCTCCAGGTGGAGATCCATAGTGCCGGCAATGGTGCGCACCGCGCCGGGCCCCACGCCGTACCGGTCGATCATCTCCTTCGCTTTTTTGCACACCCGCGGGTCGTTCGCGAAGCCAAGGTAATTGTTGGAACACAGATTCAGGTAGCTCTTACCCCCGATCTTCACCATAGCGCCCTGAGGGCTCTCCAGCGTGCGGATATTGCCGTAAAGACCCTCCCGCTTCATTCGGTCCAGTTCTTCGCGCATGAACGTCATTGGAACAGTCATAAATATTCCCCCTAAGTTCAATATAGATTAAGCTTCGCACAGAATAATATAGAAGAACAAGCAAATTACCGTGAGAAATATTGCGGGAATACATGGTTGTTGCGGAAATACGCAATACATGGAAAATTACGCCCCCACTCCTTTGGCCCTGAGGGCCGCCGGTCAGTGGGCGCTGAAGCGAGGGGGGAGTTCCAGTCCGTTTTCGAGCAGAAGGGATTCGTTTTGCAGCAGGCCGGGTAGTTCGCCCTCGGCCGCGATCTTCCCCTGGTTCATGACCAGGGCGCGGGTACACACGTCCAGCGCCATATCCAGGTCGTGGGTGGCCAGGATCATGGGGCGGTCCAGCGCTTTCAGGATCTCGATCACCCGCCGGCGCGCCCGGGGGTCCAACCCGGAAGAGGGCTCGTCCAGCGCCACAATCTCCGGCTGCATCGCCAAAATGCCCGCCAGAGCCACGACGCGTTTCTCCCCTCCCGACAACCGATGGGGCAGACGGGAGGCCAAGTGAGGGGCGGAGAGGGTCTCCAGCACGGCGAGAGCCCGCCGGTGAGCCTGAGAAACCTCCATTCCCCGAGAAACCAGGCCGAAGGCCACGTCCTCCAGCACGTTCGGCATGAAAAGCTGATCGTCGGGATCCTGAAAAATCAGCCCCACAACCCTTCTGAGGCGCTCCAGGTCGGAGCCCACCGACCGGCCGGAAAGAAGGATATCGCCCGTCCCGCCAAGGGGAATGCACCCGGCCAAGTGGGTCAGCAACGTGGATTTCCCCGAGCCGTTGGCGCCCACCAAGGCCAGCTTCTCGCCCTCCAGCAGGGAAAAATCGACGCCGTTCAAGGCCGCCGCTCCGTCGGGATAGCGGTAGCACAGATTCTTCACCTGGATTAAAGCCCGATTCAGGGGTCGATTCATAAGGACACGGCGACCACCGCGGCGGCGTTCGCCGCGAAGAAGGCGCACAACAGCGTGTCCTGGAAGCGCCAGTTCAGGGGGCGGCATTGGGAAAACCCTTTCATTCCGCCCCGGCAGTTCAAGGCCAGCATCGACCGCTCCGCTCTGTCGGAGCTGTGGATCAAGGTCGTTCCCAACATGCAGGCAAACGCGGCGTACAGAGGTTTCCCCCTCAGCCCGGGGGCCCGGAGGCGAATCGCCCGGGTCATGGTACCCAGGCGGTCCCGCAGCAAAAACACGTACCGCGCCGTGAGCAGCAACAGCACCCGCATTTTCTCGGAAACCCGGCACCAGATCAACACGCTGTCGATCTGCTCTATTCCCAGCTCCGCGACCATGCGGATCAACGTTACGGAGATCAGGTTCAGCTTGCAGGTGACGAGAAAGGCCAGCTCCAGCCCAGCGAGCCAACCGGAGGGCGCAGTGAGGGGCAGCACGAGCCAGACGGCAATCGTGAGGGCGTTGACGTGAAGCAGGTTTTTGATCAGGTCTTTCGAGCCTTTTGCGAAAAACAGCACGACAGGCACGGCGCAGCCCGTCAGCAGCCCCGGCAGAGACCGTGCCGCAGCCAGGGCCCCCGCCAAAAGCAGGGCGCACAGCACACGGCATCGGGGATCGAAAACGTCTATTCTCAGTATCCGCAAATTCTCAAGTACCTCTCAGTTCAATTTAAAGCTAAGCAATTCATTTTAAATCAATGCAATTCAATTCAATGCAATTCAATTCAAAGCAATCAATTCAAAATATCCGGGGCGGCTTTCTTGAGAAATCCTGCCATAAAGAACGTAACTGCGCCCTCCACCAGCGCCAGGGGCAAATGAGCCGCGAAGACGACTTTGGCGGCCCCGGCCATCTCGGGGTCGGAAAGGCTCAGGGCCGTCCCCACTCCCAAGGCCCCCAGCATGATCGCCAGGAAGCCCGCGGCGAAGGATGAGGCAGCATTCCCCCGGCGGACCCGGGAGGAGAACAACAGGTAAACGATGAGACCGGGAAGGGCCATGTTCACCGTGTTGACCCCCAGCACCAGAAGCCCGCCGAACTGCAGCAGCACCGTCTGCAGCAGGAGCGCCACCAGCACGGCGGGGAAAACGCTCCACCCCAGGACGAGGCCCATAGGGGCCAGCAGGGATAGATGGGTCGAGCTGGGCCCGATGGGAACGTTGATCAACGAGGCCAGGAAAAACACGGAAGAAAACACGGCCACTCGGACGATCTTGTCGGGGTCCAGTTTTTTCAGCCCGATGGCCGTCCCCACGCCCGCGGCAACCCATCCCGCAGCCAACACCTGCGGCGACAAAAAACCTTCGCTGATGTGCATCTCAGCTTCCCCCGCCTTTTCTGCGCCGCGCCAAAGACGTGAAGGCGGCGATGTTGAAAAGCAGGCTGACACCCAACACAGACCGTAGAACCAAGTCCATTCCCCCCGGTATAGCCGTTTTTTCTATTATCGTTGTGTTGGCTGTGGCAGATCCAGCGGCGACTTTTTCGGCGGCTTTCTCCGAATCGTCCAAAAACTCCCGAGCGACTTGGATTTTCGCCTCCGCCAGGTGCCCTTCCTCATCTTTGACAACGACGCGCCACTGTCCGGCGGCGTTGGGAGTGAAGGCGAAACGGCCGTCTTCGTCGGTGCGTCCAGACTGGAAGGCGAACTTCTCGTCTCTGGGCGAAAAGACCTTCGCCTCCCGGTAGCTCATAGCCTCGCCGGTGGAGTAGGAAAATTCGAGGGATATCGGTTTTTTGTCCGACTGCCTGTACCCTGTGCCGTGTGCCCAGGCGGCTTTCGACTCGACAAAGGGACCGGCCGCCGAGATCAGCTCCATCGCCAGCCCGATGATCAGACCGAACACGGCCCCCGCGACTCCCAAGGGCGACGATATTTTCTTTCGTTCGTTATTTTTCACTTATTCTTCGCTTTTTTCGCTTATTTTTTGCTTTTTTGCCTATACCCGCAGTCTGCCGCTTTATTTCACCGCGAAGCTGAGAATGGAACGAATGTTGCGGACGTCGTACTCGCCCTCCACTCCCGGCTCTCCGTCTTTGGCGGCCCGCACCATCCAGAACCCCGGCGCCGTGAGCTTGATCTTGGCGATGCCCTCGGAGTTGCTTTCCGTGTAGTAGGCGTAGGTATTCTGCAGTTCCGGCGCGAACCCGTCGTAGGTGGCCCAGACTGGCACCGACGCGGGCTGGCCTTTGTAAAGAATTTTCACCTGGAAATACTCTCCGACCTTCGCCTCCGCCGGGTTCGTAACCGGCACGATCTCCAGCTCCTGCCCCGTCACCGTCGCGAACTTGCCGTCCCCCTTCGCGGCGTTGACGATGGATTTGGCGAACTTGTCGGTCTTCGCGGCCCGGAGGACCTTCAGATTTTTCGCCTCGAGTTCTTTACGGCTTCCCGCCTGACTTCCCTCGTTGGTGGTACTCCAGACCTCCCCGCTCTTGTTGGCGAGGACCAGCACCGCTCCGTCGTCCTCGATTTTCACGCTGTAGTCGATGCGCAGCTCGGGCTCGTTCTCTTTGAGTTCCACCTTCTCCAGCTTGCCGTTGCGGAACACGCCCGCCTCGATGAGGGCGATGTTCTCGACCTCTTCCTTCACGATGAATCGATGGGTAGACTGCAGCTCGATGGGCAGTGTCTCGCCCTTGCCCGCCTCCGTCTTCGAGGGCTTCACGATCAGCTCGTGGGCAAAAGAGACTGCCGCGCATCCGACCACCGCCACCAACAAAACACACAAAACAACAACTCGACGCATAAAACACACTCTCCTCAAAAGTGAATTTATTACGTCGAATATAATAGCACTTTATTTTAAAATCGTGTTACTCGTAAAAGAACGAGAGGCCGAACGCGTCTTGGGAAAGTCATGAAAATAAAGGGTTTGAATCATCTATATGAAAGTTAAAACTCGAGACAAATAAAAGCTTGGCGGGTAAAACCCAATCGAGTTTTATCCGCCAAGCGCACGGTGTACCTTGTTGCCGGGATACAGGTAGACTTCGTGTAAAGAAAGGTCCTCCGTATCCCGGCGCTTATGTGACTTTTTGCTGCAAATGATTAATCCTAAAATGGAGAAACTTTTAGCACTACACTTCATTTCAGTCTTTTAATTG
>JAISLU010000030.1 GCA_031277095.1 Synergistaceae bacterium
CATTCGTTGATAAAACAGCTGAAATCTTCCGATAAAAGAGAAGGGTGGATAAAATGAAACTACTGGTGCTCCACGAGGCTGAAGTGAAAGAATTTGTCCAAAGTATACATAAACAGTTAAAGGATATTAATCTATCGTCATGACCAACACACCCTCTTTTAGTAAACATTTCGCCCCGAGCAGGCAGCAGGCAGCAGGCAGCAGGCAGCAGGCAGCAGGCAGCAGGCAGCAGGCAGCAGGCAGCAGGCAAATTTATATCTGAATAATTTTTCTGTAAATAAGCGAGATGTGACGGGCGCGGTGGTCCTTGGGGACTGACTGCGTCCGTTTTATTTTGAAGAGGAGGTTTTTCGAGATGAAGGGTAAATTTGGAGGCGCGTGGATTCTTTTTTCGATCATGACCTTCATGTTCACGGCCGGCGATGTGGAAGCGGCGACAGCGACGGGGGATCCGCCTGTCGTTCAGTGGGAAAAAACATACGGCGGCACTGGAGATGAGGAGGCATATTCCATCAAAGAACTCGAAGAGGGCGGTTATGTCGTCGTGGGTACGACCAATTCCAACGACGGCGACGTGGAGTCCGGGAATCACGGTAGAATTGACGGTTGGATTGTCAAACTCGACGCCAATGGAAACCGCATCAAAGAAAAAACGGTGGGAGGAGAGGGGAACGACTATCTCCATTCCGTCGTTCAAACCAATGATGGCGGCTTTGTCGCGGTAGGGTATACGCAATCCAGCAGCCCGGCGCCATATTCCGGACTGCAAGGAAATAGCGACGGTTGGATTGTGAGGCTGGATTCAGATTTGAACGTCCTTCCTGGTGGAGAGAAATTGGTCGGCGGCCCCAGTAATGACGAATTTCGTTCTCTTATCAAGACTGATGATCAATACGTCGTCGTAGGATATTCACGCCCAGCAAATAATTCTTTTAGTGAAGGATGGTTGGCTCGCTTTGACTTCCAAGGTAGCTTAAAGGGAGAGGCAAGATTGGTTTCTCAAGACGCTCCTTCTGCAAACCATAGTCTAAACTCCATTCAAAATATCCATAACGGTTATATCGCTGCCGGCAGTGTCACGTTTCCCTCTCAATGGAGTTCAATTCCATGGATAATTCGCTCTGATGTTTCAGGCAACATCATTTCGGAAACCGGAGAGGTCAGTGATGGCGTTACTTTTATCCGACCGACAAGCGACAATGGCTACGTTCTTGTAGGAGGCGGTGTTGTTCGCAAAATAGGAGTAAATGGTGAAACTTTGTGGCAACTTGCTAACAATCCTACTTGGGGTACGTTTCACTATAGGTCAGTCGTTGAAACAGACGACGGCGGATATATCGTTGCAGGATCATATAACGACCCTAATGGTTCGCTTTCGGTGCATTTATATAAATATGATGTGGAAAGGAAGCAAGTTTGGAACAGAAAAGCAATAAATTTTGGGTTTGATTATCGCTGTGATTGTTTGGAAAAAACTTCCGACGGTGGGTTTATCATCGCGGGGCTAAAAGGTCGCGATCTCTGGATTGCCAAGATCGCCTCGGAGGAAGGAAACGGCGGGCCTGTCGCGGGGGGCGCGGATTTGATGCGTTGCACGGCGTTCAGCAAGATAGCCTATGACGATATCAACACCGCGTCCCTCCGTGGGCCGGTAAGTTCTTACGCCGACACACGCACGGACAAGATATGGAAAGATCAGGATATCACATACGGCAATTGGTTCACCGCTGTCGCCGGGGACTGGAATATCATGGGGCGGGTGGGTTATTCGTCCGGTCTCTACGTGGTCACATTCGCCAGCCCCGACAATACGAAAATGATTATCGCGTTCAGAGGCACCGAATTTTTGGAGGAATTTGTGGAAGACGCATTGTTGGCAGATTTACTTATGACTCAAGGGATCGTGACCCAACAGTTCATTGAAGCGTTGACCTATTATAATCTCAGGAAAAGTCAGTCGCCCGGCGTGGACATTACGGTCACAGGGCACTCCCTGGGAGGTGCCCTCGCTGCCTACGTATCGATGCACACCGGAGCGAAGGCCGTGGCCATCAACGGCGCTGTCGGGTTCGCCATCGATATGGCCTACAAAAACAATGCCGCGGAGTTGGCAAAAGTCTTTACCGGCACGGAAAGCTGGAACTTCGAGAACCACATCACCGAAGCTGCCGGCGCCTTCGATTTGGTCAACGATTGGGTTGCCAGCCCGAACAGAGACAAGTACGATTCCTATGTATACCCCAAGTCCAATCCCAATAAAGATACCCACAATGTGGACTCCTTCCTGACATACAGCGGAGGCAAGTTCGGTTTCACGACGGCCAGTCGGGCCGGCAGCAAAGGCGGTAAGACCATCATCTACCACGACACTAAAATACTTAATGCTATGGAGTATAGATTCTATCTCTATCTCGGTACGCTGGGCAGAGACACGTTCCCTCAGAAAACGGACAAAAAAGCCTCTGTGTACGCCTATTGCGGAGCCGGTGACGATGGTTGCCTGGGCTCGCAATACGCCGATTTCCTCGCGGGGGGCAGCGGAATAAACATTTTGGACGCTTTAGAGGGCAAAGACGTTTTCTTCATCACCGACGGAGACGACACGATCAACGACCCCTCCGGCGACGACAAAATCATGCTCGCACAAGGGCTGGGGATACTTTCGGGCGCGGAGGATGGGAACTACTACAAGGCGCTTCTCTCCAACGGGCATTATGTCAGGGTCAATAAATTCAGGAACGAGCGCTTCAGCGCCATAAACGTGGTGAGCGAGAACGGCGCCAAGCTGGGGACCATCGGCGGCGGCAGCCCCTGGAAGGCGGGAGCGTCGGTATCCGTCGTCCGGGCGAAGGCGGATCACCCGACGACCAAGCACGTGGAGATCACGGGAAAGGCGACCCTCAAGGTCTACGACGAAGGCGGCGCCCTTGTGGGGACCTTCGCCAACAACGCCGACGAAAGCCTGTACAAGCAGTTCGGGTACTTCTACACGCGACCGGGCGGGGATGGGGAAACGGCGTCCATCACGGCGGTCCTGTTCAACGGGCTGTACAAACTCAGGGTGGAAAGCGCCGGCAGCGTGAGGTACGCCATATACGACTTCGACAAAGAGGACGCGCCCAGAACCAAGTTCGACGTGAGCCTTCCCCTGAAGGCCGGCCGATACCTGGACACCCAGAGCGACTTCGGCCCGGAGGACAAGGTGCCCTTCATCATCCGGGACAGCGTGACGGACGAGGAAATCACCCGCCTCACCCCGGAGCCGAAAGACCCCCGGGACGAGAACGATCCCGATGAGAGCGATCCCGACGAGGGTGACGACGACGATAGCGGCGATGATGACGACGATAATGATAATGACGACGACGACGACAACGACAATCCGGCCCCGAACAAAGTGCTGTTGAGCATCCTGGACACGACGCCCATCCGCGACGTTCCCAACGGCACGGCGAAAACGGCGGAGGCGCTGGGGCTTCCCGCAACCGTCACGATGCTCACCAGCGGCGGCAGCGTCCCCGCGAACGTGACCTGGAACGTAGGGGCCTGCTCCTACAACCCGCAATCCCTCCTTCCCCAGACCTTTGCCGTGTTCGGCACGGCAGCCCTTCCCGCCGGAGTGGTGAACCCCAACAGCGTACCCCTCACCGTCCACGTCGTCGTCTCGGTGCGGGTCACCAACACTCCCCCGAACACGACCCCAACCCCAAGGCAGAGCGGCGGCGGTGGCTGCGACGCGGGGCAAGGGGGCATGGGATTGTTGATCACTCTGGCGCTGACGGTCATGGGGAAAGGGCAAAAGAAGGAGAAAAATAAAGGGAAAATAAAGCCGTAAAGCTGCAAAAGGAAGTACAGCACGGTATTGAACAGCGGACGAGGCCCTGGATTTGCCAAGGGGCCTCGTTTTCTCTCGGATTTCTCTCGGCTTCCGCGCTAAGAGCGGTTAAGCCATTGCCATTGCAATAAAGTACCTTTTTGTTATGCCGTATCGAACCCGCCCTTACAATCTGCTTGCCGTTATAATAGGGTAGATGTCTAAAAAACACAGGAGGAATCAGATGCCCTTTGAAATCGTCCGAAACGATATCACAAAAATGAAAGTGGATGCCGTCGTTAACGCCGCGAACACCGCGCTTCAGATGGGGGGCGGCGTTTGCGGCGCAATTTTTTCCGCCGCCGGAGCGGAAGAGCTGCAAAAGGAGTGTGACGCCATCGGCGGCTGCCCAACGGGGGAGGCGGTCGTTACCAAAGGCTACCGGCTGCCGGCGAAATACATCATCCACACGGCGGGACCCGTCTGGAGCGGCGGCGGACAGGGAGAGGAAAAACTGTTGCGCTCGTGTTACCTCAATTCTCTGGCTCTGGCGAAAAAATATGGCTGCGAATCCATCGCCTTTCCCCTGATCTCCTCCGGGATTTTCGGCTACCCGAAAGACCAAGCCCTTGGAGTCGCTACCGCCGCCATAGCGGGTTTTTTGATGGAAAACGAGATGTCGATCTATCTGGTGGTCTTCGACAAGAAAGCCTTTTCCCTGTCGGAAAAACTGCTGGGCGAAGTCGAGAACTTCATCGACGAACACTACATTGAAGTGCCGCGCCGACAGCTGCTGGAAGTGGAGAGGTCGGCGCTGGAAGGCGCCCGGCACAAATTTGACCATGCCCGTGCCCAGGCCCAGGCTCGAAGCCCGGACGACGCCGCGGCGAGCCTCGACGAGCCGTTTTCGACGACGCTTCTGCGGCTCATAGACGCGACGGGCAAAAAGGACTCGGAGATTTACCGCCGCGCCAACATCGACCGCCGGTTGTTTTCCAAAATTCGCTCGCGTGCGGACTATGTGCCCAGCAAACCGACCGTACTCGCCTTCGCCGTCGCCCTCGAACTGTCCCTCGACCAGACCTCCGACCTCCTTGAACGCGCGGGCTTCGCGCTGTCCAGCAGCAAAATATTCGACGTCATCGTGGAATTCTTCATCACGAACAAAAAATACGACATCTATGAAATCAACCATGCGCTGTTCCACTACGGACAGCCCCTGCTGAACGGCTGACCAGACATTTGATTTAATCTGTCGCCCGACAGGCGACACATTGAACTTACACTGGAGCTATGATGTGTCGCCGGGAGCTTCTTATTCAAGAAGTCGGTAAAAAAACGATCCTCTCTTTGCAACTCTCTTTGCAACCCACTTTGCGACTCTCTTTGCGAAGCGATTTTATGAATGAGAAGCGATTTTATGAAAAGGATGGAGTGTTGAAAATGAGACCCAGAAAAGGACCGGGCGTCACCTTCAGGACACAGGCGGGGATTCTTTCGATGGAAGATTATATGGTAGTGGACCATAATCTGAATCTCACCGGCCTGGGGCTGGAAGTGCAAAAGCTGGAAGAATCGGGCGTAAGTAAGGGCAAAGCTATAGCGATGGTCAGCGAACAATATTTTAAGGACTTGCGTGTAAAAAATATCAGCCGCGCGCAGGGTTGCCTGATGGGGCAGCTTGTGGGGGACTCGCTGGGCAGTCTGGTCGAGTTCCAAACGCCGGCGCAAATACGGCAGGACTACCCCGACGGCGTGCGCGACCTCGCCGACGGAGGCCCCTTTCAGTTGATCGCCGGTCAGCCCACAGACGACTCGGAGATGGCCCTGGCTCTGGCCCGAAGCCTGGTCGAACACAACGGTTACGACAAACAGGCGGTGCGCCGCGCCTATGTCCAGTGGATCCAATCCGGCCCCTTCGACTGCGGGCCCACTATAGCCGGAGCCCTGCGCGGGCATATGAACCCCGATAGTCAGGCCAACGGCGCCATGATGAGGGTAAGCCCCCTGGGGATCTGGGGGGCTCGGAATTTCAGCGAAGACGGCATCGATCACTGGGCCGAAGAAGACGCCCTAATTACGCACCCCAACCCGGTCTGCGTCGATGCCAACATTCTTTTCGCCCGCGCCATCGGCGACGCGATAAGAAACCCCCAAATGCAGGGAGAACGTTACCCTGGGCCCGATCAGCACGGCTATGATCCCCAAATACCCCTGGAGGTTTACGAACTTTACAGTGAAATCGAGAGTTGGGCGGAGTGCGCGGAAAGTGCTGTGGAGGAGACGGTGAAGGCCGCCCGAAACTCGCCCCCTCCCAGTTACACGCGGCAGATGGGGTGGGTTTTGATAGCATTCCATAACGCATTGTATCAGCTTCTTCACGCCCACAGCTTCGAGGAGGCCCTGGTGGACACCGTGATGCGCGGCGGCGACACCGACACGAACGCGGCCATCTGCGGGGCTCTTCTGGGCGCGGTGTACGGTTTGGAGGCCATTCCTGCCCGGTGGCGCGAGGCCGTGCTCAACTGCAGACCCTCGCCGGACAATCCCAGGACGAAGTGCCCGAGGCCGGAATGCTACTGGCCGGTGGACGCGCTCACTCTGGCGCAGCAGTTGCTCGGAGAGTGATTTGTCGCTTGCCAGGCGACCCTTTGGAACGAAGGGCGCTGTATCCTTCTGCATGAAAAATGAAAAATGGAAAATTCAAATTTCCCGCAGGACGGCAGGAGGCGAAACAAATGTTGGGCACAATTATCGGAAACATTGTCGGCAGCCCTTACGAAACCGACAACATCAAGACGACGAAGTTCAAGTTGTTCGGCAAAAAATCCCGTTTCACGGGCGACACGGTGATGACCTTGGCCGTGGCCGAGGCGCTGAGGAACGGCGGAAAACGCGAAAACTACATCGCGGCGATGCGGCGGTTTAGCAGGAAACATCCCGATGCCGGCTACGGAGAACGCTTCGTTTCCTGGCTGAATTCCAAAAAGGCAAAACCTTACAACAGCTGCGGCAACGGATCGGCGATGCGTGTTTCCCCGGTGGCGTGGTGGTTCGATTCATTGGAAGAAGTGGAAAAAGAGGCTAAATTCAGCGCCGCGATCACCCACAACCATCCCGAGGGAATAAAAGGAGCCCAGGCAACGGCGGCGGCGATTTTTCTCGCGAGAAAGGGAGAATCGAAAGACACCATCCGGGGGTATATCGGAAACAAATATGGATACGACCTGCGCCGAACGCTGCGTGAAATTCGCCCGGCCTACGGTTTCGACCCGACCTGTCAGGGCAGCGTCCCGGAGGCCATTATCGCCTGGCTGGAAAGCACGGGCTTTGAAGACGCCATTCGCAACGCCGTCTCCTTGGGCGGCGACAGCGACACGCTGGCCGCGATCACCGGCAGCATAGCGGAGGCGGAGTACGGAGTTCCTGAAGATATCAAGGAACAGGCGCTGTCCAGGCTGGATCAGACGCTGCGGTTCGCCTGCCTGTGCTGGAAAATCGATATCAAAGACCGTTTCGGGAAAGACCTGTCCGACCTGGAGGATATATTGGCGGAAAGCCTTTTCGACGAAACTTTTCCCGGGCTTACAAACTACGTTCGGGATGTAAATTTGCCGGACGGGGTCGCCGACAAGTACACGGCGGGGCGAATCATAGCGGAGCCGGGGCTTTGCGACGCAAGTTCCAGGGTCATGGGTATGGCGACGACCCACAGGTTCGCCATCTTGTCAAATCACATGGCGGATTTCAGGTTACTCGAGCAAGGCACGAACTGGGGGCTCCATGTCGCCCAGGCGGGTTCATACTTCAAAGTCCTGGGCAGCCATACCCACAAGGACAAGACGCTGATCATCCTTCTTCATTTACCAAAAGGGACGTGGAAAGTATTTCAAAGAATGACGTCGAACATCGAGGAACAGGTCAGGGATACGACGATAAAGAATTTCGTCAATAAATTGGATACCGAGCCTATTCCCGAGCTTTCGACCGACGCATGGCTGGAGCGATGCGTTCACCCGATAGGTATGGATGAACACGGAGAATTCAATGAATTGGATCTGCCAGGTAGAATGAATTTGGAGTCCATGAAAGATTTGCTGACGATTGGCGAATTCTCTCTGGACACCATTGAAGACTCTTCCGTCCGTGTCATGCTGATGGCCGAACTTCTGCAAAACATTCCTGGAATGGTGTAAAACCCGAGGAGGAGGACGTGTCATGTCGGGGTGGTTATTTCACGTTACAAAAGCGACGCCTAAGAACAAGCGCAATCGGGACCTTGCCGTGTCGAAAAAATTGAAAAAATCGAGTTTGGCGTATTGGCACGTTGGAACAGGCGGTTTGCAGTGGCTGAAAGATCTGGTGGCGGCCGGGAAAGCCAAATTTTCCAAGCAGGTGGAATCTGATTACTGGTACGGAGTATACAAGGCCCTGGCCCGTGACGTCTTGCCTCTAATCCAGGACGGGCCGCCGCCCCACGTCAGCCCCGCCTTATCTTTTCGCGCTGAAAATGGCGAAAAATCCTCAAAAAAATCCGTGCCAGCGAATTGGACAGATAACGTTTTCCTGAACCGAGACAATATGGACGCCTGCACGGCAGACTCGCAACTCGTGATCTTTGCGGTGCCTCTGACTGACCGTCCCGAGATGCCCTGGAGTGAGGATCGCAAAGATGACGAGACCTTTTACGGCTGGAGCATCGAGATCAAGATCGACGAATACAAGCCCGACCCGGAAACCCTTGCGCGCTGGGAAAACACCGTGAGTTCCCGCGGCTGGCTGGACAAACTCGTCGAGGCGGGGAAGGCTGCCCTGGACTCGCATGGAGGGTACCCCGATAGATACCGAGCGTTGGCCGGGGACGTTCTGCCTTTGATCGCCGACAACGACTTCGAACCGCGTGTGAGCGTGGTTTTTGAATGGCATCGAGACGTGATGGCAAAGTGTCCTCGGGATCAGGCGCTGATCATTGACGTATGGGATATCAGTTGACGGGAGGCGAGATGAGATGAGATGTTGGGCGCAAGAAAGTGTTGCTGCCGTATGTCAGTATTTATTCCCCTATATCGACTATTTCGATGGACATTGCAAACTGGAAAAGGAAGAAACCTGTGCTGGAGACACTATTATCCATAACACAGAAATAAATGAATGAGAGTGTTGAGTGTGTAATGATATTGCGCAAAAAACTGTTATTGTACTAAAATTCTTATAATTTATATTATTATAAATACAATATATTCTAATTTTAAATTTCTTAC
>JAISLU010000065.1 GCA_031277095.1 Synergistaceae bacterium
GTAAGAAAGTTCGCCCTGAAAAACGGCTTATACGTCATAGCTCAAACCGGCGATACCATGACCATCGACGTGCCCGAGGGCTTCAAGCCCAAAGCCTGGTAAGCTCCGCCTTCAGCCACTGAAGGTCGATTGAAAGGTCGATTGAAAAGAGTCGATTGAAAAGTATGACCGGACGCTTCTTTAAGACAATGAGTTCGCATAATGGTTATAATATGACGCAGAGTGGAATCGATTTGTAAAGAGAGTGTTTTTTTGAAAAAAGAGGACTGGACGTTTTTGAAGACCATATACGGAATGGCTTCAAATCGCCTGATGGCCGCCGTCAGGAAAGGGCTCATCGCCATGATGCCTCTGACGATCATCGGGTCTTTTGCCGTGCTCATAAATAATATTCCCCTCGGCTTCTTCCAGCGTTTTATGCTGGAGACCTTCGGCGAGAGCTGGAAAGACGTCACCTCCTGGATTTTCAACGGCACGATGCAAATCATGTCTCTGGGGGTTCTCGTTTCCGTAAGCCATTCCATCGCCAGAGAGAGGGTCGCCGCGAAAATGGGGCAGGTCAACCCTCTCATCGTTTCCCTCATCAGCTTGGGCTGTCTCGTGGCCATCACCAACACCTACAACCAATCCATCGCGTTTACCCAGCTCGGGACCACGGGGCTTTCCCTGGCTATCATCGTCGCTATCGTCTCCACTGAGCTTTTTTTCTTCTTCGACAAACACAAGCTCTTTCGCATCAAACTTTTCACCGAGGCGGCGGACACGATTTTAATTCAGTCTATTGCCCTTCTGGAGCCGGCCACGTGGACTTTTCTATGTTTCACGTTTATGAGACTCGGTTTTCATTTTTTGGGGATCGACGATCTCCATCTTTTTATCTACGAGATGCTGAGAGGCCTTTTCAACTTTTTCGAAAACAACCTGAATTCCGCCGTATTTTTCATATTTCTGATACAGGTGTTTTGGTTCTGTGGACTTCACGGCAGCAATATCCTCGAACACATTACCCAGCAGCTTTGGATTCCCAAACTGGCGGAAAATATCGAGGCCCTCCAGGCGGGGGAGGTTCCGGGGGAGATACTCTCGAAACAATTTTTCGACGTATACGTACTCCTGGGCGGAGCGGGAAGCACCTTCTGTCTGATCGCGGCGCTGCTGATCGCGGCAAGGCACTCGAACTCCTCGAAAATCACGAAGCTGTCGATCCCTCTGGCGGTCTTCAACATCAACGAAACGCTTACGTACGGGCTTCCCATTGTTTTCAACCCATTTTATTTGATACCCTTCATTATAGTACCGGTGACGCTGGTGCTGGTCTCTTATTTCGCGACGGCCGCTGGGCTGGTCCCCATCATTACCCGCGAGGTGGCCTGGACGACCCCGATTTTTATCGGCGGCTACGTCGCGACTGCAAGCTGGAAGGGAGCCGCGCTCCAACTGGTCAATTTCTTGATCGGCACGGCGATTTACCTTCCCTTCGTGAAAATGCACGAGCGTTTCAAAGAGGACGCCAACTTGAAGCTGCTGGCAAAGCTCAACGAGCAGATCAATTACATCGACAATCACCGTCTGCCCATGGTCCTGAACCGTCCCGACGAGATCGGTTCTCTGGCCCGGGTGCTGGCTTCCGACCTTCAATTGAACGCCATGGAAAATCAAGGACTCTACCTGGTGTTCCAGCCTCAGTTCGACAACGCCGGACACGTGACGGGCTGCGAAGCTCTTTTAAGGTGGCGGCACAGCAAGTTCGGGATCATTCCTCCCCCCACGACGATAACGATTTCGGAGGAAGCGGAGCTGGACGACGTGCTCAACAAATGGATATTTGAAACCGCTCTGCGGCAGCTCAAATATCTGCGGGACCTGGGGCATACGGACCTGGTTTTGTCCGTGAACATCTCGCCGCTGCAGCTCCATAACCCGGAAATCGCGAAAATTCTTGAAAATCTTCTCAGGGAGTACCAGCTCGACCCCGACAAAATCGAGGTGGAGCTGACGGAAAACGTTGCCTTCGACAACTCCAAAGAGTCCAAAGAAGTACTCGACAAATTCAAAAAATTAGGCGTGAGGCTCGCCATCGACGACTTCGGCATGGGGCATACGTCGCTGCTTTACTTGCGATCCTTCCAGGTCAACACCGTCAAACTCGACGGATCGCTGGTGAATGACGTCTTGACGGACCCCAACACCGCCGATATCATCAAGGCCATCATCAGCTTGTGCAACAGTTTGGGAATGCACGTAATCGCGGAGGTCGTCGAAACCAAAGAACAAAGAGACAAACTGAAAGAACTGGGCTGTCACATCTACCAAGGATACTATTATTCCCGGCCTTTGGAGATCAACGGCTTCATTCAATTCATAGAGAACAACGAAAACTGGAAAGACTGAATCTGCAAATATCGGGTCTGCGTAAATTTAGACAAATATTCAAAAGGAGGCGGATGATTTGTGCGGCATTATGGGATACATCGGCCCCAGGGACGCTGCCAAGGTGGTCCTTGGGGGGCTGGAATGTCTGGAATATAGAGGCTACGACTCCGCGGGAATCGCTTTGGCCGAGGGGCGCAAAATAGGTATCTCCAAGTGCGTGGGCAGCGTGGCGAACCTGAAGGCCCAGCTGGCGAAAAATGCCTTGAGCGGAAAGATGGGCATGGGGCACACCCGTTGGGCCACCCACGGAGGGGTCACCAAGGAAAACGCCCATCCTCACGTGGACCCTGACGGCAAAGTCGTTCTGATTCACAACGGCATCGTGGAAAATTTTCACGAGCTGGGAGAGGAGTTTGCGAAAAAAGGGGTACGGTTCGCCTCCGAGACGGATACGGAGGTCGCCGCCTTTTTGATTTCCAGTCTTTACCAAAACGACCCGCTTCTCGCCATCCGAAAGGCCTGCGCCCGTTTGAGGGGCTCTTTCGCCTTCGTCATCCTTTTCACCGACATCGATGACCGCTATTATTGCGTCCGCAAGGGCCCTCCATTGATCTTGGGAGCCGCCGACGGCGAGGCCTTTTGCGCGTCCGACGCCGCGGCGCTTTTGCCTTATACCCGCAATCTTCTTTTCTTGGAAGACGAAGAAATCGCGGAACTGTCCGCGGAGGGCATTGCCCTTTACGGCTTCGACGGGACCCCTAAAGAGGTACACACAAAAACTGTCGATTGGGACGCGTCGATGACGTCGAAGGGAATGTACCCGCATTTCATGCTCAAAGAAATCGAGGAGCAGGGAAATGTACTGCGCCAAACCCTGACGAAACGCATCGGCGGTCCGGAGGGAAGAGCCATCGACCTCGAAGAGGAGTTTCCTTTTTCCCGTGAGGACGTCGCTCGGTTCCGCCGAATCCATTTCGTGGCCTGCGGAACGTCATGCCATGCCGCGATGGTGGCGGGACGCCTGGCGGACAAGTTCACCGGCCTGGACGTGCGAGTGGAAACGGCCTCGGAATACCGCTCCGGCAGCGTGATCTGCGACGACCAGACTTTGGCGGTTTTCGTCTCTCAGTCTGGAGAAACGGCGGACACCCTGGCGGCCGCCCGGCAGGCCCGGGCAAAAGGCGCCCGCTGCCTTGCCGTCACGAACGTCGTCAACTCCTCTCTGGCCCGGGAGGTCGGCTCGGTGCTGGAACTCTGCGCCGGGCCCGAAATCGGCGTGGCCGCCACCAAGACCTTCATGGGGCAATTGGCGGCCCTGACTCTCCTGGTTCTCTGGATCGGGAAAAAGAAGGGCAATCTTGACCGAGAAAAAGAACTCCGCTTGACCGAAGAGTTCGCCCGCCTTCCGTTGAAGCTCGAAAATGTCATAGCTCAGGGGGAAACTCTCAGAAAAATGGCCGAAGGCTGCAAAGACGCATTCGGGTTTCTCTTTATCGGCAGAGGCGCTTCTTACGCCATCGCCCTGGAGGGCGCTCTGAAGCTCAAGGAAATTTCCTATGTCCACGCCGAGGCCCACGCCGCAGGAGAAATGAAGCACGGCCCCATTGCTATTTTGGATGTCCATCTGCCGGTCGTGGCCGTCGTTCCCAAGGACGACCTCTACGAAAAAACCTTGTCCAACATTCAAGAGGCCCGGGCGCGCAACGCCCCCATCATCGCCATCGCGTCGGAAGGAGATGAAGATATCTTCCGATTCTCCGACGACTGCTTTTTCGTTCCGAGAACGGAAAACGAGCTGACACCGATCTTGACGGTCGTCCCCCTGCAATTGTTCGCCTACCACCTTGCATCGCTGCTGGGCCGCGAAATCGACAGGCCCAGAAATCTGGCCAAAAGCGTGACGGTAGAGTAACCGTAAAGGAGCCGTTCCCGGGAATGATCATGGATGAGTAAGTAAACCCCCGGCCCTGCCGGGGGAAAGTTCCGTGAACGGGCTTGGTTCTATTCATCATTCATCGAAATATGCAGGTAATGGGTCAAATGTCTTGAACCTCCAGCAGCCTCTTCAGAACGGCGGCGGCGTGGCCTGTCACCTTGACCTTCTCCCACAGCTCCCGGACCACGCCTTTGGGGTCCACCAACAGCGTCGTGCGCACCACGCCCATGTATTCACGCCCGTACATTTTCTTTGTCTGCCAAACGCCGCATGACTCCAAGAGGGTGTGCTCAGGGTCGCTGAGCAAAGGAAAGGGAAGCTCCAGCTTGGATGAAAATTTTCCGTGACTTTTGACGTCGTCGGGACTGACCCCCACGACTGCCGTTTCGTGTTTCAGGAACTCTCCGTAAAGCTCGGCAAAACTTTTGGCCTCGTTGGTGCAGCCGCTGGTGTTGTCCTTGGGATAAAAATACAGCACCAGCCAGTGTCCGAGAAATTCCTCCTTCGTCCTCCGCTTCCCTTCGGCGTCGTCCAAAGCAAATTCCGGTAAAGCCTTTCCCCGTTCGATCATAGTCAACATCTCCCCGCTGCGAAAATGCATTTGAATTTTACACTTTCAGAGAATTATATCCTGTTTGGTGGAGGAGATTTATAGCGGGTTGCAATATCGACGGCGGGAACGACGGTCTGGCTTACATAGTCGCTGTCTTCCCCGACTCGCGACAAATGGCTCCAATTCACAGCGACAGCGGAAATAAACACGATCAACAGTATTCCGAACCCGAAAAACAGTTTAAG
>JAISLU010000073.1 GCA_031277095.1 Synergistaceae bacterium
AAGCTTGGAAGCATTCGCCGCAATCGGCAGTTATTTTTCTACCCTGAAAAAATCTTCTCGCAACCTACTCGCCTCTGTTTTATCTATTCTACACCCCTCCCCCACTGTACTGTAACCAGAGTTGACCGTAGGTTGACCTATGGTTGACAAAAAACATTTGTCAGACTACGATTGAGGTATAAACAATTCGAAATAGGAGACCTGCCGATGATAACAGCTCGTATTGAGGATTACCTGGAGGAAATTTTTCTCCTCGAAAGCACGGGTCGAGATGTCACCGTCACCGATCTCGCCGATCGTTTAGGCATCACCAAGGGCACCGTAACGGTCACCGTCCAGAAGATGGTGGATGCAGGTATGTTGAATCATGAACGCTACGGCACTCTCCATCTCACCCCCGAGGGACGCCGGAAAGGGCTTTTGGTCTACCGCCGGCACGAGGGACTACGCGCGTTTTTCCACGAACTGTTGGGGGTGGACCGAGACCGGTCCTCCGAGATGGCGTGCAGCATGGAGCATTATATGGACACCGTGACGGACGGCAGGCTTTATTCCATGCTGGAGTTTTTCCGGCGCGCCCGGGCCGACAAAGAACCGTGGGTGGACGAGCTTTTCAACGCCATGGAAACTCAGGTTCTGCTGCCCAACCCTCTGTCCGTCGTGGAAAACGGACAAAGAGGCATCGTCATTCGCCTGTCGGCGGACGAAAAATTACGCAAGCGTCTTCAGGAGGCGGGCTTTGTCACGGGCGCCTCCATAACTTGTCTGGACGCCTCCGGGGATTCTTTACGGATCTCTCTGGAGGGCAAAGAGCTACCCCTTCCCCGCAACGAGGCCGCGGCAATCTGGCTTCGGATGGTGTGAGGGGGTTATGACGGATTTTTGAGGGATTTTATGAGATTGTGACAGGGGTACTCAATACTCGAAGTACTTGGCGGTGGGGTGTTGTTTTTGCGCGCGGGCAAGGGCGCGCAGAAGATTTTCTCTGAGGGTGGGGAGGTCCTGCATCCCATCCGGCAAAGGAGCCCGGGCCAGAGTATTGTTTTTCAGGCGCAAAACGGTGCCCGTGTCTTCCAGACGGAGGTCATAGGGCGCCGTTTCCATTTGAAAATCCTCGTCCAGGATCTTCTGGGCTCGCTGAAGGAGTTCCAGAGCAGGAGGGGTGTTGGCCCCTTCCCAAACTTCCACGCCGTCCACCAGCAGACGGGCTTTTTCCCCTTCCTTCCGGAGGGAGGTTCGCAGCAGATGGAGGGGATGTTTTCTTTCCAGGGCGATGTTCCGTTCTTTCAATTTTTTCCCCATGCTCTGAACCCGTTCGATGGAGTCGGGGTGGTCCATGTAAATGCCATATTCCCGGATCGGCTGTTTCATTTCCTGGTGCATGAAACCCTCCATGACGGTCACCATCGCCGCCGGGGGGTAGCCCGCCGCGATCAGCACGTCCAGCCCCATGCTGTCCGCCTCTTTTTCGAATTCGATGGAGTACGAGCTGTTGACGGCGACCTGTGTCACCTGGGCCAGCACGGTGGGTGCCAGCGCTCCTCCGCTGGCCAAAATGACCGCCAGGGCCGCCAAGTTGATTTTATTGGCTTTGGCCGCCATCTTCATACCGTGGCTCCGGTCCACGTGGATCATCTCGTGGGCCATGATTGC
This sequence comes from Synergistaceae bacterium, assembly GCA_031277095.1. GTDB lineage: Bacteria > Synergistota > Synergistia > Synergistales > Aminobacteriaceae > JAISLU01. The sequence goes on from JAISLU010000073.1 coordinate 1,654, forward strand.
CGCGATCTCGGCATCGGAGTGCAAAAGGTCCAGCATCCCCGACGTGAAAAAGATGAAACCACCGGGAAGGCAAAAAGCGTTGGGGGCGTCCATGCGCACGATGCGGACTTCGTAGGGTATTTTGCGCCCCAGATGGGGCGTCAGTTTGTCCATAATCATGGAAAGATGGGCGAGGCGGGCGGGGTCCGAGATGAGCTCCAGATTTTGCTCGATGACTTCGACAGCTTTGCGGCCTATTTTTCGCTCCCGGCGCAGCGCCGGCTCCAGAGGGGCGTCCTTCGATTCGGCATCTTCAGGTGGAAGGTTTTCATTTGGGGAGTCCTCATTTGGGGAGTCCTCAGATGGAGAGTCTGCAGATTGGGAACCTTCCGTTTGGGCGTTTTCCGGCAGGGCGCGGGCAAACAAAGGGGCCTTTCCTTCCGCCCGGCAAACACAGGCGGACAAAAATACCGCCAGGGACACGGCAAAAATGATTTTCAGGATTTTCCTGTTCTTCAGGATTCTAAAAAGAGACAATTTACTAATTGGAGTCAAAGTATCCTCCTCCCATTTTCGCGTAGTTGATAAACGCCGAGCGCCCGTGAGTGACCTGTCGCATTTTGCCGCGCAGTTGTTCGACGTGTTTTTCGAGTTCCGTTTGAACGGTTTTCTCCGCCGCCATCAACTCTTCGGCGGCAAATCGGGTCTTCGACAAAGTTTCATCGAGTTCGGCGGACTGTTCTTCCGAGAACAGCGCGGACAGCTTTTCCCAAAACCCCGCCGTTCCCCGCAAATCCTCCAGGCCCAACATGGGCAGGGCGTCCGCCCAAGCGTCCGAAAGCAGCTGCAGCCGGGAAATGATGTCCTGTTTCTCCTGAAGGATCGAAAGAAGTTTCTCCATGTCGCCATCGAGTATAATGGCCTCCAGCTCTCGGGAGACCATTTTGCTCAAAGTGTGGTATATGTCCAGTTCCAGGTTCAGCAGTTTTTTGACTTCCTTCAGAGTCTCATCCCGCAATGTTCAATCCCCCGACTTGAGGTTTATCGGGTGTCGCGGCGGCACGGGCCTCGGCCGGCGTTTTCAGGTCCGTGAGGTTCAGGTTCTCGATGGCCTTCAGGTCCTCGTCCTCGGGGTGCGCCGCCTGGTATTCCTTCAGCAGCTTCATCAAGGCCTCCTCCCAGGTTTCCTTCAGGTCCTCCAGCATGGTCAAAACGGTATGGATGTTTTTGGGGTCTTTCTTGACGTTGGCCTCCACCAGCTGCTGGTACATATAATCGTAGAGCCGCATGAGATTTTGGGCCATCTCTCCGCCTTTTTCGGTATTCAAGGTGACCATCAGCTCGCGGATGACCTCTTGGGCGCGCAAAATCTCCCGATGGGCCAAGTCGAAGTCTTGGGTCTTGTTGTTTTCCGTGTCCAGCGCCGCCTCCGCCATACGGCAGGAGCGGATGCCGATGTCGTAGGTGATGAGAAGCAGTTGTTCTTTCGTTGCCGTCGAAATCTGCGTGCTTTGGTACGAGAACTGCACACTCTGCGATTTACTCTGAGATTTATTGTCCACCATAAAATCAATCCCCTTTCATTCTTTTTTCGGATATTTCCGGGGGAAACTTTTGTCCAAAATTATAAGCGCCGGATTATAAACGCCATAATGCAAACGCTCAAAATATAAACGCTCAAGCCCTCAAGGCCAGAGGGAACTCCGGCCCTGAACTTGAACGTTTACCTTTCGGTCGATTTACGCTCAGGCAACTTTATCGAGAAGAACCCGCTGACACAGGGCCTCCACGCACGCCCGGTCACGAGGAAATTTTTCGGGATGAGTGGCGCACTCCCAATTGCAGGCCATAGCCAGCCGGATAACCTCCTCCGGGGAAGCGCGCTCCGTCATGGCCGCGATCATGCCGGCCAGAAGCGCGTCTTCGACGGCGTAAACATAGAGCATCTCCGAGCTTTGGCCCTCGGCGATCCAGGCTCCCTTGAGGGAAGAGAATATTACCTTTTCTCTGGCGAGGGAGGCGATCACCCATTCCGTGCCTTTGCGGTGCAGCGTCTCGGCCCGCGCCATGAAGGCGTCGATTTTGCCGTCCGGGACCCCTTGCCGGGTATCCAGCCGAGAGGCCTGATAGTCCAGCTTGACGACGCTGGGGGCCTCCTCCAGAACCACGTCCAAATCCTCCTCCGTTGGGTGGAGAATCGTGGGGATCGAGTTGTTTTTCGCGTTGCGTATCAAGGGCGCGTAAAGGGAGTTGTCGAGCCCCGGCGACAGAGAGCCGCCCATGGAAACTCTTTCGACCCGCCCCAGGGTGCGCTCGTAGTTCTTTAAAAAGGCGGCCCTGTCTTGGCTCGGAATTTCCAATCCGATCTCGTGGAGGCGCGTTTCCACGTTTTTTTCGACGTCGGTGATGCAGACGTTGATCCGGGTTTCTCCTCTGGTGTGGATAAAGTGGGAAAACACCTTCTCCCTCCTGAGGGAATCTAAAATGTAAGAAGCGTTGAAACCAGCCAAAAAACCCGTCGCAATGGACGCCTGACCCAGCCGGGCCAGGATGATGGACATATTGACCCCCGCGCCGCCGGGGCTGCGCCGGGAGACGTTCGCCCTGTACCGTCCGCCGGGACGAAGGTCGTTGATGATAAAATCCAAATCCACAGCCGGATTGAACGTGACCGTCAGAATCATGGCCAGAATGAGACGCCGTGCTTCGGGGTCAGGCCAGCGCCTTGGCGACGTCGGCTTCCGAGGCGACGGGGGTCACCTTGGTCACCGCGCCGGAGTGAAGCTGGACAAAGGCAGGCAGTGAGACTCCCAATTTTTCGGCCATGCGGCTGTTTTTGTACCCGTCGATAATCGGAAGTTTTTTCCCCTGGCTCTTGGCGAGTTTTTCGGCCTCGTTGGAAAGGTGGGCCTGGTTCGCGTCGATGCTGGAGTAGAAAAACGCCGTCACGGACTCCGGCTCCAACAGAACGGACCGCAGATGGAGCTGCTCGTTGATGTAAGAGGACGCGCCCATGGCGGCGATGGCCCCGTCGGAGGCCGCGGTCACCACCTGGCGCAGGTGTTTGCTGCGAACGTCCCCCGCGGCGAAAATACCCTCCACGGAGGTTTCCATGTTGTCGTTGGTGAGAATCCAGCCCTCTTTGGCGGCGTTCACCAGGCCCTTGACGCACTCGTCGTAGGGCGCCTGCCCCACGAACATGAAAACGCCCGCCACCTTCAGGTCGGAGACCTCGTTGGTTTTGACGTTTTTCAAGACGACCTTCTCCACGGCCCCATCGCCCTCGATCCTCTCCACGACGCTGTTCCACACGGGAACGATCTTGGGGTTGGAGAGGGCCCGCTCGATGGCGGCCCGGTCGGCGCGGAACTCGTCCCGACGATGGACAATGTAGACCTTCGACGCGAACTTCGTCAGGTAGTCTCCCTCTTCCACCGCGGTGTTGCCTCCGCCCACCACGGCCACTTCCTCGTCCTCGAAGAAGGCGCCGTCGCACACGGCACAGTAACTGACCCCCTGTCCGATATGCTCGGCCTCCCCCGGACAGCCCAGGCGGCGGAAATAGGCTCCCGTGGCCACGACAATCGCGTCCGCCTCGATTTCACCTTTGTCGGTGACGACGATTTTAGCTCCGTCGCGAAGCTGAACTTTTTTAACCTCCGCAGGACGAATTTCCGTTTTGAACTTGAGAGCGTGTTCCCGGAACATGTTTCCCAGCTCGGGTCCGGTGGCGCACTGCACGCCCGGCCAATTTTCGATCTCCTCGGTGGTATTGATCTGTCCGCCTGTAGCTCCCCGCTCCAGCAACAATACATCAAGCCCCGCCCGGCGACCGTAGATAGCGGCCGCCATCCCTGCGGGACCGGCTCCGATGATGACAAGCTCTCTTTTTTCCATTGGACATCTCCTCCTTTGTGATATTGTATCATGAGGTATGATACGAGATATACGCGCAACTGCAGAGGAGATGTACAGAGGAGATGTCTACATGAACATAGCCGTTTTCGACCTGGAGACGAACGGATTGCAAGGATCGTCCGTCCTCTCCGCGTCCTCCATCGTTTTCGACGACGAGGGAGTCGTCTTGGACGTCTTCAATCGCTTCTATCTCCCTTTGGAGCCTCACAACAGTTATGTGACGCGCATTCACGGGCTGACGCCCGGAAGGCTGCTGGCCCTGAGGGAACACATCGAGGCTCCCTCCCACTTTATAGAAGACTGGCCGGATCTGCTGAATTTTTGGGCGGCTCTGGACGTAGAGGGGGTCGTCGTACACAACTTGTCCTTCGACACGTCGTTTCTCCCCGAGATCGCCCAGAGCGCGTTTCTCTGGTGGTGTTCCATGAAGGGGCTCACCGCTTACTGCGCGATTCCCAAACGCTTCGGCGGCGTCAACGGACCGTTCAAATGGCCCAAGCTGGAGGAGGCCGTGGACGTCGTATGCGACGGGCCCAACGCCCTCGCCCCCTCCAAGGCGACGGGGGAGGCCGAAAACCAGGTCAAAAACGGAGTTCTTCACGTCTCGCTTTTCGACTGTTTCGGCCTTTACCGGGTGGTCAGCCGTATCGCGAAACATCGGGGAGACCTGCTGCGCTTTGCCCCTTTCATCACGCCCTTCCGTCCCCCGAAAACCCGTGATGGGCAAGCCAGCACCCGGCAAGCCGGCCCTAACGGGAAAACGGCGCCTTCCCGGGACCGTTTCATCGAGGACGCTCTGGCTTACGAGTGCAAACTTCGATCTCTTATCGCCCGGTCGGGTTCGCCCGATCGAGTTCCGTTATCCGGGTGACGAGGACCTGATCGATTTTGTAGTTGTCGATGTCCATCACCTCGAAGCTATAGCCGCTGAAGGTCACGGAGTCCGTTCGGTGGGGAATGCGCCTCAGCATATAGGTCAAAAAACCGCCGATGGTTTCGTAGTTTTCAGAGTTGGGGAATTCCTCGATCTTGAACACGCTCATCACATCGTCTATGGGCGTAGCCCCCTCGATGAGCCAGGAGTGGTCGTCCCGTTTCATGATCTGTTCTTCTTGGCCTATGAGGTTGCCCATGAGCATCGCCATAATGTCCTTCAGTGAGATAATGCCCACCACCAGAGCGTATTCGTTCAGCACCACCGCCAGGTCCTCGCCTTTGCCCTTGAATTGGTCCATAGCTTCCGCCAGCGTGAGGGTGTCGGGGATGATCAGGGGCGGCCGAATCTGAATGCCGTTCTTCAGCTCCAGGCTCTGCCCCTTGAGCACTCTCTCCAGCAGCTCCTTCGAGTTCACGTAGCCCACGACGCGGTCGATAGTCTCGTCGCAGACCAAGTAAGTGGAATGCGGTGAGTCCTCCACCTTTCGCTTGATTCCCTCCTCGCTCTCCCGAAGGTCGAAGTACACCACGTTCTCCCGCACGGTCATGGCCGACGGTACGGTGCGGGTGTCCAGCTCGAAAACGTTGTCGATGAGTTCCTTTTCCTGATGACGCAGAATCCCCGCCAAGGCCCCCGCCTCCATCATGGCGTAGAGGTCGTCCGAGGTGATGTCGTCCTTTTTCCTCTCCGGCATTCTCAGGAGCTTGAAGACGGCGTTCGCCACGGAGTTCAGGCTTTTGCTCAGGGGACTGAAGATGAAGATGCACTTTTTCATGGGGTCGATCAGGCGCAAAGCCACCGTTTCGGGCCAGGCCATAGCCACGCGCTTGGGCATAACGTCCGCGAAAAGCACGAAGGCGAGCGTCACCAAAAGAAACGAAGCGACGCCCGCGATCCTTTCGGCCACGGAAGACGACACGAACCCGGGGAAAAGGACGGCTATGGCGGGGGATAGAAAAGTATCCCCCACGATGCCCGCCAGAATCGCCACGGCGTTCAGGCCGATCTGCACCGTGGTGAAGAACATCCCCGACTGCTCCTGAAAAGAAAGAATTTGAGAGGCGTTGGTCTTGCCCTCGCTCAACAGAACTCTCAGCTTCGTCCGGCGTGAGGCGGCCAAAGAAATCTCCGCCATCGAAAAAAAAGCGCTGACAACGATCAGCACACAAATGACAATAACTCCGTTCAACATGGGCGGATGCCTCCTTTGTCTCGGATGCAAATTCAGTTTAACATAGTTCGCGCAAAAATGAGTTGACGCAGAGGGTTATATCTATGCTATTGTTGACATAAGTTATTCAATCAGTTCTTCGGACGAAACAGGTCGAGGACAGGTCGAAACAATCAATCACCTTGTCCCAGGCAATTGCAAAAACGAAACGCAGTGATAAAATTAAAGGGTGAAAAGATGACGGGTGTAAAGATGATATTGATGTAATCAAAGTAAACTCCGGGGGAGCTTGGCTGAGAGGAAAGATGCGTGGGGACGGTTCCACGGAATTCTTTCGACCCCAGGACCTGATCCAGGTAATGCTGGCGAAGGGAGCGAGAGGACACTGGTTTACCCAAGGCGGGACTCCCTCGTTCGAGTGCCCGCCTTTTTTATTTCTTTATTTATTTCATGAAAGGAGTTGTGTGCAGTGAGTTATTTCAGTATCGATTCCAACGATTCCAAGCATCCCGGCAGGACGCGGCTGCGGAAAATGACACTTGCGGCACTTCTTGCGGCTTTCGCCGTTCTGCTCTCCCCTCTTTCCTTTCCTGTGGGGCCATCCCGCTGCTTTCCGTTTCAACATGCCGCCAACGTCATGGCCGGAGTTCTTTTAGGGCCTCTTTGGGCCTGCGGCGCGGCTTTCACAGCGAGTTTCGTTCGGAACATTTTGGCGACGGGGACAGTGCTGGCGTTTCCTGGCAGCCTTTTCGGCGCTTTGGCCGTAGGTTTTGCCGCTAAATTGCTGCCCGAAAGATACCGGCTCTGGGCCGCCTTGGCCGAACCTTTGGCCACGGGAACTCTTGGCGCCTGGGTCGCGAGTCTTATCGCCTCGCCTCCCGGAGGGCGAACCGCCATGTTCGTAACCTTGTCCGTCGCTTTCTTCGTCAGCAGCGGCCCCGGGGCGGCCATAGGGGGCGGCGTACTGTACTGCACAAAATTTTTTGAAACGCGGCGCGCGCAAGGCAGCGCAAATTGACTCTTGTCAGGAGGCACACTCCGTGAGCGATGCTCAGCGATACCTTACAGGTGGGCGGGTACACCGAGTACACTCAAATGTGTGTATTCATTTTTTGTTTATTGCCACGGGAGAATGAAAACCTCTTCGTCCAAGTCCGCTTTCAGCAGTTCTTCGAGCTTTACGTCGATATCCAGGTGGTAGAGGTCTCCTTCGATCCGCTCCGAACGGATGTTGGGCACGATGATATGTCCCGACAGGGTACGCGATCCAAAATTGAAAACAGGTTCCCCCAGGAGTTTCTGTCTGAGTTCCAGAAGGTTGCGCCGCGCGTCCGTCAACGCGGCGCGCTTGGCCAGCAGCCTTCCCTGGGCGGTGTTCTCCGCAATGCGCCCCACGCCGGACGTACTGACCCGGTTTGCGGCCGTATACACCTTGGTGGGATCTCGCGTCAGTAAGTCCCGCACCGTGGGCGCTTCATCCTTTGCTTGAGTCTTTATTTCATTCTTGATTTCATTCTTTGCGGCGGGCGTCGCTGCGTCCGTCTTGCGGGGCAGGATTGCAAAAAAATATAAAAACGCGCACGTTCCCGCCAAGAACAGGCTGAAAAAGAAAACGGGCAAAAAACGGCGTTTTCTCAGTTGTTTCATTGTGCGGGAGGGACGCTTCCTGACGGTATTTTTACGCATTTTGTCCTCCAATCACTATAAAAATACTCCCATCACTATAAAAAACTGTAATTACATGAAACGCTCGACGGGGCCTTCGTGTTTTTCGATCACGGGGACGTATTTTTGCGGCTCGCGGCCGAAGCAGATATCCATCTGCTCGTAGAACGTCACTTCGTCCAGGTCCACGAAACGCGGCACAATGGCCTCGGTGGTGGGGATGTACCGGATCTTTCCGTTGTTGGTTTCGACCACCGTCACGCCGCTGATACCCTTGTTCAGCAAGATCACCGCCGCCGCGCCGACCTCCTTGCCGAAGTTCACGTCGTAAGCCGAGGTGGCTCCGCTGCGCACCATATGGCCGGGCGTGACCTCGCGTATTTCCGGAATTTCAAAGACCCCCGGCACAAACATTCCCGACTTTTTCATGAAATCCAGGATCTCGGGGTCCTTTTTCATTCTTTCTTCGAGGCGCTTGCGGGTGAAGCGGGCCGCTCCCGCCAGTTTCACGTGCCCGAAGGAATCCGTTCCCTCCCCGCTCTCGGAGAAAACTTTCCCGTCCTCCCCCCGAATTCCCTCGGCCACCACGATGACGTATGTTCCGGAGTGTACGTCGGAGTTGGCGATGCGGCGCATGTAATAATGTTTCATATGCCGGTAGATGATGTCGAAATCTACGGATATTTCCGGGATCAAAATACAGTCGGCGTCGGCCGCCACCCCTCCGCGGAAGGCCGTGTGACCCGCGTAGCGTCCGAACACCTCGACGATCATGATGCGATTGTGGGTTCTGCCCGTCGTCTTGATGTCCTCCACAATGCGGGCGATTTTGTTGATGGCCGAATCGCCGCCCACCGAGTACGTCTGCAGGTCCAGGTCCATCGTTTTGGGCGCGTGGACGCACTCTATCCCGTTCCGCACCAGATCCACCACGACGCCGCCCGTGTCGTCTCCGCCGGAGATCACCAGCCCGTCGATATCGAACTTACGCAGCCCCTCCAGGATGCGCTTGTATTTGTTGGGGTCGTCGATTTTCGAGATCTTGACGCGGCTGTGTCCCGCGTCGCTGCCCGCAAACGCGGAGTTCACGTGATCGATGCGCTCTTCATCCAAGAGTACCAATTTTTCAAATTCTACCAAATTGTAGAGCCCGGCGTAGCCGCTGGGTATAATGTAAGTGCCGATCCCCAAAGACAAAGCGACCTTGGCCGCCCCTCGCACAACGGCATTCAGTCCGCCGCAATCTCCCCCTGACGTGATGATTCCGATGTTCTTTACCTTGCCCATCTGTTTGTCCTACCCTTCATATTATATATAGCGTCATAATATAGCGCCATAGTTACAGCGCAGAGTCATAGCGAAAAACCACAGCGCGGAAGAAATTACGCGACAGCTCGAGTGGAAAACGTTTTGATCATTGTTGAATCTCCGGTGTTATTATATCCTCAATCGGGAAATGCAGGGAGGAACTTTAATTTAGAGAAGCGTTCAATAAATCTTCAATAAAATCTTCAATAAATATTCAGGGCGCTCTGAATCAAAGGAGCCCTGAAATAAAAGAAGCCCTGAAAGTAGAGGAGTTCTAAAAGTAAGAGGAGTTCTAAAAAAAGAGCTTTTCAATGGGGGCGAGAATGCTGAAAAGGAGATGTGATCGGAGTTGTTTAGAGCGGGGATTATCACGGTCAGCGACGCCTGTTTCGCCGGCGAACGGGAAGAGAAAAGCGGCGCGCTGGCCCGGGAGATGCTGGCGAAGGCAGGGTATTCCATCGCGTTGTTCGAAATTTTCCCGGACGAGCGCGCACAGGTGGCGAAAAGGCTGGCCCAGATATGCGATGGAAACGAGGCGGAATTGATCGTGACCACTGGCGGCACCGGCCTTTCTCCCAGAGACTGGACCCCGGAGGCGACTCTCGACATCGCCGAGCGGCGGGTGCCCGGGATCTCGGAGGCCATGCGGGCCTACAGCATGACAAAGACCAGTCGCGCCATGTTCAGCCGCGGCGTGTCGGTTTTGCGGAAGCAGACGCTCATCGTGAACCTGCCCGGCAGCCCCAAGGCGGTTCAAGAGTACCTGGAATGCGTGCTGCCGCCTCTGAAGCACGGCTTGGAGGTCATGACCGGCCGGGCTTGGAATGCGCAGTAGAGCCGAATTTTTCGTAAGCTCGAACGGCCCCTCCCCCAGAGAAAACCCTTGTCAATCCCACGGCGGCTCGGGCACCCCGGGTGTCGTTTCCCGCTTGGCCGCCTATACCCTCCCCTACGGGAGGACCTTCGCGGCGGCAATTTTTTTCATGATCACGGCCTCCGCGCTGAACGTTCTGCCTCCCTGGCTTTTCAAAAGCGTGGTGGACGACGTTTTGATCTCCAAGGACATGAGGGTGCTGAATCTTCTGTGCGTCGGGGTCGTTGTGATCTTCACGTTGAAGGGGTTCGCCCTTTTCGGCCAGCAGTACCTCATGAACTGGGTAGGGCAGCGGGTGGTCATGGACATTCGCGTCGCCCTGTATGACCACATGCAGCACATGTCTCTCCGGGTCGTCCACGCCTCCCGGGTGGGGGAGCTGATGAGCCGCATCACCAGCGACGTGGCCACCTTGCAGAACTTGGTCACCAGCACCTTCGTAAACCTGATCGTCAACGGGGTGACGTTTTTCGGGATGCTGGGTTTCATCTTCTACATCAACTGGCGACTGACCCTGATCACCGTTACGGTGCTGCCCGCCGTGGGGTGGCTCCTGACCTTCGCGGGAAAAAGCCTCCGCAGGGCCGGGCACCGGGTGCAGGAGAGGCTGGCGAACCTTACCGCCATCGTGCAGGAGGCCTTCTCCGCCATTCGCGTGGTGCGCGCCTTTGCCACGGAGGAATTGGAGCTGGCCCGCTTTCGGGAGGGCAACCTGGAAAACTTCGACGCGCTGCTTCGCGCCGTGCGCATTCAGGCAATCTTAGCGGGCGTCATCGAGGTCTTTCTGATCGTGGCTCTGGCGGTGGTATTCTGGTTCGGGGGGCGGGACGTCTTGCGCGGCCAGTTGAGTCCCGGCGAACTCGTGGCGTTTATCGGATACATCGCCTTCATGGTGCAGCCGATCCGCGTTTTCATGAACGGCATGAACTCCCTTCAAACGGGCCTCGCGGCGTCGGAGCGCATTTTTTCCGTCCTGAACGCCCCAACCGAAGCCACCGGAGGAGTCCGACGCGACCCTGGCCGCATAGAGGGACGCGTTACCTTCGAAAACGTGTGCTTTTCTTACGTTCCGGGACAGGAAATACTGAAGCGCATCGATCTCCAGGTTCTGAGGGGCGAAAGGATCGCGATCGTGGGGCCTACGGGGTCGGGGAAATCGACGCTGGTCGATCTGATTCCCCGCTTTTACGACCCCACCCAAGGCCACGTTCTGGTGGACGGTCAAGACGTCGCGGACCTTTCTCTTCCGGCGCTCCGCAGGCAGATCGGCATCGTCCCCCAGGAGTCCATACTCATGAAGGGCACTATGGCGTTCAACATCGCCTACGGACTGCCCGAACTGCTCGCCCCGTCATCCCTGGAGATCATTCGCGGCGCGGCGAAGGTCGCGGGCATAGACGACTTCATCATGAGCCTGCCCGACGCCTACGAGACGGAGGTGGGGGAGCGCGGGGTCACATTGTCGGGCGGGCAGCGGCAAAGAATAGCCATTGCCCGTGCTGTCGTGCGGGATCCCCGTATTTTGATTCTCGACGAGGCCACCTCCTCCCTGGACCTGGAGGTGGAACGTCAGGTCCAGGAGGCCATGAACAGGGCCATGGCCGGGCGAACGTCCTTCGTCATCGCCCATCGGCTGCCGACGGTGCGGAACGCCGACCGGATTTTGGTGCTTTCGGAGGGGGAAATCGTGCAGCAAGGGTCTCACGAGGCGCTGCTGCGTCAGGGAGGACTCTACGCCCACCTTTACGGCCTTCAGTTCGAAACGAACGACCGCATTCCTCAATCCCAATCTTAATCTCAATCCCAATCTTAATCCCAATCTCATTTCTGAATTAAAGCAAGCAAAGAGAGCAACAAAAGGCCGCCCAATCAATGAGCGGCCTTCTTTCGGTCATGATCATGAAACGCGATCAATCAATGGTTTGTTTGCCTTCTTTCCTTTACTTCACTTCTCAGGATTTCAACGTGTTTTATTCATCCTGTACAAGGAGGCAAGAGCTGCCACACTGACGACTGAAGTTCCCAAACCAACGACGTTACAGCCACTGTCGCTGCTCTTCTCCACCGGTTTTGACGGAGTGGAAGTCAGAAATGCCAGCACGTTTGCCTGAAATTTTTTGTAATAGGGTTTTTCCATCAACATGGCGTGAGCGGCGCCCTCGATAACTTCCAGTTTTCCCTCACGCAATGTTTTCAAAGCCTCTTTACAACGCTCGACGGTTGCCAAAGGATCTTTGTCGCCTACGATCATGAGAGTCGGCGCTTGGATATCCGCCGTGGGGATCAGGCGTACCGTCGGGTCGCGCAAAATATCACGCCTGCCTCCGTTCGGGCTGCCGTCGCCGTCGTACCGCCAACAGTTGGAGAGAAACGTATCCGCCACCGGACGTTCGACAATGTCGTAATCTATGGAACCGTCGGCCTTCACTTGAAAATCGCCCGCGGCGCCTTCCCATGTGTTAACGTTAAATGGCTCCGCCACCTCAACGGGCTCAGGTAGAGGTCCCACAACGATGGGCGCGAAAAGTACCAGCCTGTTAACGAGTTCGGGATACTTAGCGGCGAAACGTCCGCTGGTCACGGTCCCCCAGCTCCACCCCAGTACGTCCAGTTTTGCCGTTTTCGAGATTTCCGTAACGCGCTTGGCCGCGGCCGCGATGTCCTCCGCCGCGTAGTCCGAGTTGGGCATGAAACCATCTTCGACCTTTTGAGAGCGGCCATATCCCGCAATATCCAACAGCCAGACCGCATAGCCGTTGCTGGCCAGAAAACGGGCCAGACTGTAGTCGCCATAATTCACGTCGAACTCGTGGGATGAATACGTAAGTCCATGGACCAGAAGGATCGGCTTTTTCTCGCCTGCGTCAGTCGTTTGGTAGCGTTCCAAGAAAAGCTGAATACCGTTGCGCTCCAGCGGAAAAACCGTTCTTTGGATATCCGCCGCAAAAGCAAAAGTGCTCTGCAACCCCAAAATAACCAACAAAGCCAAAACACGTATACTACTGCGTATACTGCGCAACACAACAATCCCCCCCTGTGAGTTTATTGAATTTATTTCGACATGATATAATTTCAGCGCAACAAAGTCAACATAAAACCCGAAACCGGCAGACCCATTTGCTACCGCTTTGCGGTTAAACTGAGGTTGAAGCGAGTTGAACCGAGGTTGGGCGCTGCGATATTTTCAGAGTTTGTCCAGGGCTGTGAGGCAGGCGACCGCAAGTTGGGTTCTCTCGAAGAGAGTCTCCACCACGGCGTATTCTCGGTCGGAGTGGTTCCACTGTCCCTTCACGCCCATCTGATCTATGGTGGGGATTCCCATCTTTACGGACCAGGCTGAGTCCGACCCTCCACCGGAAACAACGGGAACGGGGATTTCAAAACCCAGATCTTCCGAAACCCGGCGCACCAGGTCGAAAAGTTTTTCGTTCCCCGGAGTTCGGGACATGGGCTCGATTCCCGCCTTGCGGACACAAGCCGTCGTCGTGCCTTCCACGTAAACCCGGGCAGCGACCTCCGCAACCTGCCGGTCTACGTAATGGAGCTGCTCGAGTTCCGTCACCCGCACATCGACCCCGATTTCGGCGTAGTCGGGAACGGCGTTGCGGGCGACTCCCCCTTTGAAGGTCCCCACGTTGAATGTGATGCCCTTTTCATAGTCCGTCAGAGCCTGAAGGGCTATCACCTTATGGGCCATTTCCAAAATGGCGCTGCGCCCTTTTTCCGGCTCCCGACCGGCGTGGACGGACACCCCTTTGACGGAGATATCGTAGGCCGCCGTCCCCTTGCGCCCTACCACCAAGGCGTTGCTGACGTCGCCTGTTTCAAAATTGAAGGCCGCAGCCGCGCCCGCGCACTGTTCTTCGAATACCCGGGGCATTTCCGACGACGGGTGTCCCGATTCTTCGTCCCCCGCCAGAACCACGCGGATCAGACGGTCGGAGTATCCCGCGTCCATCAGTGCCTTTGCCGCGTAAAGCTGAATGACGACCCCGCCCTTCATATCGAGGACGCCGGGGCCGCGGGCCTTCCCGTTTTCTATCGTGAACGGCCGCTGGCTCACCGTGCCCCGGGGAAACACGGTGTCGATGTGCCCCATGAAACACACGTGGGGTTTGTCCGTCGGAACACCGAACTCCACGATCAGTCCGTTTCCGGCCAAGGGAAACTCGACGACGCGGGAACGTCCCCCCAGAGAGTCCGCCGTTTCCTTCAAAAACGCCGCCACTTTGTCGACATCTTCCTTATGCAGGGTCCCGCTCTCCATATTGACCAGCTTTTCCCACAGCGAAAGCATGTCGTCCCGTTTCGAATCGATAAAGCGAAAGGCCTTTTCCCGTATCTCCCACATCGCCCCATGTCCTCCCTTTTTAAACGCTTTCTTCTGCTTTAAACGCTCTCCTCTACACGCGGTTCCAGGGCCGACGCAATATTTTGGGCCACTGTAGGAGAAATCTTCAAATACCGTATGACATTTTTGGTGGAAACCTCTTCTTTTTTCTTTTTTATTTTCACCGTGACGTTTTGGACGCTGATGTAAGGTTCGGCAGGATCGGGGTAAAGGTCGACCGTGGCGTACTTTCTGTAGCGCGTTTTTCGGTCTTGAGGCGGGATATTGGCTTCCTCGGAGAAAAGCGTCGTCAAAGCACTGTAGTCGTTACGCGCTATGGCGCTTTTAAAATTCTCCACGTTTTCTACAAACGCTATCCCGGTGGGGAGAGTTTTGAACTCCATCCATTTGCCGAGGCGCTCAGAATAGGGTTTGCCCGCCTCTTCCAGCGGGGATTTGACGGCGTGATAGCCTAAAATGAGCGCTTCGACGATCCAGATAACTGTCAGGGGTACGCCCTTGATGACGTCAGATGCCGTTCCCGACGAACTCGTTAGGGTCCATACGCCTTCCCTGTTGAATTCTTGAATCAACATCCATGCGTCTTCCGGATTTTGCACGAGGACAAGGACAACGTCGGCAATCGTGGCTATGTCGTAAGGAGAATCCGTTTCAAAGTCGACAAGTACCGTCGCGAGGTAAACGAACCAGTGTACGAAGTAAGTGACGGCAAAAACCGACGCTCCCATAACCGCGGCGACCAGGGTATTGCGAACCTGGAATTTACGGACCCCTTTCGAGAGAATCCACCCTATAAGGTAGGCCAGAAAAAGGGTAAGGACAAGGTTGAGGTAGACGAGGGGGTCGTGGTGGTTCAGGAAAGCGTAAACGGCGCCGAGAAGAACGCCTGAAGCGCAACCCAGAACCAACGTCGCAGCCACTCCTCCGAAGGGGGCGATTCCAGACGGCCGGTAACACGTGAGTTGAGGCGAGAAATCGTTCATTGTAAAAAATCTCCTTTATCTTGTACGGGGGCTTGCAAACAAAGGCCACCTTCCGAGTTTCAGGGGTTGCCTATTATGAATCTGAAATGCAATACATAACTTGAACACGCCCCAAATCAAGGGTGAAAATATCAAAATAAGGGAATATTGTCAAGAAATACTCGACAAACCAAATCCGCGAGGAGAATCCGAGGAGAAATGTGGATAACTTTTACATGGGGCTTAAGTCCTGTGAACTATAGGTATTGTATCCTGTTTTCAACGAAGGCTTTCAATATCTCCCTCAATAG
>JAISLU010000082.1 GCA_031277095.1 Synergistaceae bacterium
GAAGCTTGGAAGCATTCGCCGCAATCGGCAGTTATTTTTCTACCCTGAAAAAATCTTCTCGCAACCTACTCGCCTCTGTTTTATCTATTCTACACCCCTCCCCCACTGTACTGTAACATGGAAACCCTAAAGCCGTATTATATGTACTCAAAACACCATAATCCCGAAAAATAGATAGAGTAAACGTTAAAAATCTTTGTATTAATGCGATATTGAGGCTTTCAATTTATTTGAGTAAACGTTCTAATATGCTAAAATAAAATATACTCAAATAAAGGAGCCTAAAATGTCCGCAAAACCATCTGGAGAGATTAAAACCTCAGAGATGAAATTATCTTCGACGAATTGGTGACGGCGGTGGACCGAAGCGCGGAAGCGGGATTGATGAGCGAGTCCGACAAACGGATCGTTCTGGAACACATGGAACGGTTGTACAGAGAGTTATATAGCCAATATCCGGAACTGACGGAGGCGCATGTGGTGCTGAAAGACCGGCTTTTGACCTACTCGGAAGAGGCGGAACTGAGAGGCAGAGACGAAGGCAGAAAAGAAGGTAAGAAAGACATGGCAAGAGGCCTACTGGCTCGTGGAGTGCCACCGGACCTCATCGCTGAGAGTTCGGGGTTGCCGCTGGATACCCTGAAAGCTCTGATGAGCTGAGAACATTACCGGACAAGACACCCTGGCAACAGATTTTAGATGTTTCAAAAGCGGAGGCAATGGGGACTTTGTGGGATTCCGCTGCCTCCGTTTGAGTGTGATCGTTGAGAGCCTGTCTAATATCTTTTCAATAGCAAAGACACAAACGCCAGTTTTCACATACTGCATATTGAACTTCGCTGATGTTTCCACCTCCCTGCGCTAAAATCGAACTCTACACCTTTTGGTGAAACCTTTTTCGATTCCTAAATAACTTAATTTACTGCTTTTATTTTAAATTTCACATTTCCATCTCGCGGTTTTGGGATTATTGCCCTTATTTTTGCCATTGCGTCCTCAATGATATTCTGTTAGTATAATAATGTGATATTATGAGAAAATAAGGCAATGAAAGGGGGTGAAAACCAGGGGAAGATCATGAGAGAGGAAGACAAAAAAGAAATATGGCAATGACGAATAGAGGCGGGATCCATGCGGACCCTCTCGTTCAGGAGTTTTTAGGGTATGGCGATGTTTATGTTTAGATGTTTATGTTTAATGGTGACATTTGGGTCGTGGGTCTAATGTGTTGATGAGCACCTGTAAACCCTTATCAATAAAGGGCTGAAAATAAGCCATCAACAAATTGGTTACACTACCGACATTTGAGGGGGTCAATGAAAGATGAAACGACAAAAGTTTTTCGCGTTGTGCGCGGCGTGTCTCGTTCTCTGCGCCGCTGCGCAGCCGGCATTCGCGGCGGTCGAGTACACCATCAAGGTGGGTTCCATCGTGTCGGACACTCATCCGGATATGGTGGTTATGAAAAGTACCTTCGTTCCCTGGGTGGAGGGAAAATCCGACGGCCGGATCAAAGTGGAACTCTATCCCAACGGGCAGTTGGGCGGAGATCGCGAGCTTGCCGAGTCGGTGCAGATGGGAACGCTCCAGATCGCGCTTCCCGCCACCTCGGTGCTGGCGGGCTTCGACAAGCGATTCCAGGTTTTGGATCTTCCCTTCCTTTTCACGACCCGCGAGGCCGCCTTCGAGGCTCTGGACGGGGAACTCGGGGCGAAGCTGGACTCTTTTTTGCCGGCCAAAGGATTCGGCTGCCTGGGTTATATCGAAAACGGATTCCGCCACATCACCAACAACAAAAAGCCCGTCACGCACCCGGACGACCTGAAAGGCGTAAAGCTGCGCACGATGGAAAACGCCATGCACATCGCGTTCTTCAAGCGATTGGGGGCGAACCCCACGCCCATGAGTTTCGGTGAGCTTTACACCGCCCTGCAGCAGGGCACGGTGGATGGACAGGAGAACCCTTTCACGCTGATCTACGAGTCGAAGTTCTACGAAGTGCAGAAATACGTCTCGGCGACGGGACATGTTTTCTCCGTTGTCATGCTGCTTTCCAACAAAAAATTCATGGATTCTCTGCCGGAGGATCTGCGGACGGTGGTGGCCGACGCCGCGGCGGCCTTCGTGAAGGAACACCGAAGGATTATGCCCGGCGCGGAAGAAGAGAACATGAAGGTCCTGGAAAAAAACGGCATGGCGCTCAACCAACTGACCCCCGAGCAGAAAAAACCTTTCGTGGAGGCTACCGCTTCGGTTTATCAGGAATTCGAGGCCGATTTAACCAAAGAAATCATGGATTTAGCTAAAAAGGCGCAAAAATAACCCAGGGCTGTGAGCCTCTGAACCCGTCCCGCTGGTCAAGGGAATACGCCGACCGGCGGGAGGGCCTGTTTTATTACGCTTCATAACGGGGTGCAGGGGACCCCTGCGTGGTTTGTTTCTTTAATGGTGGATTTTATTATTGGAGGCTCTTGCGGGATGACGGTCAAAAAATTCCTGGACAATTTCGAAGAATATTTTGTGGTTTGGACGATGGCGTTGATGACGGGCCTCGTTTTTTGTCAGGTTGTCATGCGATACGTTTTCAGCAACTCTCTGTCCTGGAGCGAGGAACTCGCCAGGTTCATATTTATGTGGCTTTCCTGGGTGGGGGCCAGCTACGCGGTGAAAGAGCGCAGCCATTTTCGGGTCGAGATGTTCGCCAACCTTCTGAAGGGGCGGTCCAGGAAAGGATTCGAACTGCTTATTCTGGTGGTCTGGTTCGGCTTTTCCCTTGTTATGGCCTGGCTTGGAACAGACTTGGTGATTTTTCTCATGGAGACGGGGCAGATTTCGGCCGCAATGGAAATTCCCATGTCCTGGGTCTACGCCTCGGTCCCTGTGGGATGTGCCCTGATGGCCGTCCGACTGATCGCGGAGGTCGTCAAAATTCTGCGGCCCGAACAGCCGCAATCGCAACCGCAGTCAAAACCGTCGGAGGGGACCGTGTAATGGAAGCCCTTCTGCTCTTTTCGACCCTCATCGTTCTCATTGTCCTCAGTGTGCCGATCGGTATTACGCTGGGGCTTTCCACGCTGATCTGTATCGCGTTCACGTCCGACATCCCTCTGATGATCCTGGCGCAAAAGTCCGTCACGGGGCTCGATTCTTTTCCCCTTCTGGCCATCCCGTTCTTCATTCTGGCCGGAGCGCTGATGTGCAACGGCGGCATTTCACGGCGGCTTGTCAATCTGGCAGAAAGCCTGGTCGGCTTCATCACCGGAGGCCTGGCTATGGTCACGGTGCTTGCCTGTATGTTTTTCGCAGCCATCTCCGGTTCCGGCCCCGCGACGGTCTCGGCCATAGGATCGTTCATGATTCCCTCCATGAAGGAGCGCAAATACCACGGAGACTTCGCGGCCGCGATTACGGCGGCAGCCGGAACCATCGGCGTCATCATCCCCCCCAGCATTCCCTTTGTGATCTATTGCGTCGTCGCCCAGGCCTCCATCGGGGACATGTTCATCGCGGGCGTCGTTCCGGGCGTCATTATCGGCATAGCCCTGATGCTCATATGCTACCTGACGGCGAGGAAACGGGGTTACCTCAGTTCCGCAGCGCGCCCAACCTTCAAGACGGTTTTCGCCGCCTTTCGCGAGGCCGTGTGGGCGCTCATCGTTCCGGTCATCATTCTGGGCGGCATTTACGGAGGCATGTTCACCCCCACGGAGGCCGCCGTCGTCGCGGTCGTGTACTCCATCGTCATAGGGAAATTCGTCTACAAAGAACTGGACCTCGAAACGTTGTACGAATGCCTGCGCACCACCGGCCTCATCAACGGCGCCACGGAGTTCATGATCGGGTTTTCCATGGCTTTTGCCAGCTATCTGACCATAGCGCAGATCCCGGCGCACATCGGGGCATGGCTCAGGGGATTTTCGGACAGCCCCTTTCTGTTACTGATGTTCATCAACATTTTCCTTTTGATCCTCGGATGCTTTGTGGACAACATCGCGGCGGTGATCATTCTGACGCCCATCCTGCTTCCGGTGGTCAGGTCGATCGGCGTCGACCCCATCCATTTTGGGCTCATCATCACCGTAAACCTGGCCTGCGGGTTCATCTCTCCCCCTTATGGCATCAACCTTTTCGTGGCGTCGGCCATCTCCGGAGAGAGCATCGAGAAGATTTCGAAGGCAATCGTGCCGCCCTTCGTCGCGATGGTGCTCTGCCTTTTGCTTTTTACCTACTTCCCCTCTCTTTCCCTTGGACTTCTGCAGTTGCTGCGATAGCCATTCCACTGCGACGAAATTACCGTGAAGAACGGCTCGATGGAAGCGTCAAGAAGAATGTCACCGTACCCACATGGCTCAATGTGCTTGCCGAAAAAGCCAATTTAAATTTCTCGCAAGTCCTGCAGGCGGGGCTTAAAAATATACTCGGCATTCATGACGGACTCTAATCAAAATAGACTTCCTGGAAGGAATGGTTTTCGCCGAAACCCGGCTTGAAGCCTTTTACGTATTTTTGCGCGCCGATGACGGATCCTCTGGCGTACAGATAGATCATGGGGAGCTGCTCGTTGATGTGGAGCTGTATTTTTTTGTAAATTGCGGCCCGCTGCTCTCCGTCGGGGGTGCTGCGTCCTTTTTTCAGAAGCTCGTCCAGTTCGGCGTCGTTGAAGAAAGTGTAGTTGTGTTCGGACCCGGTTTCCAGCAGGCTGGCCACGGAGAAATTGGGGTCGGGGAGAGAATACCTCCATCCCATGAGGAACAGGTCGTATGTATTCTTTTTGAGCTGATTCAGATACACGTCCCAGGCCAGGACTTTGACCTCTGCGGCGATGCCGATTTTTTGGAGTTGGCCTCGAATGATCGCCGCAATGTCGACGCGCTTCTTGTGTCCGCTTGTCCAAATTTCGAGCTTGAGGTGCTTCACCCCCGCCTCGGCAAGGAGGCTCTGGGCCAATTCCACGTCCTGCACGTGAGGCGCGATTTCCGCGTCGATGGAATATCGGATGGATGCCGGAAGCAAGGACCCTGGGACCTTGCCCTCGCCGCTCCACACGTTTGCGTGGATTCTTTCGACGTCCAGCGCCGCGAAGATGGCCCGGCGGACGCGAATGTCGCTGAAGGGTTCCTTCTTCAAATTAAACCCCATGTAGCCCACGGAACTTTGGGGGGTGCGATAAAGAGTCAGCCGCTCGTTGTCTTCGATACGTTTTGCGCTCTCCTCGTCAATGGGAAAGGCGATGTCGATTCTGCCGGACTCCAACTCGGCAAGCCGGCGGGACGGCTCCGGGATGGACCGAACCTCCAGGGTTTTGTACCGAGGTTTGGGGCCCCAATAGTCCTCGAAGCGCTCGAGAACGTACCTGTCCCCTTTTCGCCAGCTCACGAACTTGAAGGGCCCCGTTCCCACCGGGGCCATGTCATACCTGCCGCCTGCGGTTTCGACGGCATTTTTGCTGACGATGGAACCCCAGCTGTCGGACAGGGACGGGAAAAAAGAATAATCGACGCTCTGCAAGCGGATGACGACGGTATAGTCGTCCAGGATTTCCACGTCCTCAATGTTCCTTCCATGCTCGTCCGCTCTCAACCGCATAAGAGAATATCGGACGTCCTCCGCCTTCATCTCTTCACCGTTGTGAAACTTGACGCCCTTCCGAAGGCGGAGCTTGTACTCCGTACTGGACAGAAATTCCCACGACTCTGCCAGGCCGGGGATAGCATTGTTGTGTATGGGATCCCGGTGGATCAGCGTGTCGTAAAGCGCGTTGCAAGCTCTGGCGGTGGCGGGCTCGTCGTGTCCGATAGGGTCCATGGTCGAGGCGTCGTACCGATCGGCCACCACCAAAACCTCTTTCGCCGCCGATGGTGCGCACACGCTTAAAACGACCGCAAAAACCATCCCGGCAAAACAATTTTTTCTCACAGATCTTCTCTCCTCTCTCTTTTCTTTTTTCTTTTTTCTTTTTTCTCGCTCACTGACCGAGACTTGACCGCGCCAAACGCGAGTTTCGAGCCCGACAACTATCTTGCTCCGATTCCAGCCTCGATTCTTCATTTCTTCATTTCTTCATTTCTTCATTTATCGATAGACGTTCGATAGACGCCGCAAAACATGTCATAAAAAAGCCCTGATTAGTGGAAATACGGAAGTGTACAGGCAACTTGCCAAGTTGCGCTTTCGGATTATACTGCTTGTTGAGAGCCAATGGGGGGGCGTTTTTGTGGGTATGGTGGTAAGTGGAAATTCGGAGAAAATGGGTATGTGGAATGGGCTTTTCGACGGTCACGCCGATCTTGGAAACGACACGCCGGTAAAGGCGATTCTGAAGCTGGCGATTCCGTCGATGGGGCTCTTCGTTTTCAACAGCCTTCTGCATCTTGTGGACACGATCTTCGTCTCTTGGCTGGGGGAGTTTCCTATGGCTGCAATGTCCTTTACAGGCCCGGTGAACCAGTGCGTCTTCGCCATGCTGGAGTGCGTGGCCGGAGGCTCTGCCGCCCTGATGGGGCGCAGCCTGGGGCGTGGGGACCTCTCCGCGGCTCGACACATCGCCCGCAGTGCCTTGGCGCTGCTCTACGTTTTTTGCCTGATCTCGACGCCGTTGATTTTGCCGGGGGTCTCCAACGCGGTCTTTGCAAGCATCGGAGCCAGAGAGGCAGGAGGACCTTTGCTGCTCAGACTTTGCTGGCTTTATAATTTATGGGTGCCGGTCATGCTGCCCTTCATGGGCTTCACCTACGTCGCGAACACCGTGTTCCGCGCCCAGGGAGATACTTTGACGCCCTTCAAGGCCATCGCTTTGGCCAACACCATCAATATCGTGCTGGACCCTCTTTTCATTTTCACCTTCGGGTGGGGCATTTCCGGCGCGGCCATCGCGACCTGGATTTCTCGCATCGCGTCGTCTCTTTATTTGATACGGTGTATGCAAAAAAACAGCAACATCACGGTCTCTCCGTGGCTTTTTCCCCGGGAGCAGTTGACGGCGTATTGGAAAAATATTTTGTGGATCGGCGTTCCCGTGGCCTTGACGACGGCCAGTATCGCCTTGGGCATGGGCAGCGTCAACAAGATTCTCTCCACCTTCGGCCACCGAGCCGTTGCCTCTTGGATGCTGGGGCTGAGAGTGGAAGAGCTGGCCTTCAACTTCGTCAACGGGATCAACTCGGCACTGGTCCCCTACATCGCCTTCAATTACGGAAAGCGGGATCCGGGAAGAATGCTCTCGGGCTTCAAGGCCGCGTATTTTCTGGCCTTCACGCTGATGTGTTCTATGGGCGCGGTGATTTACTGTTATCCGTGGCTTTTCCTGGATCTCTTCAGGCCGCTGCCCGAGATCGAGGCGATGGCGGCCCGGGCCATACGCGCCTCCGTGCCCGCTTATCCCTTCGGCGCCTTGGTTCCCCTTGCCTGCGGCTTCTTCGTGGGGACGGGATACTCCATTTTCGGAACGATAACCCAGCTCATGCGCAGCGTCGTTTTCCGCGTTTCCGCGGCTTGGGTTTTCGCCACGTATTTCGATTTGTCCATCATCTGGTGGTTTCAGTCTTTTGCCGCCTTTTGCGGCAGCTTCGTCGCGATTTTTTTCTTTCTGTTCGTCTACCGGCGGATAAGGCGGATTTTCGCCCAGAGCGCCGCTTTGTAACTGGGGTACCGGGGTACCGGGTTGACAGTGCAGAAAGAAAAGCGGAAGCCGGTCTTTAGATTCGATTTCAGATCCGATCATTGGGAGGGGTTTTATTGTTAAAGTGTGGAATAGTCGGTCTGCCCCTTTGCGGAAAATCGACGATCTTCAACGTCATCACCCGGGCAGGCGCGGAGGTAAAACCCTACGCTAGCGGAAAAACGGAGCCCAACCGTGCGTTGGTCGGCGTTCCGGACGCGAGGTTCGACCGATTGGTGGAAATCTTCGAGCCCCGAAAGGCGACCCCCGCCGCGGTGGAGTTCGTGGACCTGGCGGGGCTGTCCCGCGACGCCAGCAAAGGCGCGGGGTTGGGGAACTCCTTTCTCTCCTTCGTGTCGGAGTCGGACGCGCTGCTGCACGTGGTGCGTTTTTTTGAAAACCCGGACGTTCCCCACCCGGAGGAGACCCTTGACCCTCTCCGAGACTGGCAAATAGTGGAGACAGAACTGATCTACCGCGACTTGGGCGTCATCGAGAACCGTCTTTCCCGGCTATCGGCGAAGAAAAAAAACACCCCCGAGGAATCGGCCGAAACAGAGCTTTTAAAAAAACTGCAAGACCACCTGATGGAGGAGCTTCCCCTTCGCGAATATCCTTTGACGGAGGAGCAGAAGAAGGTCTTGAGCGGTTTTGCCTTTCTCACCCTGAAGCCCGAGCTGGTGGTTCTGAACATGGACGAGGGGCAGACGGGCTCCGTGCCCCAGGCCGAGCCTCTCCAAACTCTGCTTCGAGAAAAAGGGCTGAGTTCGGTGCGCATTTTCGGTTCCCTGGAGATGGATCTGGCCCAGCTCGAGCCGGCGGAGCAGGCGGAGTTCATGAAGGAGCTTTCCATCGAGCAACTGGGACGTCAGCGCCTGATCCATGAAGCCTACCGCCTCTTGGGCCTGATCTCGTTTTTCACCAGCGGAAAGGACGAAGTTCGCGCCTGGACGCTCCATTCGGGAGACAACGCGGTGGACGCGGCGGGCGCCATTCACTCGGACTTGGCCCGGGGGTTCATCCGGGCGCAGGTCGTCGCCTACGAGGATTTCATCAACCTTTACACCCAGGGGTCTTACGCCCCCGGAGATCCCCGGGCCGGAGGCTCGACTTTGACCGCTTGTCGCGACAAGGGCGTGCTGCGGCTGGAGGGCAAGGAATACCTCGTCCGAGACGGAGATATGATCGAGATTCGTTTTAACGTTTGACTGTTTTTCTCGACCCGAATTTTTCCAGGAAAACGGGCGAGAAGAGGGACTCAAGAGAGACAGCAGGTACTCTTCAAGTACTCTTCTTTGGGTATTTTTCTATTGTTTTTTATTTTGTTTGCAGGTGAAGAGCGTGTCGAATGACGACGTAAGAAGAATCAAAGATCGATTGGATATTCTGGACATCGTGGGAGACAAGGTGCGTTTGCATCGGGCCGGTCGGAACTATGTGGGGCTCTGCCCTTTTCACGACGAGAAGACCCCTTCCTTCCATGTTTCTCAAGAACATCAAAACTACCATTGTTATGGCTGCGGCAAGGGCGGAGACATCTTCAGCTTCGTCATGGAGACGGAAGGGCTGGATTTCCGCCAAACCTTGGATCTTTTGGCCGCCCGGGCAGGTATCGAACTGACGCCGCTGGAGACCCGGAATAGCAACGCGCCGAAACGAGTCTCCGGCAATCTTTACGACGTCATGGAGATCGCCGGAAAGGCTTTTCGCGCACTTCTGGGCGCGCCTGAAGGAGAGGCGCCGCGCGCCTATCTGGCGAGGCGCAACATCTCCCCCGAGGCGGCGTCCCGTTTCGAACTGGGCTGGGGCAGCAGTTCCTGGGACGCCGTGTGGCGCGTGCTGCAGAGCGAGCGCGTCTCGGCTCAGGAGGCCCTCGACGCGGGACTCGTGCTGGAAAGCCAGCGCGGCGGGTTTTACGACCGATTTCGTGGGCGGGTGACCTTTCCCATCCGTGACCTGGCGGGCCGTTTGGTGGCGTTTGGAGGCCGCATCGTGGACGGAGAGGGCGCCAAGTACATCAACAGCCCAGAGGGAACCCTTTATAGCAAACGCCGCAACCTCTATTTGCTGAACGTGGCTAAAACCGCCATCCGGGAAAAAAAGCGCGCGGTGCTGGTGGAAGGCTACATGGATGCCCTGAGGCTGCACATCCACGGGTACTCCGAGACAGTCGCCTCCTTGGGTACGGCTCTGACCGAGGAGCAGGCCAAGTTGCTGAAACGATTCACCGATCGCTGCTACATCTGCTACGACAGTGACACGGCAGGGCAGGAAGCGACGTTGCGGGGGATGTACACGCTGCAAAACTCGGGGCTGGACGTCTACGTGATTTCCCTGCCCGCCGGCAAGGACCCCGACGAGTTGCTGAACTCCGAGGGAGGGAAGGCCCTTTTCGACGCGGCTTTGGATGAAGCTCGTCCCCTGGTCTTGCAGCATCTTCACGCCGTCAAGGCACAGCTCGAAAACCCCGGGACGCGGCGGGGCGGCGTAGACTCCCTTTGGAGCGGCTTGCTGCAGCTTCAGCCCACCATGATCGCCCCTTACGTGTCTCAGTTGGCCGGCGCGCTGGGGTTTTACCCCGATCAATTTTGGCGGGAGCTGGAGCAGTTTCGCCGCGGCAGAAGCAGAACGGAAGAGTACAAGAGGGATGGAGAAAAACGTGAAAAATCTGGAGAACGAGCGACATACGAGCCCCTGGAGGCGGCCCTTTGCGCTATGCTCTGGCGCAACGAAGGATACCGCTGTTCCTGCCGCCCCGAGGAGATCTTGTCCCTGATCGGCGATACCAGCGTCAAAGAGATCGCCTTGGCGATCATAATGGAGTCGCCCCAAGAGCTGGAAACCAGGTGGCACTCCATGAACGAACGTTTCCCCTTGGCCTTCCTCGCAAAGGGAGACGCCTTTTGCGAAGAGTTGGAGTTCACTCGGGATGCCGATCCCTGGGGTGTCGTTTGTGAAGAATTGAAGCGCAAACGGGCGAAAGAGCGGATGGACCATCTCGATGCCCGCATGAAGCGGCAGGAGGCGACGCTGGAAGAAATGGCGGAGTTTCAAAAAATTGCGGCCCAGCTCAAAAGCGGAAAAAAAAGCGAAAAAGAAACAAAGGCGACCGCGTGAAGAAGAGCCAAACCCGCGAGGAAAATTTCACGGGCCAAACAGTCGATTTTCAGGTCTGCATCGGCTCCCCCTTCCGGAGTTTGAACCTTTGCCGCGATAAGGTATAATCAGCTAAAATAATTCCTCAAAAGGAGTTGGCTCTTTGCGCTGGAAAGGGAAGTTTTTTTGTTGTTCGCTGATGGTCTGGATTGCGGCGGCGCTTGCATGGGGAGCGGTCGCTGTCTTTGAGTGTGTCCCTACGGCGGTGGCGAGCGAAGAGGCCGAAGGCGTTGCGTTTCTCTTAGAAGAACGATTCCAGCGGGGAGGAGACGAAGCGCGGGAATGCTTCATCATGAGCAGACCCTCCGAGGATCCCCTGGAGGAGACCCAAGAGGCTTTTTCCGACCTGAGAAACGGCCCGGCGCTCTGGGAAGCCACTCTTTGCGTCTCTAAAGGCTTTGCCTTCAGACGGTTTTTGCGGGAAAAAAGAGCGGAAGCCGTCGCCGCGGATCAGAAGATTTCCGTCCTCACAGGTGTTTTATCCCATATCATTCCAAAACTCGAGGTCAATTCCCCTCTCATATCCTTGTTTTCGATACAAGTCGCAGTTCGGAAATAACAAAACCTTTTTGAATCCCGTTTCCGTTGTGCCCAGCGACCGGCCGGCGAGCCGGTAGTTACGGCGTATCCTCGTCCTGACGAGGGTTCATCGTTGCACTGTTGCCTTAGTCGCAATGAGGTGGAAAAAATGTTCAAAAAGGTTTGGAAGCGTTTTGACGCGCCGAGGGGGGACTGACCATGTCCTCCGCGCTTCACGTCGGCTTCGACATTGGATCGACCACGGCCAAATCGGTGGTTCTCGACGACGACGATCGAATAATACACAGCCGTTACTGCCGGCACTTCGCGGATATCCGCGCGACGGTGGGCAAGCTGATATCGGAAATACAGGAGAATTTTCAAAGCGCCGACGCGACCATCGCCGTGACGGGATCGGGGGCTCTCGCCCTGGCGGAGGGAACGAAATTTCCCTTCGCGCAGGAGCTGGTGGCCTGTGCCGCAAGTATCGGGCGATACCTGACCAAGGTGGACGTGGCGGTGGAACTGGGGGGAGAGGACGCGAAACTGACGTTCTTCGACGTCTCGGGGGCGGACCAGCGGATGAACGAGACCTGCGCCGGCGGCACAGGGGCCTTCATCGACCAGATGGCCGCCCTGCTGGGGACGGATGCCGCCGGTCTGAACGAACTGGCGAAGGGACACGAAAACCTGTATCCTATGGCCTCCCGCTGCGGAGTTTTCGCAAAGACGGACGTTCAAACCCTTTTGAACGAAGGAGCGGCCAGGTCGGACATCGCGGCGTCGATCTTTCAGGCCATAGTGGGTCAAACCATAAGCGGACTGGCCTGCGGGAGAAAAATAGCGGGCCGGGTGGCGTTCTTGGGCGGACCCCTTTATTTTTTGTCGGAGCTTCGCGCCCGTTTCATGGAAACCCTGTGCCTCCGGGAAGATCAGTGCGTGTTCCCGGAAAATTCTCACCTTTTTGTCGCCATCGGAGCCGCCATTCTGGGAAAGAAAATAGGAAAGAAAATGGAAAAGGAGATGGGGAAGGAGACAGGGAAGAGAAGCGGGCCCGTCAATTTTGGCAGTCTGAGAGAAATCATGTCCCGCTTCGCATCTTCTTCATCCCAATCTTCTTCAACCCAATCTCCTTCATTTCCGCCTAGTGAAAGCCCGCCTGGCGCGTTCGGGGCTCTCTTCGCCGATGAACAGTCCAGGGAAGAGTTCAAAAAGAGGCACTCCGCCTGCGACGTAAAAAGGATGGAGTTGTCCGGTTACAGCGGGGACGCGTACCTGGGTTTGGACGGCGGATCGACGACCACGAAGGCCGTTCTGATCGGTGAAGGGGGCGAACTGCTGTTTTCCCGCTACCGCCGGACAGGAGACCTGCTGGAGACGGTGAAGGGGATTTTGACGGAGCTTTATTCGGCCATGCCCGCGGGGGTTCGAATCAGGGGCAGCGGCGTCACCGGTTACGGCGAAAGGCTCATTCGGACGGCATTCGGCGTGGACTTGGGCGAGGTGGAAACCGTGGCCCACGCCCGGGCGGCCGAATTCGTCCTTCCCGGGGTCGATTTCGTCATCGACATCGGGGGGCAGGACATGAAATGTTTCGGGGTACGCGATGGGGTCATCACCCGGGTCTTTCTCAACGAGGCCTGTTCCTCCGGGTGCGGCTCGTTCCTCCAGAGCTTCGCGGAGGCCCAGGGGCTGTCGCTCCAGGATTTCGTGGAGGAGGCGGAGCGTTCTCCCACGCCGGTGGACCTGGGGTCGCGCTGCACTGTTTTCATGAACTCGCGGGTCAGGCAGGCTCAAAAGGAGGGCGTCAGCGTCCGCGACATCGCGGCGGGACTGGTTTATTCGGTGGTCCGCAACGCCCTCTACAAAGTTCTGAAGCTGAAAAGCGCGGATGACCTGGGCGAGAAAATCGTCGTCCAGGGGGGCACCTTCAAGAACGACGCGCTGCTCCGGGCCTTCGAAATCGTGACCGGCAGAGAGGTGGTCCGCCCTGGAATCTCCGAACTCATGGGGGCGTTGGGGATGGCCCTCATCGCCAGAGAGGAAAAAGACGGGGAACCGAGCCGCCTCCTGGACGAAACAGCGGTTCAGGCCCTCGCCGGGCGCACCTCCGCGGTACGCTGCTCCGGCTGCGGCAACAAGTGTCTCCTGATCCATACGACCTTCGGAGACGGCAGAACCTGCGTTTCGGGCAGCCGGTGCGAAAAATGGTCCGGAGAGGAAAAAGGGAAAAAGAAAAGAAAAATTCCCCCGCCCAACCTTTTCGAGAAAAAATACAAAAGACTCTTTGACGCTTACCGGCCGCTTCCCGAGTCTCTGGCCGCGAGGGGCGTTATGGGGATTCCCCGGGTTCTCAACATGTACGAGGACTACCCCTTCTGGTTCACCTTTCTCACCTCTCTGGGCTTTCGCGTGGAGCTTTCGTCCCCGCGGCCAGACGAGGCCCTGGGGATGGACACCGTTCCCTCCCAGGCCCTGTGCTACCCGGCGAAGCTCGTCCACAGGCACGTGACGGAGCTGCTGAGGCGGGGCGTAAAACGAATTTTCTACCCGATACTCCTGCGGGAACGCCGGGAATTCCCGGACGCCCACCAGCATTTCAACTGCCCGGTGGTGGTCGGATACCCCGACGTGGCGGCGCTCAATATCGATTGGGGAGACGGCGTGGAATTCATGCGCCCGACGCTCTCCTTCGATTACAGCCTGCCTGGAGAGGGCATTCTGAAAGAAGAGCTGGTAAAGCAGCTCTACAGGGAGTTTTCCCGGTTTGGAGTATCCTTCGAGGAGGTGGAAGCGGCTTTCGGCAGGGCCAAAAGCGAGCAGAGCGCCTACAGAGCCGACATTCGGAAGTTCGGCGACGAGGCTTTGGCGGTTCTCGAAAAAAACGGGGAAACGGGGATTGTTCTTGCGGGCCACCCCTATCACCTGGACCCCGAAGTTCACCACGGCATTCCGGACCTGGTGACGAACTGCGGCGTGGCCGTCTTCACCGAGGACTCGATCTGCCACAAAGTCGACGAAATCGGGGGCACGGACCCCCTGTACGTGGTGGACCAGTGGGCGTATCATTCCCGCCTGTACAGGGCCGCGTCGGTGGTGGCGCGTCATCCCGGTTTTGCCAACGTCTACATGGTGCAGTTGAATTCCTTCGGCTGCGGGCTGGATGCTATCAGTGTCGATCAGGTGGCCGACCTGCTGGAGCGTTACGGCAAAATCCACGCCATGATCCGAATCGACGAGGGCGCCAACACCGGGGCCGCGAAAATAAGGATACGGTCTTTGCTCGCCTCCGTGAAGTCCCGGAAAACATTCGAACCCCGGCAGGACCGAGATTGCCCAAAGCCCATGTCCCGCCCAGGCAGGCGGGCCTTCTCCTCCAAAAATGCCCGCACGATCCTCTGCCCTCCCCTTTCCGCGTACCACTTTCATTTTCTGCAGACCGTCATGCGGGAGGAGGGGCTGGACTTCCGGGTTCTCCCGGAGGGGGGCCGGGGGGAGGTGGAGTTGGGCTTGAAGTACGTCAACAACGATATATGTTACCCCTCGATGATGGTGGTGGGTCAGTTCCTGAAGGCTCTGAGCGGGGGAGAGTACGACCCCGACAAGACAGACTGCCTCTACGCCCAGACGGGAGGGGTCTGCCGGGCCAGCAACTACATGCCCCTTCTGAGGCGCGCCCTGGACTCCGCCGGTTTCCGGCGCACCCGCATCCTGGCCGTCAACTCCCAGGGCGGCGAGGGGACCGAGAGGTTCACGCCCTCGCTGCGAAGCGTCTGGAGAAGCCTGACGGGCCTGCTCTACGGGGATATGCTGATGCGGCTTCTCTGCAAGACCCGCCCCTGCGAGCTGGAACAGGGCAGCGCAAAAAAACTCTACGACGATTGGGTCGCGCGGTGCGACGAAAATCTGAGGCGCGGGAAATGGAGGGTTTTCAAGGAAGACATGAGACAGATGGTGAGAGATTTTGCCGCCTTGCCCGTGGATCCCTCCCCTCGCCCCAGGGTGGGAATCGTGGGGGAAATACTGGTCAAATACCACGCCGGCGCCAACGATGGCCTCATCGACCTGATCGAGGCCGAGGGCGGGGAGGCCGTGGTACCGGACCTGGCCGGCTTTCTGCTTTACTGTCTTTTCAACGGCAACGGTCCCGGTAAATTTGGCCTTGGTCAATCTTTAAAAGAGATGTTTGCGGAGCTTTTCCCCCGGCTCGGGGTGAGGCTGATCGAGTACATGAGAAACCCTATGCGCGAAGCGCTCAGAGGTACGCGGTTCGGGGAGGTTCACAACATACGGGACATGGCGCGGAAGGCTATGACCTTGGTGTCCCCCGCGAATCAGGCGGGGGAGGGCTGGCTTCTGGTGGCCGAAATTTTGCAGCTCATCGAGAGCGGGACCAGAAACATTCTCTGCGTGCAGCCCTTCGCCTGCCTGCCGAACCACATTACGGGCAGGGGCATCCTCAAAGAGCTGAAACGCCTCCATCGGGACGTAAACGTGCTGGCTCTGGACTACGACGCCAGCGCCAGCAACGTGAATCAGCTCAACAGAATCAAGCTCCTGATGGCGACGGCCCGGGCGGACTGAAGGTTGCCGAAGAAACCAAGAAACCTGGAGTTTGTTGTAAATTATTGGAGATTGTTATAAATTATTAGAGATCGCTGAAGGTTGCCGAAGTTCGTAAATCAATGAGTCTTTTGCTTCGGGGCCTTCGCGCCTCCCGATGACGAAGGGGCCGAAGATTTGGGAACCCCCTCGGCAGGATAAAGGGAAAGCACCTGTCCCGTCTCCTCGAGAATTTCCACGGTGACGGCCTTGCCAGTGTAGGTGTGGACAAAAGCCTTTAAGGGGATGACGCGCTGTTTTGGGTCGTAAAAAACGCATTCCTCGCTGAGAGGCCCGGAGGCTTCTTCTCCTTCGACGTTGAGGGTGATCACGTTCGGCGTCACCGTGACGTCGATGCTTATAAGAATCCCCGTGACCTCCAAGAGTTCCATAGAATTGCTGGCCGCGCTCTGCCGGGGAAAGGCCAGCGGCGCGGCGATAGCGAACAACAAGAATGAAACGAGCGCCCTCACCCGCCGAATTTTCCTGATCTGTTTCTTGATCTGAATTTTTCCGGTGTGACTTGTTTTAATTATATTTTTCATGAGTTGACGATGTCCCTCCAATATTGAATATAAGGTACGTTCATGTTGATCGTGGGCGACGCCTGCACTTCCTCGGGAGGCAGCTCGAAGGACCACAGGGTTTCGTCCGGCAGCACAAACCTGTTCTCGCTCACCTGGGACGGCAGGCTGCTCAGGGCCGACGCGCTCAGGGGTTTGACGGCGACGTACATTCTATTGCCCTGAATCGTCATTCCCGTTATCTTGACGTTCCCCACCAGCACCGACTGGGCGCTTCTGCCCCGGTCTTTCCAGCGCCCCATTCCCGTCATCGGGTCCAGGGCGTAAATTTTGGAGTACCCCGCGTCCGGGCAGGCCTCGTCTTCCTCGGATTTTTTCACCCTCGGGATGAACGTCGAGACGTAAAGCACCCCGGCGCGAAGAACCGGAGGCGTGGTCACGTATTCCGGCTGGGTCGACGTCTTTGCCGTCGAGAGGGCGGGCCGCAGGGGCAGGTACCATCCCTTTATGGCGGAGGAGTCGAGCTTGTTGTCTCCGGCGCTTCTGGGGCTGCCGAAGGGGGGCAGGGAGGGCGATTCGTCCTTGATGTACTTCAGCTCTTTCATCTTAGAATCGGCGATAGTCAGCGCCGTGTCGGCGGAGGTCTTCGTCAGGTTGAAGCCGAAGATATAGTTTTGAGGATTGAAGAGCCCTCTCTGCATCCCGTTATCGTCCTTCCCCGGGGCCTGCAGCCCGGAAGAGCCCCCGAATATCCACATCTGGCTCCCCGCCGCCACTCCGGCCGCGAGGGCGTTGGGAATCGCCACGGGCTTCCCGTCGCCGTTCTTGAGCTGGAAAACGCTCTTCAGCTCCCATCTGTCCAGGCGCGGCGTCGTGTCGCAGTACAAAACGTTTCCCTGGCTGTCCGCGGTAATGAGGCCCGTGTTCCGCCGTTTGTCGTCTTCGAGGATACTCGCGGGGGCTATGCCCATGCCCAGTTCAGCGGGCCCCCGGAAGCCGTCGCCCTCCTGGAACGTCCTCAAAATCGTCCCGTCGAGGGGAGAAATCGCGTAAAAAACCTTTCCATGGTCGTCCTGCCCCAGAGCGTACCCCAGCCCGCCGGGTAGAAAGACCACGTGGGTCTTGTCCGAAGGGCTCACGTCGGCCCACAGGAAGATGGCCGGGACGATGGTCAAGCCGAGCTTTTCGTATCCGGTTTTCGAGGAAGCCGCCGTTTTGCCCCAGACCGCCACTTTGTTCGAAGGGCCGCCGTCGTAGCGGTCGTTGTCTATGCCCCATAAAAATCGGGGCGTTTCGGAGGGATTCGTCGCGTCCATAGCGTAAAGACCATTGCCGCCCCACCCCAAATTTCCGATGAGGATCGTTCTGTAGTCCGAGGCGTTGAAGTTGACGGACACGTCTCTGGCGGTGAGGGGGCCGCTCAGAAGGTTGTGGGGGAGAGATTTCAGGCTATTGACCCCGTCTCCCGCGTACCAGTTTCCCTCAGGGGTGAATTTCAGGGCTTTGAGGCGGGTTTGGAAGACATTGGGGGGGATGAAGGCCCACAGCTCGTCGCCGTCCTCGTAGTCCACCCCGTGGAGCACGCCCCGGTTGGTATGGATATAGACCACATGCCTGCGCTGGGAGACGATGGGGTCGTCCGAAAGGACCTTGGCCTCGGGGAATGCCACGACCTGAGGGGCGGAATGCTCCATGTCCCCCAGGATTCGGGTGTTGTTGTACTCGTGAAGCCAGCGGACGAAGTCCTGGACATTTTCTTCCGGAACGCCCGCCAGGTCTTGCACGGTTTTGCGGGGCATGGAGTGCAGAAGCCGGACATCCGTTCCCGAGTCCCCGCTGGTGTGGGAAAAGGTGTAAACTTTACGGGACTTGGCTTTGGGGACCAGCTTTTGGGCGTTGAACTCCCACGCCTCCACGCCCTCCACGTCCCCGGAGAGCACCGTCTTTTTGAACCAGGAATCCCATTGATCCATGGCGTTGAGCCTGTAGGACGAGGAAAAAAGGACTTTTTGATTTTTATCCCCCTGGGTCGGCATGACCACCGGCGCGCCAGAGGCGAAGGGTCTCGACGTGAGCTGGGTGAGAATGGACTTCAAACTGACGACCAGCCCGGCCACGTCGGTGGCGAAATAGGCCTCCGCGTTGGAGTTGGGCACGTACACTTCCTTCCCCGATGCGTCCCGGACCATGATGGGATTTCCGGCGCGGGCCAGCTCGTTCAAAGATCGTTTCACTTTGGCGACCTGGCTGTCGCGGGTATCGGGGTCGATCATGCCGACGACCAGGGTGCGAACGCCGGAGTCCATGGCGAAAGTGCGTTCTTCCCACCCGCGGCCGTCCCAATGACGCCCGCGCATCTCTTTTTTGGTGGTATTGAAGAGTTTTGTCGCCGCTTCCGCCGCCGTGTAGTCGTCGGCGCTGTCGTCGCCCGCCGTAAACACGATCAACCAGTTGGGCTGACAGGAGCCCACAACGGGAAAATAACCCAGGGTGTTGGTTTCCGTTTTGCTATCCTTGCCGATAAAACGCAATTTCGGAGGGGGAGAGAAAAAATCGATGGCGCTCCCCAAGGCGTTCCCCGCTCGAAACTCGGGCTTGGAAGTCGGGCTTTTCAGAGTCGTGAAATGTTTCATGTCGATGTACATTTTGTTTCTGAGGCTCCCCAACCCCAGTCGGAGCCTCATCCACGAATAGTTGTTGCTCAGGTCCGCCGCGAACAAGACGACGGCGTAACCGGCGGTGTCCGTCCGCCCCGAAAGGAGGTGACGGGAGAAAATGGACGTCGCCAGGGGGGTTTTGCCGTCCGCGAAAAGTTCGTAGTTCACGAAATAGTCCCCGTTGCCGTCCTCGATGCCGTCGATGTGCCGGAGGAAGTTCCTCAGATTGTCCGTGGGAACATACGCCACCGAGCCGTTGGCCGCGGCTGCCCTCTGATAGATATAGTCGAAGGGCACCATCATACGGGCACGGTTGACCTGCGCCCACATCCCGGAGGATTCGGGCTGATCGTAATAGTTTCGATTGACGCCATTGAATGCGATGTTGCCTTCGGCCGGCTTCGTTTCCGCCCCAGTCCAGTCGGGCCCTCTGATGGGCCAGGCCCCTTTTACGGGGTTGAAATAAAAATCGGCGGAGAAGTTGGGATGAGGGTAATAGTCCTCTTTGTAGCTCATCGCCATGCCCACCCTCATTCCCGCAAAGGCCTCGGCGTTGTTCGCACTCAGGAGGCGCCACAAAGCCAGCTTCATCTGGTACATGCGGCTGTCGTTGGGCACGAGGTAATCGGTGTACTTGGCCGGGACGGGCTTCCCCGCGTTTGCCCCGCCGGGCAGGTAAGTACGGAGTTCCGGGATCATATCTTGGGGCGGCCTGCCTCTGCCGTTCCAGTTGGCCCACGACGTCCTTTTGAAAGTCAGGAAGTAGGGTTTGTTGGGGTTAGGGGTATAGTAACAGTTGACGTCGCCGATGATGTTGTTTTCTCGGAAAAGGTCGCGCCCATATCGCTGGGCCCTGGCCTCCCCGGATTCATCTCCGAACTTGCTGTAGGGCCGGGCCCCGGATCCATAGGTGCTGCCTTTGTCGATCAACTGCTGCCGCTGTGCCGGCGACCGGCCGTCGTTTTTGTGGGGCAGAATGCCGACGGGGCTGAACGCCATAGACGATCCCGTGTCCAGCAAAAAGAGTACGTTGGGCCGCACCCCTATCGGAAGCGCGTCCTCCAGAGGGTAGGCCGTTTTGGCTATGGCGAGAAACGAGGCCTCCGCGTCCCGCGCCCAATAGAGAGTACCTAAAAAGAGAGTTCCTAAAAAAAGAGCCCATAAAGCGAGATATTTCTTCATAATATACCTTCCTTATATACCTTCCTTATATACCTTCTTTATTGAAAACTTGAATCAGGGAGAGCTGTTCGGGTCCAGAACCTGAAAAAACGCCTCTTCCGTTACGCGGACGGGCTTGTCTCCCGGCGAGTACGGCAGCCTGAAAAGCTGTACCCTTATCAGATAAGCGCCGAAATAGTCCAAATCGACCCGAGAGCCCTCCTTTTTCTCCTTCGCCGGTTCGTCCTCGTTGGGGACTCCGGGGGTTTTGCTGACGCTTTCCATGGAGCTTCCCACGCCCATTTGGCTGGAGGTGAGTTTCAGCATGGGGGGAAGCCTCCGCAGCTCCGAGGGGTTGTTCAGGATCGTGTTCTCCAACTGGCCCGCCTCGTAGGTGAGGTCGAAGACCTCCAGAAGAACCCTCCGATTCCCCTCGGTCACATCCGCGCGGAGGCCGGGCCCGTCGATCAGCAGGCCGTCCACCGTCCCCAGAGACGGCCGTTCCCCCCAGTTCCCCCCCGAAGAGGGATGTATGGCCCTGTGGGTGCTGGACATTTTGTAGAGAATGGCCCCCTTGGTTTTTTCGATATAATCGGAAGCCAGTACCTGGTCCGAATACCGGCTGCTTCTGACCGTCGCCAGTTTTTTGGAAGACACCGCGAACCCGAAGCTCCCGGCGACCAAAATACTTCCGAACAGCACGATAACCAGCGCCGCGGGCAGGGCCATGCCGTCGTGGCGGGAGAAAAAGCCTCTCAATTTCTCATCCTTCATCCAATTTTTATCCTCCAACTTTTTATCCTTCAATTTTTAACCTTCAATTTCTATCCTTATTCCTTATTTTCAATTCCTTATTTTCAATTCCTTATCCTCCAGCTTAGGGCGCCTGTTATGATCGGGTATTTACGGTCCGAGACGGAGAGAGGAGGGGCAAATTCGGGCCAATCGGAAGGGGAGCCGCCGGAGGCTCGGGGTGTACTTCCCCGGGCGGCGACGTACATCGTCAGCAGACGCTTTTCGGAGTCGAAGGTAAAATAGAGCCCCGCGATCCCCCGGGCAACGACCTTGCTGACGCGGTCCGCCGCCTCGAGGCCGGTGTCGAAAAACTCCTGAATCAGTTCTCCGTTTTTGAGGTAAAGGCGGCAGCACTGCACAAGGTGTACCTCTTCGTAGGGAGACAGGGTTCTGCTGAAACTTATTCGGCTCTCGGGAGCCATGACGGCGACGGCGCCATTGACCCGGTCGCCGCTTCCCGAGCCTCTGGCCGCTCCGCCGTTGTCCCATCCGGCGAGCCAAAAAGGCACCCGCGCGGTGGGAAACGTAATCCACCGGCGGGTGGAAGCCTTCGACGCCGCAGAGCTGTTTTTTTCCGAGATCCCCACCTCCCGTCCGTCGTATTGGAAGGACTCCAAAACCTCCACGTCTCCGTCGGCGAACTGCAGTTTCACCTCGTCTCCCTGGGCGATTTCCGTTCCCGCGAACTCCATAGCCCTGACACGGACCCCCGTGGGGAGGGACCAGGCGTAATACAGCACGGAGCCGGCGTAAACTTTTTGCCCGTCGGGCAAGGTCGTTTTCGCGGTCACGAAGGAGGCCGGTTTCAAGTCCGGGGCCGTCGCCAGCGTTACGGGGCCTCCCCAGTCCCGGCTTACGGCTCCCATGGACGCCATAACGGGAGGGGTAGCCGCGGAATAAAAGGACTCGGCAAAAGACCCTTGCCCTTCTTTATTGTTGGGCATTCCCAGTCCTGCGTTGCCGATTTGGGCTCCGACGGTCTGAAAAGCGGTTTCCATTTCCTGCTGCGCGATGGAATATTCCTCCGTCTGCGTGACGAGTCCGCTGAATATCCAAAGAGAACCCATCACGGCGACCCCCACGACGGCCATGACAAACGAGGCAATCAAAACTTCTGTCAGAGAAAAACCGCGATTGAATTTCATGTCCACTCTTTTTTTCATCCTGTTCGCCGTCATCCGTCGCTGACGTCGATGACGTCGTCAGCCGTTTTTTCGGAGAATTTGTTGATGGATTTCCGCAGGACGAAAGGGGCTTTTTTCGAGTGCGGCGACGAAAGGGTCAACTGGATCAGGTGCGCCCCGCCGTCGGAGGCAATGTTGTCGGCCACGACCTTGTATCCGTGGAGGTGGTCGCCGCTTCCCCCCATGAGGATGATCGCTTCCCTTACGGTCTTGTCGAAATTGGCGTCGAAATTGGTTGGAGGCATGGCTTCCAAGGTTTCGAACAGCGCGGTGGCGACGGACCGGGATTTCAGCTCGTCCCGGCCGAGTGCCCCCAGGCGGGAAGCCCCTATGGCCGAGTAAAGAATCCCCCAAATCGAAACCCCTAAAATCACTATCAGAAGAACGCATTCGACGACAGTAAAACCCCCGCGAACACCCGGTTGGATAGGCCATTTTTTCGATATTCCCCAATGCCGTTTCATGGATAACACCTCTTTTTATGTTGGAATATGCCGTGTCAAAACGTTGTAAACGCGAAAAAAGGGATAAAAATAAATAAATGAAATAAATCATTTAATTAGAGAAGATAAATCGACATAATATAACATTTTATAAATAAAAATTTTGTAAGTTAAAGTTACAACTAGCTTTAAATATATTTATTCATGAATAATCATGATGAAATATAAATCATTTTCATTTTATGGGCGAAGCAAAAAACGCTTAATGTACATTAAGTAAAATAAAGGTTCTCGCTCAAAATTTCAGATTGATTCCGGTAGAGAAAAGATTTTATGGAATATTCGAGGGAAGTTCGATTTATGAGCATTCTCGGACATGTGCCTTTTTAATTGGCAGCATTTGTCCGGGTTTATTGTTTGAGTTTGAGTTTATGTTTGTCTTTAAATTGAAATTGAAATTTAAATTGAATATGACAAACTCCAACCCAGCACTTTTCTGGGCGGCTTGTTTCAATGCTTGTTCCGCGAGCTTTTTGAAGCCATCAGGCGTGTTAGGTGATCGAGGCGAAAGAGTGTAGTTTCATTCTCCGTGAAACTTCATTTGTTTCTACTGCCGGGCGCCGGTGCAATAAATTTTACGATTTATGTTACAATGCTCCCGTCAATGTCCGCTCGATGTTCATTTGAAGGTCTGTGAGATTAGATGTTTTTAGATCAAGGGTTTATTTGGGTCAAGGTACATGTTAGAAAGGGGTTGTTTAAGTAGTGAAGAAGTCAGTTGTGTTGGTGTTGTTGATCGTGGCGGTTGTATGCTCCGCGTTGCCCGCGATGGGGTGGGATCCTGCGAAGCAAAAGAATTTGGGTCAAGATCATGTCAAAATGCAGTGGTACCTTTTGGATTACGGCACGAAAGATAACGGAGTTCCTTTTGCGATTTCCAGAAAATATTACACGAACGAGTCCATCAAACAGCAGACCATCGATCTCCTGATGTCGAAGTTTGGAATTGCTGCGGCTGTGGCGGGGAGTCTTTACTTTACCGAGTATGAATATGAGTACACCAAGGACGGGAAGCAGTTTGCGGTAACGTATCTGCGTCACTACGACATGCTGGGTAACGAAATCTACGGGACCGTCTACGACGACAGTTCCGACGCCACGAAGAAAATTTTCGCGGCCGTCGATCCCAAATCCACGCCAGGTAAAGGCGCGGCTTTGGCTGTGCCCAAGACTCCGGCCCAAGCCAAAACACCTAAGAAAAAATAAATAAATACTGCACAGACGCGACGCCGAAGAGGAACGTTCCTCTTCGGTTTTTTAATGAACGAAAACCGATGAAAAAGATTCGAATGAGAAAAATTCGGATGGAAAAAGATTCGAATGGGAAAAATTCGAACCGAAAATTGACGCGCAGGAAGTTTATAGTTAAGGGGGATCTATGGCTTCTACTGTGTCTGCTGGGTGTTTTGGCCTTTCATTTTTTCGCGGCGCGCGAACGCAAGGCGGAAGGCGAAAGATACGCCGAGATCACCGTGGAGGGCCAAGTCGACGCCGTTGTCTCTCTGAGCGAAGATGGAGTCTACACCCCCGCCCGCCGGCCCGCCGTGCAGATCCAGGTTCGGGATGGAGCCGTGGGGTTCGTCCATTCCGATTGTCCGGACAAAATATGCGTTCACTCGGGTTTTCTGTCGACGCCGGGCCAGTCGGCCGCGTGCCTTCCCAACAAGGTCGTACTCCGAGTAGCCCTTCGAAAAGGACAGCCGGTGGACAGCGTGACTTATTGATGAAATGATGATATTGAGGATTAAAGAATTGAAGGATCTCGAATTGTTCTTCATCAAGTCATTGAATATGGATCAGTGAATCTCAATCGATGAGCCTGAAGGGAATTCAATGAAATGAAAAAATTCACGTTGCATGAGATCACCACCCTCGCCCTCATGCTGTCCATGATTTTCGTTCTCTCGGCGTTGGAAGGAATGTTTCCGCCGCTGCCGTTCCACATGCGTTTCGGGCTTTCCAACGTGGTGACGATGTACGCGCTCTTTTTCATCGGCGGGCGCGCCGCCTTCACCTTGGCGGGCTTGAAATCTCTGTCCGTTCTGCTGATGAGGGGACCTGTGGCCGGGTTGTTGAGCCTGAGCGGCGGCGTTCTCTCTCTTTTGATGATCGCTCTGCTGGCGGCTGTGTGTCGGAACGCGTCGTATTTTCTCCTCAGCGTCGCCGGCGCGATCACCCACAACATGGGGCAACTGGCCGTGGCATCGTGGCTCACCTCGACCAATTTGCTCGCCCTTTTTCCGGTGATGATCCTTGCGGGTATTTTGGCCGGCAGCCTGACGGCCGCGCTGCTCCGGGTCGTGATGCCCTTTTTCAAAAGGGCCGCCGCCCCAAACCGTCCCGGCCCGCCATGAGCCGTGGAAGGGTCTTCGTCGTCGCACTTTGCTCTGCTTGCGGTACTTGCCTCGATATCCCGGTATTATTTTTCCAAGTTTTTGAAATAGGTGGCAAACTCTTTGTCGTGTATCATGATATGACTTTTCAGCCAATCGGCCACGGCCCTGTTGATTTTGAGCAGAACCGTGAGAGCGCCGTTACCGGAGTCGTACTCCTGTTTCATTTTTTTGAAAGCGGCCACAAAATCGGTGTGCATCTTTTTGTGGGCTATGGCTTTGGGGTATCGCGCTTTGATGTGCAAAAGCTGCTCGTCGTTAAAATGTTTTTCCACATATTCACCTAAAAATTTCAATGTCTGAGGGACGCGATCTTTATTGTTTTGATCGAACAAGATATCTATCTGCCTGAAAAGCTCTTTATGCTGTGTGTCGATTGCCGGGATGCCCGTCTCCAAACTTTGATTCCAAAGCATACCTCACAGCCTCCTTTGTGAAATATTTAGTTAATATTTTAAATGCAAACTCTTAAAAATTATTAAGTATTTACGGCAAAAAATCAGGAAAGGCCATCACAAACCCTCACTCTCCCGCCCATATCCAGAGGAGACGAGTTCCCAAACCCCATTTGTTTTCTCGCCATGGGCATAGAAATGGAAGATGGCCTCAAATACAGTATTGACCGCCGTCGTTGTGTTTATGATGTTCGTCGAGGATATCCTGCAAAGTGATGTTGTCCAGATAGTTCGCTATGACCTGTCCCAGTCCGCGCCATACCCCCACTGTCATACAATAGCTGCTGCGGCTGCACGTATTCACTTCGTCCTCCAGACACGCCACAGGGGCCAGACTGCCCTCCGTCAGGCGCAAAATGGCACCGACGGTGTAAAGCTCGGGGGATTTCGCCAGTTTATACCCTCCTTGGAATCCTCGCGCCGTCTTCAGTATGTCGGCGTTTTTCAAGAGCGTTATGATCTGTTCGAGATAGTTCTTCGAAATGTTTTGCCTTTCGGCCACGTCCTTCAACGCAACGAAATCGTCGTTTCCGTGTTCGGCCAAGTCCAACAACATTCGCAGGGCATACCGCCCCTTCGTCGATATTTTCACAGCTCGTCACCTCGTATAGTTGTGAGTTTGATCAATATTAAATTCTCTTTATTAAATTCTCTTTATAAATTATTCTTCATTAACTAAATTACCCTTCATTATAGTAGATATTGCGCCATTGTTCTCGTCAAGATTGAGATTTCAGGTAAAATTCAAGGCCAATTCAAGACGAACGCTTGCGAAGCGAGGGGTCGGGAAGACCAAAGGCGTTCTCCTCCGCTAAGAGAAAAACGCCTTTGGCAAGGGGGGAAGGATACAGGTATTGGTGGCTAATGTGGAGCAACCCAATTCCAAGAGTGAATACGTTTTTTAAGCTGAATTTCGTCAAGCGCAGCCTCAATTTCAGACACACAAGACGCCTTCACATTCGCGGCAAGCTCAACCTCGGAGCCGCAGTTCCACGTTGGAGCGTCGATCATTCCATGGCCTTCCAAGTAATGTGTTATTTCTCCTATTATAGCGTATGGAAAACGAATCACCAATCTTCGCGAACGGACGCGCAACGCAGGCACAACCCTTTCCAGGACGCTTGCCGCGGTCTGCCCATAAGCCTCTCTCAAGCCCCTCACACCCAGCTTGATGCCGCCGAAATAACGAGTCACGATTATCGTCAAGTTGAACATGCCGCTTTGCTTTATAGCCGAAAGAATCGGCTTTCCCGCCGTCCCCGCAGGTT
Source organism: Synergistaceae bacterium (assembly GCA_031277095.1). GTDB lineage: Bacteria > Synergistota > Synergistia > Synergistales > Aminobacteriaceae > JAISLU01. Next base: position 26,875 of record JAISLU010000082.1, read on the forward strand.
CTCCCCCGTCGGAGGAATGTTCGACCTCGGGCTCCGGCCCCAGGCGGTACGCCCAACAATGATGGGTTGCGTCCCGATGGCGAAGCTCCACGTCGGCTAAAATCGAACGAACCTCTTCCCTGTCTTTGCACGGGCAGAGCCGCCCGATAAAAAGAGAACGCTTGACTTTAACCTCCGCCGCTGCCGCTGCCCCCGGTTCCCAAAATTCGTCCGACTCCCGCTCCTTCAATTTCGTATTCCTTTTCGCACTCTCTCATACTGTTTCGCGCTGCCGCGCATCGTCCTGCAAATGGCTGTCAACGACTGCAAAAGGAGAATGCCTTCACCGGGTCCAAAAGGATCTCAATTTCTTGTACGTGGCGTTCAGCGCCTCGGGAACGACCCGTGTATCCGTGACGACCGCCATGAAATTGTTATCTCCATTCCAGCGCGGGACGACGTGGAGATGCAGGTGTTCTTCCATTCCCGCGCCCGCGGTTTTGCCCAAATTCATCCCCATATTGAATCCGTCGGGCCTCATGACTTCTTTCAAGACCTGAATGGAACGCGCCGCCAGGTGGTTTATTTCGAAATGCTCCTCGTCTGTCAGGGATTCGAATAAATGGGTATGCCGGTAAGGCACGATCATCAAATGTCCAGGATTATAAGGATAGAGATTCAAAATAACGAAACACTTCTCTCCCCGATGGAGGATATAGTGCTCTTCGTCACGATTTTCGGCAGGGAAGTCGCAGAAAATACATCCCTGGTATTTTGGAGCCGCAATGTAATCCATGCGCCACGTCGCAAAAAGATGATTCATAAAGACGGAACCCTCCAAATTGTTACTCATGTCGAGATTAGGATAACACAAATGCTCGCGTAAATTATGCCGCAACTTAAAAGATGTGAGGACTTTTGTTCTGCCCACCACAAGGAACATGGCGGTCAGATCGATCAGAACGTCGTGGACTGCTTTATACGGAGCGAAGCATGGAAATGTCCGTCAAAAGATATCGGAATGTGATCCTGTTCGGGCAAAGTACAAATGTTTAGTCGTCGCGTCGATTTTGTAGACAAGCAGCCAGTCAGGCCCAATATGGCACTCCAGATACCCTTGGTACTTACCTTTTAACGGGTGTTCGTTGAATTGAGGGGACAGTGGGACTTCATTTTCGAGGTGGAGCATTACGGTCAGCAGCGTGTCCCCAGCTTTTATCAAAGGAAAGGAATAGAAGAGAATTTTCCAGAGGCATCGATCACCTTCGATAGATTCCATGTGATCAAAGCAGCCAATGAAGTATTGGAGAAAGTAAGGAGAAGCGCAAACAACGCCAGTGTTGAAAGGAGCGCGTTGGTATGACGATTACAGCCTGCTCGATGTGTATGAATGGCGGGCCGGCATGTTCGGTGTCGCCATGCTCTGTCCGATCGGATTTCACGAGACTCTGGTTTTCGATTGCCGCAACGAAAGGAAAGAAATTGTTTATCGGGACATGTATGTGCCGAGGAAGGAAGAGCGGGAGGAATTGCGCAGAGAGAGCGTACTCGTCGCCGATGCGGTTAGGCTGGCGAAAGCCGGAACAGACATGTGACATGAAAATTCGGCGTTACGGCGATGACACGGTGAATCTGTGGTGGTCTTGCTTGAATATCCTCTCAAATGAGTTATCATAACTATTTGAAGATATCGCAAGAGGGAGGAAGCGCCATGCGTGTTGCGGATGTCGATTTCATAAAAAACCCGGCTGAATATCTCAATCAATTGAGCGGAGAACCGATTTTTATTACGCGAGATGACCGAGAATACGCCGTTCTCAGCAAACCGACGGAAACCCCTATTACCGACAGCCTTGCGGGAATACTCAAAGGGGCTGATATATCTAGTCTGGAGGACATCAAAAAAATGAGGATGGGGTTGTGAAAACGAAAACTGTTTTCGTGGACACCAATGTCGGGACGTGTGCCCAATATGTTGATGAGCATCTGTAAACCGTGATCAATAAAGGGCTGAAAATAACCCATCAACAAATTGGTTACACTCCCGGCTTTTTTGAATCTTTGAGTTGATGTACTCGTTGGGATATGGATATGACATGGCAGAGAGAAATGTAAGTAAAAAACATCCCAACTGATGAACATACTTATGCAACAATCTATCCAAATGTTGCATTCGGATCGCGTAATTTATGCCTTGGCGTCCCGGAATTTTATATCTAGGATGAAAGGTGAAGTTTTGGAAAGGTCGACACACATTCGAGGCTTTCAATGAGGAGAGGTCCAAGGATGGTATGGTATAATTTTTTTATAAAAATACCCGTCTGGGAGAGGATCAGACGGTTGTTTGACGGTTGTTTCTGGGCTGCCGAAGCGGGGCCGGTTACCCCACCTCGGACTTACGCCCTAAGTAAGGTTAGAAATGCGTGTAAAGAATGTGGATTATCTCCACGATGGCTGGCAGGAGCTGCAACACAGCGATTGCTAGCTTTATTTTTTCTTCCACGCTCTCACCCCCTTTCGAGGGGAGAACCCCAGACAGCTCGTTCGGATGTTTTCCGAACGCCTCTCCTGAAGAGACATTATACAGCGGCAGACGACACACATTCGAGGCTTTCAGTCGGAGGTCCAAGAGGAAGAGAGAAAGAATATAACAGCGGCGGACAGCGCCGGGTCGAGGGTTCCGAGAGGGACCCTTTTCGATGTGCCCTGCTGTTTTAAAGTGGGATTGCGATATGCGTATTCAATTTTAGTTCGGCCGGCGGATGTCCGAGAAAATAGATAGTGATGCGACAAGATATCAAGCGGTATCGATGATCAATGGCCCTCAAGGAAGGAGGTCAGGAACTTCGCGGAGCGATAAAAAACCATCGCAGGAGGCATGATCTATGTTAAGGTCACTTATGACAGCAGTGACAGGTGTCCGTTCGCATCAAACAATGCTGGACGTGACGGGCAACAATATAGCGAACGTCAATACCACGGGTTTCAAAAAGGACATGACGATTTTCCAAGACCTGCTCTATCAAACATCCCAGGGCGCCTCGGGCCCCGGCGACGCTCGGGGCGGCACCAACCCCGCTCAGGTGGGGTTGGGCGTCAAGTTGGGCGCGATAGAGACGATTCACTCCCAGGGCCCCGCTCAGTACACGGGCAACAAGTCGGATATGATGATCTCGGGCGAAGGCTACTTTGTTCTCCGGGACGGAAGCAGCCGCATCTACAGCCGGGCGGGCAACTTCGTTCTGGACGCCGACAGCGATCTGGTACACTCCGGTACGGGCTACAACGTTCAGGGTTACAAAATGGTCCGGGACACCGTTGACCCCACGAAGTTCATTACAGCCGGAGACATCAGTGACATCAGAATTCCCATGCAGAGCAAATTGGAAGCCCGCGCGACAGAACTTGTGGGGTTTAAATGCAATTTGGACAGTCGTCTTGATGTTGGTGAAAAATATCAGACCAAACAGACAATTTACGATTGCCAAGGGTTCGCTTATACGCTGGAGGTCGAATTCGAGAAAACGCCGACGGATAATACGTGGAAATGGGAGGCCTATTTTGTCGACGAAGAGGGAAATCGTAGAACAGATATCGTACTAACTTCCAACACTGGGAACATTGAGTTTGACGCGAGTTGTCATCTAAAAACCCCTGAGACGGTGACTATCGGTGTGCCCTACAGCAGCCTCGGGCGGAAGGACGAGCAAATCATCTTGGATTTTAGTGGGAAATCTTTCGGACTGAATGAGGATGGTAAGGCTATGGAGGGCGTGACCCAGTTTGCCTCTGATAGTACCACTAAGGGATATTATCAGAACGGCTACCCGATGGGCATTTTGAATGACTATTCCGTGGGTAAGGACGGTATCATCACGGGGATATACACCAACGATCAGAAGCAGCCCCTCTACCGCATAGCCTTGGCCCAATTCGCCAACCCTCAGGGGCTGGACAAAATGGGGGACACCATGTTCAGGGAGACGGTGAACTCGGGGCTGGCCAATATCAACGCGGCTATGGTCAACGGCGGGGGGCGCATCGATGCAAGTTCTCTGGAGATGTCCAACGTGGACCTGACGGAGGAGTTTACACGGCTGATCATCGCCCAGCGCGGCTTCCAGGCCAACACCCGGGTGGTGACCACCAGCGATCAAATCCTCGAAGAAGTCGTCAACCTGAAACGTTAATAAATAAGATAGAAAACAAAAAACAAAAAACGTCCGAGGGAAATCGACTCGGGCGTTATTTTTTGCCCTGAGTTTTTTGAATTTTAGTCCGGGGCCCAACCGTCCGAAAAATACATAGCAACAGCGGGACGGCGGCGCTATAAGATAAAAAATTCGCCGGGTGACCTTGAGGAAAAAAGGCTCGTAAAATTCGCGGAGCGAAGAGAAATACCGCGGGCGGTATACACGGATGTATGGGAGGTAAACACGGATGTTGAGGTCACTCATGACGGCTGTGACGGGCGTCCGTTCACACCAGACAATGCTGGATGTGACGGGCAACAACATAGCGAACGTCAACACCACTGGTTTCAAGAAGGATTTCACGGTTTTTCAGGATTTGCTCTACCAGACGTCCCAGGGCGCTTCGGGCCCTAAAAACGTCAGGGGCGGTATCAACGCGGCGCAGGTGGGGTTGGGCGTCAAGGTGGGGGCGATAGAAACCATTCACTCTCAGGGCCCCGCCCAGAACACGAGCAACAAGTCGGATATGATGATCTCGGGGGAGGGGTACTTTGTTCTTCGCAACGGAACCAGCCGCATCTACAGCCGGGCAGGCAACTTCGTCCTGGACGGGAAAAACAACCTGGTACACTCCGGCACGGGCTACAACGTGCAGGGGTACAAAATGACCCGCGACCCCCTGAACCCCCAGAATTTCGTTCAAGGAGGGGACATCGCCGACATCGATATCCCTATGGGGCGCAAAATGGAGGCCCGGGCGACGACGGTGGTAGGGTACAGATGCAACTTGGACAGCCGCGCGAGCCCCTACTTGCCCATCGGATACGCGGATATCCCCTACACCGAGAACAGCGCCAAAATCAAGATCGGCGGCACGGAGTACGCGGTGAAGTTCGAGACGAACCTCACGTCCGCCGACGGAAAAGAGTACTTGACCATCACCCTCGACTCGGGAAGCGGAACGGCGGGGACGATGAAGTTCGACATGACGGGGATCAAAAACGGGAAGCCCGTTTTCGGGGCTCCTGTGGGGGCAAACCTGCCTGCGGGCGTGGCGGCGGCCTATGACAACGACACGGGCATCCTGAAGCTGACGGACTCCGGCGGCGCCTCCCTTTGGGAAATCAACCTCCAGAAGAACATGAACTACAGCTCTTTCACCGTGAATGGGGGCGGAAATAACTGCGACTTCATCGCGGAGTTCGACGAAAAGCATCTCAACGGCTCCCCCGCGACTCTGACCCTCTGGTTTCTGGACGGAACGGCTGTGAAGCGGGCTTCGGCGACGGTTTCTTTCAAGGCGGACGGCACCTTCGACAGCGTTTCCGATGTGACGGGGGCTTTCCCTTCCTCCCCCTCCCTCAATAAGGACAACTTCAAAATAGCGGTCTCGAAAAACAATCCCTCCATCTTGGAAGTGCAGGCGGCCAAGGATTTGGCTATGGCCAATCCCACGGCCTTCGACACGATCTCCCAGATCACCCAAGGCGGATTTCATCAGACCAAGCTGACGGTCTACGACTGCCAGGGGTTTCCCTACACCCTGGAGGCCCAGTTCAAGAAGCTGACGGCAAACCGCTGGAGGTGGGAGGCTTTTTTCGTGGACGAAAAAGGGGAGACTATGGGACAGTTGACGCCGACGCCCAGTTCCGGGGAAATTTTTTTCGACGACAGCTGCAAGATCGTAAAACCTTTGACGGTGGACATCAACGTGCCCTACAGCCTCCTCGGGCGGAAAAACGAAACGATCACCCTGGACTTCAGCGGCAAATCCTTCGGGCTGGACACGCTGGAGGGGGTCACCCAGTACGCCTCCGATACCACCACCAAAGGGCGCTATCAGGACGGTTACACGATGGGTGTCCTGTACGACTATAACGTAGGAAAAGACGGCACCATCACGGGAATATACACCAACGATCAGAACCAGCCCCTCTGGCGGGTGGCCCTGGCCCAGTTCGCCAACCCCCAGGGGCTGGACAAGGTGGGGGACACCATGTTCCGGGAGACAGTGAACTCCGGGATGGCCAACATCAACGCGGCTATGGTGGACGGCGGGGGGACCATTTCAGGGGGTTACCTGGAGATGTCCAACGTGGACCTGACGGAGGAGTTTACACGGCTGATCGTCGCCCAGCGCGGCTTCCAGGCCAACACCCGGGTGGTGACCACCAGCGACCAGATCCTGGAGGAAGTCGTCAACCTGAAACGTTGACGGGATAGGCCGCGACTCTTATTGACGAAGGTGATGTTGCAATGATCGAAGTCCATCGTTTGAACGGGGAGCTTTTTTTGCTGAATTCTGATATGATTGAAACCGTAGAGGTCACTCCGGACACGGTGATCCGGTTGGTCAACGGGCATCGTTATGTCATCAGAGAGAGTTTGAAAGACGTCGAGAGCGCCATTGTGGATTTCCGAAAAAAGGCGGGGTATGCCTGCGTTCCCTACGGAATCCCCCAGGAGTCGGAGAATGCGCAATGACGCCGGAACCGCGATCCAAAATTAGATTCGGTCCGAGGTGAAGGAAGCGTGGACTTAACCACTGTTATTGGATTTCTTGTCGCTTGGATACTCGTTTTCGGAGGGATGTCTTCAGGGGGCAATATCATGGCCTACGTGGATTTTCCGTCTATATTGATCACCGTAGGCGGAACGACGGGGGCTATTATCATGGCGCATCCCGGGGATATCTTGAAGACGGTGGGCGGGGCCGTCAAGAACGCCTTCGTTTCCAACGACCCCAACCTTCTGGCTATGGTGCAGACCATCGTCAGTTTCGCGGAAAAAGCCAGGCGCGAGGGACTGCTGGCGCTGGAGAGCGACGTGGCGGACCTGGAAGACGAGTTTTTGAAGAAATCCATACAACTGGTGGTTGACGGCACGGACCCCGAGCTGGTCAAGGCCATATTGGACACGGAAATCGGCGTTATGGAGGACCGCCATTCGGCAAACAAGGCAATTTTCGACGCCATAGCCGAGCTGGCACCGGCCTACGGAATGATCGGCACCCTCATCGGGCTCATCGCCATGCTGGGGAACCTGCAGGACGTGAGCGCCCTGGGGCCCGGCATGGCCGTCGCCCTGATCACCACCATGTACGGGTCCATGATGGCCAACATGTTCAGCATCCCCATCGCCAAAAAACTGGCGGCCCGGTCCGCCAAGGAAATCGTCTCCATGGAGCTGATGGTGGAGGGCATTTTGGCGATACAGGCGGGGGAGAACCCGCGTATCGTAGAAGAAAAACTGAAGGTGTTCCTGCCTCCCAAGATGAGAACCCGCCTGGAAGCCGTACAGAAAGGAGAGGGATAGGCCCATGGCCCGCAAAGAAAAAGCGCCTCCCAGCTCCCCGGGCGCGCCCCTTTACATGGCGACCTACGGGGACATGGTGACCCTGGTTCTGTGCTTCTTCGTGCTGCTGTTCGCCATGTCCTCCATCGACTCCCAGAAATTTCAAAAGGCACTCCTCTCCCTGAGGGGATCCCTGGGGGTAATGAAGGGCGGCATGGTCACGGAGGAGTCCACGGAGCCCAATACGGGCGAGGAGGAGGGGACCGCGGCGGGGTCCGCGCCCCGCTACGAGATGGACACCCGGCACGTGGCCTACACCATAGACAGCTACCTGCGCAGCGAGGGCCTGGACAAGGCCATTCAAATGACAGTCACCCAACGGGGAGTATCGGTTTCCATATCGGATCAGTTCCTTTTCAACAGCGGAAGCGCCGAGCTGAAACCCGATGGCCAAAGGGTACTCTATAAGATAGCGACGCTGGTTCGGAACGATGTGCCGGCCATTTCCGTGGAAGGACACACGGACGCCGTCCCCCTGCGAGGGGGGAGGTACAGGGACAACTGGGGTTTATCCTCGGCCAGGGCAGCCGTGGTGGCCTCTTACCTGGAGACGGACGCGGGGGTTGCCCCAGAGAAACTCCAGGCCGTGGGGTTCGGGGCTTACCGTCCGGTAGTCCCCAACGACTCCGCAGAACACAGGGCCTTGAACCGCCGGGTGGACCTCATTTTCTTGTCGCAGTATCCCAAATGAGAAGAGGCGGGACATTATGAAAAGGATTTTCGTGTTCATCATCGTAGGGCTGGTCATGTTCGGTATGGGTTTCGGAGGCGGTCTCGTTCTGGGGCGTTCCATGGCGGCCGCCGAGTCCGACGCTCCAGACTCCAAGAAAGTGCCGGACCCGGGTCCTATCGTGTCCATTGGGGAGTTTACCAGCAACTTGGCCGGATCGGGGAAACGCGTCATCAGCTTCACCGTCTCTCTGGAGACCCTGAACAACCGGGCGGCGGAGATCATCAGCGCGCCGGGTTGGCTTTTGAGGATAAAGAACGAGATTTTGCTGATCGTGAAGGACAAAATTTACGAGGACCTCACCAGCGCCGAGGGCGCGCTCCAATTTGGCGAGGAGATCAAACGGTCCCTCAACGCCCAGCTCCCGGAGATCAAAGGAGAGGCCCCCGTGGTGCGCGTCTTGTTCGAAACCTTCGTTTTACAGTGACGGCCCCGGCGGGCTCTGCTCCCCGAGCTTTATTTTTAAGGTAGGTGAAGGTAATTTGACTCCCGACGTATTGTCACAGAGTGAAATCGATTCCTTGTTGAGCGCGCTGACCAGCGGGTCCATGGATTTGGAGTCGATGACTCAGGATACCGGCGAATACAAGATCAAGGTTTACGACTTTAAACGGCCCGACAAATTCAGCAAGGACCAGCTCAGGGCTATCCAGATGATTCACGAGTCCTTCGCGCGCCAACTATCCACCGTCATGTCGACCCTCATACGGTCCATCGTGTCGGCGGAGGTCGCCTCCGTGGACCAGTTGGCCTACGAGGAATTTTTGAATTCCCTGGTGCAGCCGACGGTTATCGGCACTCTGGAAATGCACCCCTTCAACGGCAACGCCCTGATCGAAATGAACCCCAACCTGGTTTTCTCCATCATCGAGCGCCTTTTGGGGGGTAAAGGGGAGTTTACCGGCAAGGCGCGAGAACTCACGGACATAGAAAAAACGGTGATCGAGCGCGTCCTCATGCGCATGCTGGAGCTTTTGGAGGAAAGCTGGAGCACGGTGGTGGACGTCCGCTTCCGCTTCGAGAGCATGGAGAGCAACCCCTTTTTCGTGCAGATCTGCCCTCCCAGGGACATGGTTCTCCTGGTGATCATGAAGTTGAAGGTCGGGGAGGTGGAGGGCATGATCAGCCTGTGTATCCCCTACTTCCTCATGGAGCCCATGGTGGACAAGCTCTCCTCCCAGCAGTGGTTCGTCTCCACCAGCCGTAAGAACGAGGCGGGGGTGAGGGAGAACCTGCTGAAGACCTTGGACCGGGTGAAGGTCCCCTTGGGGCTGGAGCTGGGGCACACGATACTGAGCCTGGCCGACGTCTACGGCCTCCAGACGGGGGACGTGATCAGGCTGGACGAGACGGTGGACAACCCCGTGGACGTGCGGGTGGGAAATTACGTTAGATTCAAGGCAAAGCCTGGGACGGTGAACGGGCGATTGGCGGCCGAGGTGACGGAGATCGTACAGGTGGAGGAGTCCCTCGACGCCGAAGGAGGAAGAAACTGATGGATGAACTGCTGAGTCAGGACGAAATAAATGCGCTCCTAACGGGAGGTTCTTTTCCTGCCGCCGATGCTGGGGACTTGTCCATGGAGGACTCTCAGGTTCTGGACGAAGTCGCGACCATTTTCTCCAACGCCGAAAGCAACGTGTTCGGTATGCTGGCGGGCAAGGACGTCAGCGCCCATATCCAGGAGACGTCCACCGGCACTCAGGCGGAGTTCAAAACCAAACTGCCCGAACAGCCCTTCGTTTTCCGCACGACATTCGGGGGGTTCGACGATATTCCGCTGATTTTCGCCGTCGACCGCCGGGGTGCTTTGGCCTTGGCCGACCTCATGATGGGCGGCGAGGGCAAAGAGCTTCCCGAGGAAGCCAGCGAGCTTTATCTGAACGCGGCCCAGGAAGGCCTGAGCCAGGTGGTGGGGTCCGCTTTCACCAGTCTGAGCGGCCTGCTGGGCGGGCGGCGCCTGATGCCCCAAAACACCACCTCCACCCTGGAGGAGGCAGGTTGGCAGCCCTTCAGCGCGCTGGACGACGAGGGAAAGGTCTGGAGCAGCGCCGCGAACGTGGAAATCGAGGGTTTGGACCCCTTTATCGTAAAAATAGCTCTCCCCCTGGACTCCGCCAAATCCATCGTGGACGTGATTCACCAAATCATGAACGATCAGGTGCCCCAGGAGTCTTCCCAGGCCCCCTCTTCCCAGTCTTTTACCGCTTCCCCGGCTCCCCAGCACGCCGCTCAGCCTAAAAGCGCCCCCTCCCCTCCCCTCCCCTCTCCTTCCTCTTTCGCGCCTCCCAGCAGAGGGGCGCAGCAGCCCGCTCCCACGGTGGACGTTCACCCGGCGGAGTTCACGCCTCTGGTGTCCAAAGGGGCGGTGGGCGGCGGCAGCGCCATCGATCTGATCGCGGACATTCCGGTGCGGGTGACGGTGGAGCTGGGGAAGACGAGGAAAAACATCTCCGATATACTGGGTATTTCCATGGGGTCTGTCATCGAGCTGGACAAAATGGCGGGGGAGCCCGTGGACGTCCTCGTGAACGGAAAGCTCATTGCCAAGGGCGAAGTGGTGGTCATCGATGAAAATTTCGGCGTGAGGATCACCGAAATTTTGAACACGGCGCCGAAAGCCTACTCGATGTAAACACGCTTCTCGCCGTTTCGTGAAAGACGGACCGAAAACTTTTGTTTGATTGTTTGATTTTTTGACTTACTGGGATGTCGGCGAATGTTCCCCTCTTCGACTTTGAAGTTCGTGGTATAATCCTTCGAAGATAAGTTGAAGAACAAAGAACAAGAATAAATCTGGGAGCAAGTTTGAAAATGTGCAGCAATGGTTCATAATGAAATTGCTCATAAAGTATAGATGGAATAGATGAGCGATGAGTGGGAACTTGATCTCGAATTTTCATGGGGTCGGAGAATCTGAGTAAAATCTTAGTAAATGAGGGGTGCAGCATGGGCAAAAAGGTTCTTATAGTGGATGACGCTGCCTTTATGCGTATGATGTTGAAGGATATTCTTCAAAAAAACGATTTCGAGATCGTCGCCGAAGCGGAGAACGGGAAAGTGGGCGTGGCGGCTTATCAGAAATTTAAACCCGACATCGTAACAATGGACATCACGATGCCCGAAATGAACGGGATCGACGCGGTCAAGGCCATCAAAGCTCTGGACCCGGGCGCGAAGATCGTGATGGTTTCCGCTATGGGACAGCAGCCTATGGTTATCGAGGCCATTCAGGCAGGAGCCAACGATTTTATCGTCAAACCTTTCCAACCGGAGCGCGTCATCGAGGCGATTTCCAAGGTTCTGGCTTAAAAAAATTTCCCTTTCAAGGAGTTGCGTGACTACGGGAGAAATTGGCCTGAATGCTTTTTGGGCCCGTGTGGCCGTGGCTCTGGTTGTCGTGGGGGTTATAAATGGGTCTGACGCCTTATTTGCTGCGCGTGGTAGTGGCTCTGGTTATCATGGGGGTTATGGCCGTCATATTTGTTGGCTTGGCCAAAAACAAGGGTTGGGTAAGGCAAAACACGGCGCATGTGAATATTATGGCATCCTTGCCTTTGGGTAAGGATGTTTTTTTTGTCCTGCGATGCGGGCCCGAGGTTTTTGCCTTGACGTCCGGGCACGCGGGAACCCATCTCTTGGGCAGGTGGAAATATGAAGAATGGCGTCGCCTTGAATCAAAATCTGAATCAACATCTGAATCCAAATCTGACGCAAAATCTGACGGGAAAGAATCGGCGTAGCTTGTCTTTCCGGGGAAAATTTTTCGCGTTTTTTTGCGTGACGGCCTGTATCTTGGCCTTTACGCTAAAGGCCTCGGAGGCCGCGATTGCCGAAGAAGCCCCGAGGATTCCCATTCCTCTGCTGCAGTTGAGCATCACCCCCGCGGACTCTCCTCAGGACGTCGCCCTCTCTTTGCAGATCTTGGCGCTGTTGACGGTGTTGAGCCTGGCTCCGGCCATTTTGCTGATGTTGACGAGCTTTACGCGGATCGTCGTCGTTTTGGGCTTCATACAACGCTCCATCGGCCTGCAGCAGACGCCGCCCCAGCAGACTATCGTCGGCCTGGCGCTTTTCCTCACCCTTTTCACCATGTATCCCACCTGGAACAGAATCTATGAGCGCGGGCTCGCCCCGTATCTGGCGGGGAACATCGACTCCACTCAGGCGTGGGCGGAGACCATCACCCCCGTCCGCGAGTTCATGTTCCGCTACACCCGGCAGGAGGAGCTGTCCCTCATGATATCCATGGCGGACCTGGAGCAGCCCAGCTCTCAGGATGGAGTGCCCACCCGAGTTCTCATTCCCGCCTTCATGCTGAGCGAGTTGAAGACCGCTTTTCAGATGGGGGTGGTGATCTACATTCCCTTCATCGTCGTGGACATGGTGGTGTCCAGCGTGCTGCTGGCGATGGGCATGATGATGCTGCCGCCGATGATGATTTCTCTGCCCTTTAAAATACTGCTCTTCGTCGCCGCCGACGGTTGGAATCTGGTCATCGTCAGCCTTCTCAAGAGCTTCACCAACGTCCCGTAACCGACGACCCTGTCCCCATTGGTTATAGGGGTCTCGGGGGGCCAGCGAGAGCCCCGCAAAAGGCCGAGCCAGCTCCGCCCCCTGAGCTTGAAATCCAGGGGTCTCGGGGGGCCAGCGAGAGCCCCGCAAGGGGTCGAGCGAGCTCCGCCCCCTGAGCTTTTAATTAAGGAGGAAACATTGTGGGTATCGACGCGGTCAACATGTTCGACGTTTTGAGCGGAGCGATCTGGACGATGCTCGTCGTCGCCCTTCCCATTCTGCTGGTGGCCATGACGGTGGGGCTCGTGATCGGAATTTTGCAGACCGCGACCTCCCTCCAGGAACAGACCCTCATTTTCATCCCGAAAATCTTGGCGGTATTTTTGTTCATCGTCCTGGTGGGGCCCTGGATGGCGGAGAAAATTTTGGTCATGACCCGGGAGATTTTGGGGCAGCTGGAAAGGTTCATCCAATGAATTTTCATGTCAAAAAGTGTGCGGCGGGAGGGCGTAGGCCGTGAGAGGGCTGGAAATACCGTCTCAGCTTTTGATGATCTATTTTTTGGTGCATCTGCGCTTCGTTGGGATGATGTTCACGTCTCCGGTGTTTCTGGCGACGGCCATGCCTCTTCCTTTCAGGTTTCTTTGCGCCGTTCTCCTGACCGTGGCCGCCGGCGGGGCCATAGGCAGCGGGGGAGAAAATTTTTCCGTCCCCATGATCCTCTTCGAAAGCTGGGTCTCCATTTTCGTTCTGGCGCTGCGGGAGCTTCTGATCGGGGTTTCCCTGGGGATTTTGACGGCTCTGCCCCTGACGGCGATGCAGGTCGCGGGAGAGCAAATCGGGACGGCTATGGGCATTTCCATGGCCAGCGTCATGGACCCCCTGACCCAGCGCCAAACCTCCATCGTCGACCAACTGCAGTTTATGGTGGGCCTTTGGTTTTATTTCCGCTGGAACGGGCACCTGCTGATGGCTCAGGCGGTGGTGGAGAGCCTGCGCATCGTTCCTTTGGCGAAGCTGTCCCTGGTGCCGGCCGGCGACATGGGGCTGGGAGAGTGGCTCACGGCGGCCTTTCACCTGGCGATGAAGATCGTCGTTCCCTTCTACTGCGCGCTTCTGCTGGCGGACGTCGGGCTGGGGTTTCTGGCCCGGACGGTTCCCCAGATGAACATTTTCATCTTGGGCCTGCCGATAAAACTAGCCTTGGGCTTTTTCGTCCTGACGGCGGCTCTGCCTCTGACCGTGGACATGATCTACGAGTATCTGGAGCGGTGGATCGGTTTCGCCCTTTCCAGCGTTATGGCCTGGCAATAGCCTCCCAATAGCGTCTTTTCATGATCCCCCCCTTTGTTTTCGACCTTCAATTTTTCGCTCAGGAGCGCACGGAATCGGCGACCCCCAAAAAACGCCAGAAGGTGCGGTCCGAGGGCAAGGTCTGTAAGAGCCGGGACTTGACCGCCGCCGTGGAGATTCTGGCGGGCCTCCTGGGCCTCTGGGTCCTGGGGGACGGCATAGCGGGGGGATTGATGGATTATCTTCGCGAGACGATCTCCTTCATAGGGGACGAGACGATGTTGCAAGCGGGATGGTTTTACTGGCTGGAGCACGGGGCGGTTTGGGCCTATTTCGCGGCGTGGCTGCTGCTGGGGATCGTCATAGCGATTTTCGTGGTGGGGGTGACCATCAAGCAAGTGGGCTGGGTCATCAGTTTCGAGCCCTTCAAACCGGATTTCGGGCGCTTGAATCCCGTGTCGGGCATGAAAAAAATTCTGTCCCTGCGCTCGCTGGTGGAGCTTCTGAAAGGGCTCTTGAAGGCGTCGCTTTTTTGCGTGGTCATTTACGTGGCTCTCAGGAGCAAACTCCCCACGGCCGTGCAGGCGATGCAGTTTCCCATGGAACAGGGCGCCTTGCACCTGTGGAATCTCCTTTGGGACCTTTCGATGCGGCTGGCCGTCATGCTGCTGGTCATCGCCCTGGTGGACTACCTTTACCAAAAATGGGAGTTCGAAAAATCCATACGGATGAGCAAACAGGAAATCAAGGAAGAGTACCGGCAGATGGAAGGCGACCCTCAGATCAAGAACAAAATTCGTCAAAAACAGCGGGAACTCGCCAAAAAAAGAATGATGTCCTCCGTGCCCAAGGCCGACGTGGTCATCACGAACCCCACGACGCTGGCGATAGCGCTGATCTACGACCGCAACACGATGAGCGCCCCCCAGGTCACGGCAAAGGGCAAGGGGCTCATCGCCAAAAAGATCCGCGAGGTGGCAGAGGAACACGGGGTCCCCGTCATCGAAAACAAACCGCTGGCCAGGGCGCTTTACGAGGCCGTGGAAATCGGCGACGAGGTCCCGGAAAATCTTTACCGCGGCGTTGCCGAAATTTTAGCGATGGTATATAAGCTCAAGAAAAAATAATGATGTATAATGCGGTCGTAGGCACCTCCGAAAGGAGCCTTTCACGTTGCAAGAATTTTATATATATCGAGGTCATAATATGAGCATAACAATAAAAACCATGAGCTTGAAAAACAGGGGCCTGAACATGAGACCAAGCATGAGATTGAGCATGAAACCGAGCATGGGCTTGAATAGGGGAACGCAAACGGCCGCGAAGAAGGGGATCGTGTGCGCGCTTTTGGCGGCGGCGGTGTTTTTTGCGGCCTTTCCGGCTTTCGGCGCCAGCATCGAGGAGAGGATACTCAACGCCTGGACCCGGAAGGGAGAATACAACGAGGGCTCCGGCCTCCAGTCCGTCGCCCTGAAGGTGACGTACTACTCGGCGGAGTACATCGAGGCCCTGGTGCGCTCGGAGGCGGAAAAGAACCTCTGGACCAAGGACGAAGAGGAGAGATACAAGTATAACCTTCTGAAAACGCTGAACTTGGAGGAGTGCATCGCCTTTCACGTGGACTTCAACACCTCGGGAACCCCGGTGTTTTTGCAGCCTTTCGGCCGTCATCTCAAACTTTACGCCGGCAAAAAAATTCTCGAGCCGGTGGACTACGACAAACGCTTCAACTTCAAATTGCAGGGGCAGCGCGACGGGATGATCTGGTTTCCCCGCTACGACGAAAAAACGGGAAAAAACCTGCTGGAGGGAGTCAAAGAACTTCGTCTGCTCATCAGCGGCTCCATCAGCCAGGCCACCACTAAAACGGGGGACATCCGTTTCGTGTGGAACATCACCGGGGACGATCCCTCCACATTGAACGCGGGAACGGCCGCGAGCCGACTGGAGCTGGATCGCCTCATCAAGCGCCTGGAAAAACTGAGCGCGGAAAAATCTGCGCTCCAGCAGCAGATGGACGCCATCGACAAAGAACTGTCGGAAATCGACAACCGTGTAGACGAGTTGCAGCGACAATAAAAAAGAAAAAGAATAAAGATCGGAGATCAAAGCAGAAATCAGGGAGGAAATTTCGATGAGGAGACATCAAAACCGGACTAAGAAAGCTCACTGTGTTTTCAAGTTGGGGAGTTGGGCGATAATTGCGACAATGTCCCTATTGTTGTTCGTCTGCCCGGGAACGGCGGGGGAGCCTCTGCTTGTGGTCCAGCCATCCTACGTAGGGATGCAATTTTACGTTTCTCAGCCTTACGGTCTGCCCCCTCATTGGTACACTACCTTCGACGGGTACCCTGTGTGGAGGAATGCCGAGGGTATATGGCTTTACGGGTCTTTCTCCGGCTCGGAACTGATTCCTACCCAGTATATCGTCGGCTCTGTTGTCCCGTCTATAGTGGGATTGATCCCCTACGTGCCCGCCCAGGCGGTGCCTGTTCAGGTAGCGCCTGTCCAGGCCGCGCCGGTTCAGGTGGCACCTGTTCAGGTTGTCACCGCTCCAACGGTGGTCGCCGCGCCGGTGCCTCAGCCGGTGGTGGCCGCGCCGGTTTACGCCGTGCCCGAGTGGGCGCTCAACCCTCATTTCATGGTCCTGGGCACGTGGTGCGGGAACGTGGACCGCGTGGGGATACTGCACAAACCCGCCGTTCCCATAGCCTGGAAGGGACATTCCCCCCGGGTGATCTACGCTTGGACCGGAACGACGTGGTATCAGATGGTGGCCCGCGACGGCGAGAGGCCGGGGGACGTTTTGAGGAACAACCTGTACCTCCTGACCCGTTTGGTGAATCGCAACTGCGCTCCCGCCTGGGGCGTGCCCGACGCTTTGTTGCTGGCCAATCAAACGGCGCAGTGGGGTTATACCTGGATGGGAAACGTCACTCCCGCGCTGCCGCCTTTTTGTTATTGACGAAGTAGTAGTATAAGGGAGAGGGTATCGAATGCAAAGGATCGCGGTGCTGACCAGCGGAGGGGACTCTCCGGGGATGAACGCGGCCATCAGGGCCGTGACGAGGACCTGTCTCTTCAACGGGAAGGAGTGCATCGGAGTTCTCCGGGGCTACGAAGGGCTCATCGACGGCGACTACGTTCCTCTGGATAGAGCGGCTGTAGGGGGAATCCTCCACAGAGGCGGGACGATCTTGAAGACCGCCCGCAGCGAGCGTTTCAAAACGGAGGAGGGGCGGGCGGCGGCCCTGTCCAAGATGCGGGACGCCGACATCGAGGGGCTGGTGGTGATCGGAGGCGACGGCTCCTTTCATGGGGCGAAGTTGCTCCACGACATGGGGATGCCCACCATCGGCATTCCAGGAACCATCGACAACGACGTGGCGGGCACGGACGAGACCATCGGCTTCGACACGGCGGTGAACACGGCCCTGGAGGCGGTGATGCGCCTGCGGGACACGGCGTCCAGCCACGACCGTCTTTTCATCGTGGAGGTCATGGGCCGCAACGCGGGTTTTCTGGCTCTGGAGGTCGCGGTGGCCGCGGGGGCGGAGTACGTGGTGGTTCCCGAGCTGCCCCTGAGCATCGGAAATCTTTGCCAAAAACTTCGGACGTCCCACGAAAACAAGAAGAGCCACACCCTGATCATCCTCGCCGAGGGCGTCATGACGGCCAACGAAATGAAGGACAAGCTGCAGGACACGGGCGGCTATGACGCGCGGGTAACGGTGCTGGGGTACATTCAGCGGGGGGGGAGCCCCACCTCTTTCGACGCGATTCTCGCGTCCCGGATGGGAGCTTACGCTGCCGAGTCTCTTTTTATAGGAAAAAGCGGTTTCATGGTCGGCAATGTAAACCATAGAATGGTATTGAGCGACCTGGAAAGAGCCTGGTCCGAGCAGAAGTACTTGAGCCCCGAAATGTTGGGCCTTGTGGAAAAATTGAACTGAAGCGACGACGATGGATTTCGATGCGCTGCAGCGTATTGTCGCGTCCGACGCCAGGGCGCGCGGAGCTTCGGTTTTATGTCGACCCGCCTTCTGGGACAACGCGCTGCAGCTCTTTCTAAAAGCCTCTCACATTTTCATCGTCACGGGGTTTTACATCCAAAAAGCCTGCGCGCCGGAGACGGACGGCCCTCCGGGTGCCGTCGTCTTGGGCCGGGCGCTGGAAAAAGTGGGCAAACAGATCGTTCTCCTGACCGACCCGCGAAATTACACCGCCGTCAATGCCTGCTCCCGAAGCGTGGAGGGCCCCGTGGTTGCGTGTTCCGACGATCCCGCCAAAGTGCGGTTGGACACGGATTTGCTGGTTTTTATCGAGCGTCCGGGGCGGGCATCTGACGGCCGTTATTACAATATGAAAGGTGTGGATATCGGGGACGTGGTCGTTCCCCTGGACGATATCGCCGAGCCGACTATGGCGCGGGGCATTCCCGTGTTGGGTATCGGAGACGGCGGCAACGAGGCGGGAATGGGACTTTTTTACCACGAGCTGGCCCAGCTTATGCCCCACTACGCGCCCTGCCTTTCGAGAGTTTCCGCGGACGTTTGTTTGCCCGTGGACATATCGAATTGGGGAGGATACGCGCTGGCGGCTCTTCTGTCGAGTTTTTACCGCCGGTGGGTGGGGTTGGATCCGGGGGAAGAGGCGTCGATGCTGAAAGCTCTCGTGAATGCTGGAGCCGTCGACGGGATCAAAGGAACTCAAAGCATGTCCGTGGACGGGGTGCCGGTGGATGGGCCGGGGGGATTGGACGAAACGGCACTTTACCTGAAAAACTGGTATTTTGGGAGTTTTAAGGTATAATGTCGAAGAAAAGAAAGCCCTTTTTACTGATTGTAGTTCTTTTTGCGACGGTTTTACTGCTCCTTTCTTTTTGGGTTATTCGTCAAAACAATAAATCGAACGAGTCCTTGATGATCCACAACGTGACCGTGAGTACCGAACTGGACGACAAGCTGCGCCTCACGGGAACCGTCTCCAGGTTTCCCTACGGGTCGAGGCAGATTTTTTTGCGTTTCGACTACAGCAAGGCCGCCCAGGACGGCGAAGTGAAGATTCATTGGTCTATGGAGGAAAAAGTCGTTCAAGCGGATACTTACAAGTTGTTCACGTCATCGGGATCTAAAATTTATTGCCTGGTTCGAGAAAACGGTCAGCCTTTGCCCAGAGGACCTTATTCGATATGTATCTTGAACAATTCTGAACATCTCTTCGATTTTCGGTTCGAAATTTACTGATACAAAATTTACGGATACAAAATTTGCGGGTTCGATATTTACTGATTTAAAATTTATTGATTTTATATTCACAGATTTTAAATTTACAGCACGAATTCATTTTCAAGCCGAAACTTTTTGGCAGTGCGTGGATTCTAAAATTCCCAAAGGAGCCGCTGATTCTATGTCGGGCGCGCCCCAATAAATGTTCTCAGAGGTGAAAGTATCAAAATGGCAAAAGCGAAAGAAACAGAAGCGGCTCCCAAAAGGCGTGGGAGAGCGGCCGCGGTGGTCGATGAGGAAGAGACGAAGGCGCCGGTTAAAGAAACGGAAAAAACTGCGGAAGCTCCCACCCGAACCCGAAGGACCCGCGCAACGCGGGACTCGAAAGAAGCGCAACCCGAACCCCAGGCCGCCTCGGCCCGATCCCGGACCGAAACAAAAACTCGAACGCGGCGAACTCGCGCGGCCGACTCCTTACCCCTTCCCCTGCCGCCCTCCGAAAATGATTCTCCGCCGCCTGCCGAGACCGTTCCGGTTGTCGAGAAAATCGACGCCACCCCAAGCGCAACAGCCCCGAGAGACGCGTCCCCAAGGGGCGCGGCCCCAAGAAGCGCAGCCCCAAGCGTGAAACCTTCCGCGGAAACTTCAGTAGAACCTCCAATTGAAACTCCAGTTGAACCTCCAGTTGAACCTCCCGCAGAAGCAGCCGTTTCAGCGGTTCCTGCAGTGTCTTCGGCGGAGGCTTCGCTGGAGATTAGGGGGGAAATTTTAGGAGAAATTGCAACGACAACTTCCAGTGACACGGCGCCGTCCATCGTAACGGCCACAGAGCCCGTAATCGGCACGCCTGCGCCGGAGGTCTACTCTCCCCCGAAGCCCAAACATTCTTACGGGTATCTTGCCTCCTTGACTTTGACGGACCTCCGTAAAATAGGCAAAGAGCTGGGCGTCTCCGGGGCTACGCTGCTCCGCAAGGACGACCTCATCATCTCCGTCCTGAAAGCCCAGGCCGAGAGCATGAACTACAAATTCGGAGGGGGCACCCTGGAAATCCTGCCCGAGGGCTTCGGCTTTTTGCGCCCCAAGGGTATGCTGCCCACGGACAACGACGTCTATCTGTCCGTTTCCCAGATCCGGCGCTTCGGGCTGCGCAACGGAGACGTGATATGGGGCCTCATACGCCCGCCCCGGGAGCAGGAACATTACGAGGCCCTGCTGCGAGTGGAGACGGTCAATTTTTCGGACCCCGAACACTCCCGCAGACGGGCTCAGTTCGGTCAGTTGACGCCCATTTTCCCCAACACGAAGATGAACCTGGAAACAGGAGCCAAGGAATTGGCCACTCGCCTTGTGGACATGTTCGCCCCCATAGGGATGGGGCAGCGCGCCTTGATCGTGTCTCCGCCCAAGGCGGGGAAAACCACGCTCTTGAAGCGCATCGCGGGGGCGATTTCCTTCAACTGCCCCGACGTCATTTTGATGGCTCTTTTGATCGACGAACGCCCGGAGGAAGTTACGGACATCTCCCGTTCCGTGGACGGAGAGGTCATCGCGTCCACCTTCGACCGCCCGGCCGACGAACACATTCGCGTGGCCAACCTGGCCCTCGAAAAGGCCAAACGCCTGGCGGAGGCCAAGCGCGACGTCGTCATTCTACTGGACTCCATCACGCGCCTGGCCCGCGCTTCGAACCTCACGGTTCCCCCCTCGGGCCGAACCCTCTCGGGAGGACTGGACCCGTCGGGCCTGTACTTCCCCAAACGCTTTTTCGGAGCGGCACGGAACTTCGAGGAAGGCGGAAGCCTCACCATTATCGGCACGGCCCTGACGGACACGGGCAGCAGGATGGACGACGTCATTTACGAGGAGTTCAAAGGGACCGGCAACATGGAGTTGCATTTGTCCCGCAAGCTGGCCGAGCAGCGCATTTTCCCGGCCATCGACATCACCCGCTCCGGCACCCGGCGGGAAGAACTGCTGATCCCCGAGGACGAGCTGGCCCGGCTGTGGGTACTTCGCAAACGCATCGTGGGCGTGGACGAGGCCGGGGCGCTGAACCTGATTCTCGACAAACTGCGTCAGACCCCCACCAACAAGGACTTTTTGATGTCTATCAAACTTCCTTAACCAAAAAAATAAAAGCAGCTCAACAGCGCAGTTCAAATAGCGCAGTTCAAATAGCATGGGAGGCCGCCTCTAAACCAGCGGCCTCCCATTTATGGATTAAAAACCGATCTAATAACGGATATAGGCGACTTGGGACTGGAGGTATTCGTAGAGCCCGTGCTTGCCGTCCGCGCCGCCGATGCCGGATTTGCGCCAGCCCGCGTGGAAGCCCTGGATGCCCTCGAAATGTTCGCGGTTCACGTAGGTCTCCCCGAAATTCAGATCTTTGAGTGCCCGCATGACCGTGCTGACGTTGGTGGTGAACACGGAGGACGTCAGACCGTACTCGCAGTCGTTGGCCAAAGAGATGGCCTCCTCATATTCCGTGAAGGGCAGGATCGGTATAACGGGGCCGAAAATCTCCTTTTGCACGATTTCCGAGTCCTGCTTGCAGCCGGTGAGGACCGTGGGCTCGTAGAAGTACCCCGTCTTCGTGTCGGCGATTTTGCCGCCCGTCACCGCTTTGCCGCCCGCCGTCACCGCCCGCCGGACCATGTCGTCGATTTTCTTCAATTGGTTTTTGTCGATCTGCGAACTCATGTTGGGGGCGGGGTCGGCGAAGGGGTCGCCGTAGGTGACGGCCTGCATCGCTTTCGTGAACTTGTCCAGGAACGCATCATAGATGCTTTTGTGGACGTAGGCCCTCTCCGCGCAGTTGCAGACCTGCCCGCTGAAGATCACCCGGGAGTCGGCGATGCCCTTGACCGCGACATCCAGGTCGGCGTCGGGGAAGACGATGGCCGGCGCTTTGCCTCCCAGTTCCAGAGACACTTTCATCACCTTGTCGGCGGAGGCGCGAATGATCTCCTGTCCCGCTTCCACGCTGCCCGTCAGCGACACCATACTCGTCGCGGGGTGGGTCACCAGGGCGTTGCCCAAGGTCTGTCCCGCGCCGGAGACGAAATTCACCACGCCCTTCGGCAAGTCCAGGGCGGCCAGCATACGGGCGAATTCAAAGGTGGTGCAGGGGGTCAGGCTGCTGGGTTTCACCGCAAGGGTACACCCCGTCAAAAGGGCCGGAGCCACTTTGCGGGCCATGACGAAAAAGGGGAAATTCCAGGGACAGATCCCCACGGTCACGCCAATGGGCTTCTGGAAGAGAAAGATGTTCTCGTTGGCGCTGTCGCTCTGGATGATCTCGCCCTCGTAGTTCCGGGCCCAACCGGCGTAATAGTCGAAATACTCCGCCGTGACGTCGATCTCCACCTGAGCCAGGGGCAATATCTTGGCCTGCTCCGAGGCGAGGAGACGGGCCAGTTCCACCCGCCGTCCCCTGATGGCGTTGGCCATTTTTTTCAGATAAGCGCCCCGATCCGCCGCTGTCCTCGCCGCCCAGGCTCCCTGAGCTTTCTGCGCCGCCTCCAAAGCATCGGCGGCGTCTTGCGCGTTTCCTTTCGGAGCGCGGGCGATGATTTCTCCCGTGTAGGGGTTCTCCACCTCGATCCATTCGGAAGAATGAGAGTTGACCAAAGCGCCGTTGATAAATTGCTGGTAGGTTTCCATGAAAATCCCTCCTCTTTTTGTGTTCGTTTTCTGTCCGCTTTTAGTCCTCACCGACAAATACAACTCTGCATTGACTTTTCGCCTTTTTGCCTTTTTGTCGAATCGCATTCATTGTTGTACAGATCATTATAACAATTAATGAATTGAAAAAAATTGATGAATTGGAAAAAATGAAAGCGCAAAGACCCGATATCTGATAAAGTGATTTTGTAGTTGAGATGGAAGGGTATGTGAAATGGTATGTGAGATAGAGGGACATTAAATAGAGGGATATGAGATGGATGGATGCAAGATGGATGGATATACAGGATGATCAAAACCGCGCCTGAGAAAAAAGGAACAAAAGGGAAAAAATATATCTACATTATCTGCTTTTTGGCTTTCTGCGTAATGGTGTTCGCAGGAATAGTCTATTCTGTCACCTCGCAGACGTTGAAGCAGCAGATGGGCAACAAATGCCTCGGCATTGCCTATGCTGTGGCCGCCCTGCTGGAAGAAGACCCGGACGGATATAAAGCGTTCATCCAGTCGCTGGACACCGAAAGCGACTACTATATCCGGACCAAGGCCATCATAGAGAAAATACGTTTCGGCAACTTGGACAATGTCGTATTTTTGTATTCGGAGATACGGGTTTCAGAAGATGAAATGATGTATTTGTTCGACGGCGAAAAAGCTGACGCCGAGACGTTCTCGCCGCCTGGCACCCAAGAGCCCCTCACCGCCGCCCGCCGTGCGGCCTATGAAAGCCGCGGCGCTCATATCGGCGATTTTGCCGCCGAGGTATGGGGCACGCTTTTATCGGCCTACGCCCCGGTGTTCAACAGGACCACCGGAGAATTTCTCGGTATCGTCGGCGCGGATGTTTCGATTGAACACTATAACGCGGTGATGCAAAAACAATTTACCCTCATCCTCGGCAGCGCTATGATCATGCTGCTCATGTGCTATTCGATAATCCGCCTCAACAGGGAGAAAACGCGCTCCGATGAGGAAAATTTCAGCAAATCCTCCTTTCTCGCGCGGATGAGTCACGAAATGCGCACCCCCCTGAACGCCATCATCGGGCTCTCCGAGGTGGAGTTGCAAAACGACCTTCCCCAAAACATGCGCGTCAGCCTCGAAAAAATATACAATTCGGGTTCGCATCTGCTCGGTATCATCAACGACCTTCTGGATATCTCCAAGATCGAGTCCGGAACTTTCGAGCTGGCTCCGGTGAACTACAGCGTGGCAAACCTCATCGACGATACGGTGCAGTTCAATAGCGTGCGCATCGGCACAAAACCCGTCACGTTGGAGTTGTCGCTGGACGAAAAGACTCCCAGGGGCCTCTATGGCGACGAGATGCGGATCAAGCAGATACTGAACAACCTGCTTTCCAACGCCGTCAAGTACACGGAGAAGGGCAAAGTTACCCTCGAACTGGACTGGGAACGGAATAACGGGTTGATTTTCACCGTAAGGGACACGGGCATCGGCATCAAGAAAGAGAACCTCGACAAACTTTTTTCCGAATACTATCGGGTGGAGAATCGAGAAAACCGCTATATCGAGGGGACAGGGCTGGGCCTTTCCATCACGAAAAACCTGGTGGAATTGATGGGCGGCACGATTACGGTGGAGAGCGAACCCGGAAAGGGCAGCGCCTTTACTGTGAAACTCCGGCAGGGGATCGTCGACGAGACGCCCATAGGCAGCGAGACCGTGGAGAAATTGCGGAGCTTTCAGTTCGCGGAAAGACGCAGCGCAAGAGGCAAAAAGCTCGTCCGTACACAGATGCCTCATTGCAAGGTGCTGATAGTGGACGACGTTCCGACGAATCTGGACGTGGCGAAGGGACTGCTGCGGCCCTATGGACTCGTGATAGACACGGCCGCCGGAGGCCGGGAAGCGGTCGAGAAAATCCGCGAGGAAAAGACGAGGTACGACGTGGTGTTCATGGATCACATGATGCCGGAGATGGACGGAATCGAGGCCACCCGCGTAATCCGCAGCGAAATAGGGACCGAATACGCGCGAACCGTGCCGATCATAGCCCTGACGGCAAACGCTCTGAGGGGCAGCGAAGAAATGTTCCTCTCCAACGGCTTCGACGCGTTCATCTCCAAGCCCATCGACATCATGCAACTGGACGTGGCACTCCAACGCTGGCTGGGGAACAGGCATAGCGGGGCAGAGGCGGCGCTATGAACACGCTGAAAAAACGCGCGGGTCCGGCAATGTTGAAGGAGCGCCGCGCACAGGCAAAAACGCATATCTGTCTTTGTGGGGGAAACCCGCAAAAAATCGAAAGGAGCGTTATTTAATGAAGTTTATCAACACAGAACCATCGAGCACATTCGCGGAGTTTTTTACGGACATCGACTTCAAGGGAGACAAAAAGAAGCTGGAGCGCGGAGAGTACGGCATCAGCGCCATCGACCCGAGCGGGATAAAGTCCCTCAAGGCCTCGGAGTTCGCGACGGTCACCTTCTTCGAGCGAGCCGGGGGGCCGGGAAAGAGCAAGTCCTTCACAAAGGACGCGCCGAAGCTGGGGCTGAATTTCACCCCCGCGTATATCGCCGTCGAAAGCCACGTCAAGGCGTATAAAGGCGGCTCCGTCGCGGCGGAGTTTCTGAAGGGCGAATATGAAATATCCGAGCTGACCAAGTTCGACAAGCTCTCCGTCCCCCGCGGCTTTTATCTCGCCTTCGTGGGCAACAAAAACGACGGCAACGCCGTTCACTTTTTTGAAAACGAGGAGTACAAGATCGACGACAGGATAAAGAGCTACTCCAAAGCGTTGATCCTCCCGCTTGACAACAAAGATATCAGCCTCAATTTCAAGTCGGGCGACGCGCTGTCGGACGAAGACCTCATGGCGGTAGCCGGAGGCTACGGGTGCTTGAAGCAGCAGGATTGCCCGACCGACGATTAGCGGCTAATTCG
>JAISLU010000090.1 GCA_031277095.1 Synergistaceae bacterium
GAAGCTTGGAAGCATTCGCCGCAATCGGCAGTTATTTTTCTACCCTGAAAAAATCTTCTCGCAACCTACTCGCCTCTGTTTTATCTATTCTACACCCCTCCCCCACTGTACTGTAACAAAAAATTGGCAGCAGTGTTTCAATAATTTATTGAGCAGGCCTTAAGTTGACAGCAGTGGGATTGGCCCTCCTCCTCGCGGCTCCTCTGTTCCTCCGCAAGAAGGATTAGTCTGAGAACTGACCGGAAGGGTCTATCCCAACCGACAGCGTAACAAACAGCGGCCCCCTCGCGGGGGCCGCTGTCGTGGTGACGTCGATTTGTTGTGTCGTGGAGAATTTCACCGGTATGTTTGTAAAACGGGTATACGTTCAGCCAATCAAAGTAAACGCGCAATGGATTTACGGAGTCATCGATGTAACCGAAAGCTGTTTGCCGAAAGACGTTGCGAGCGTAGTATAATCAAGTCTAAAATTAACCGGTTCCAAGGTCTCGTATTCTTGTGTTTTCGGGAACGGGACTTTTTGTTTTGAGGTCTTCGCATTCGAACGACGGAGGGATATCTTATGGGATTACTTGCACGTTACGCACAACTTTTGCCCCTGACGGAGGCGACGCCGGCAGTCAATCTGGAGGAGGGGAGTACTCCTATGATCCCCCTGCCCCGCATCGGCCAAGAACTCGGCATTGAGCTGTGGGGAAAATTCGAGGGCTGCAACCCCTCGGGGTCGTTCAAAGACCGCGGCATGGTACTCGCTGTGGCCAAGGCTCTGGAGGCAGGGGCTCGCGCTCTGGTCTGCGCGTCCACCGGCAACACGTCGGCGTCCGCCGCCGCCTACGCCGCCGCAATGGGTATCCCTTGCTTCGTGCTTCTGCCCGCGGGAAAAGTCGCTCTGGGGAAACTGGCTCAGGCCCTGATGTATGGGGCCACGGTCATCGCGGTGAAGGGGAACTTCGACAAGGCCCTGGAGCTGGCGCGTCAGGCGGCGGACGTCTGCGGGTACGCGATGGTGAACTCCGTCAACCCCTATCGGCTCTGGGGACAGAGGACCGGCGCATGGGAGATCTGCGAGGCCCTGAAGGACGCTCCCGACTGGCACGCCATTCCCGTGGGGAACGCGGGAAACATCAGCGCCTATTGGGCGGGATACAAAGAGTATCGGGACCTGGGACGTATCTCCCGGCTTCCCCGCATGATGGGTTTCCAGGCCGAGGGGGCGGCGCCGCTGGTCACCAACAACCCCTGCCCGAACCCGGAGACCGTCGCAACCGCCATCCGCATTGGAAACCCGGTGAGCGCCCAGTTGGCTCGCGCCGCGGTCTCCGAGTCGGGAGGCGAGTTCAACTCCGTGACCGACGAAGAAATCTTGAGTGCCCAGAGGCTTCTGGCCGCGAAGGGCGGCGTTTTCGCCGAGCCCGCCTCTTGCGCACCTTTGGCCGGACTGCGGAAGCTAAAGGCCGCGAATCGTCTTCCTCGAGGTGTCAAAGTCGTCATGATCCTGACGGGTAACGGTCTGAAGGATCCCGATACCGCCATGACCCAGGTGGGGCACCCGGTGGAGGTGGGCGACAGCCTCGGCGAACTGCTGACGATATTGAAGCCCGGAGACGTGAATTCCGGAGAGGTTTCCCGATGAGCCCTTCCCACGTGGATTCTTTTCATTCAAATTCTTCCCCTTTAAATCCTTCTGATTTGAATCTTTCCCATTTGCATTCTTCTCATTCTTGCCTGCTTTCCGTGCGCGTACCGGCCACCAGCGCGAACCTGGGGGCGGGGTTCGACACCCTGGGCATGGCCCTTTCTCTTTACAACGTCTTCAACGTCAAAGAACTTCTGCCCGACGAGGAGTTTTCCTGCGACGTGGTCGGCGAGGGGGCAAGCCTTCTGTCGGACGCCAGGAGCAACATGCTGATCCAAAGCTACCTCCGCGCCTGCGAGGTGTGGGGCGCGAGACCCATCGGATTCGCGTTGGAGTGCCACAACGTCATCCCCCTCTGCCGCGGGCTCGGCAGCTCCTCCACCGCGGTGGTGGCGGGGGTGGTGATTGCCGACGCCCTGGCCGGGCTCCAGACTCCCGAGGCGGAGCTGCTGCGGGTCATGACCACGATAGAGGGACACCCGGACAACGTGGCGCCCTGTTTTTTGGGAGGAATGACGGTCAGTTGCTGGGACGGAGAAGAACTGCGCTACGTGAAGCTGCCGCCCCTGCCGGACGACATGCACATCGTCGCGGCCGTCCCCGACGTTCAAGTGCGGACCAGCGACGCGCGCAAGGCCCTGCCCAAGGAGGTAGAGTTTGGCGACGCCGTCTTCAATCTGGGTCGGGCCGCGCTGCTCTGTGCCGCGTGGGCCACGTCCCGCTGGGAACACCTGGCCTGGGGGATGGACGATCGGCTCCACCAGCCGTACCGGTCGCTGCTTTTCCCGGGAGGTGACGTCATTATGGACCGTGTGAGACATATTCCCGGCTGTTTGGGAGTCGCCATCAGCGGGTCGGGGCCCACCGTGGTGGCGCTGGTTCGGGGAGGGCCCGGCAAGGTCGCGTCCGCAATGTGCCGAACCTTCTCCGAACACGGGGTCGCCTCGCAATTTTTCGTTTTGGAGGGAACAGCCCAGGGGACCCGGATCATGATTCCGGAAAATCATAAAAGGAGTTTCGAACAATGAACTTACAAGACTCGCCCTGCACCACGTTGCTTTCCGACGTGCGCATCGACTATTCTTCGGCGCGCATTACTCTTTTAGGCGTGCCCGACGTGCCCGGCGTCGCCGCCAGAATTTTCACCGCCCTCGCCAACCGCGGCGTAGGCGTCGAGATGATCGTGCAAAACAACATGCGCGGAGGCATAACGGATGTCGGATTTCTGGTGAAAAAAGAATGCCTGGACAACGCTGTGGAGGCCTGCCGACAGGTAGTGAAGGCCATTGACGCCCAAGGGGTCTCCTTCAACACGGAGATCGCCCGGGTGTCCCTCGTAGGCGAAAATCTGACGAAGGCCATAGATATCCCGGCAAAAATGTTCTCCACCCTTGCCGAGACCAAAATCAACATCGAGATGATCGTCTCCAACTCCTACGACATCACCTGCGTCGTCGCGGCGCAATCCGCAGAAAAGGCCGCTACCGTTCTGCGGGAAAAGTTTTTGTGACGTCTTGACGCCTGCGTCTCGACGTTGACGTCAGCGCCGCAGTCCGCTTCTGGCGACGATGTCCAAGACCTGGCGCGATTTGTTCATGGTGTAGAGATGAATGCCCTCCACACCGCCGTTCCAGAGTTCGGTGATCTGGGACGCGGCGTAGTCCGAGCCCGCGTTCTCCATTGCCGCGTCGTTGCCGCCGTAACGGTCGAGTATCGTTTCGAGTTTCTCAGGCACGGAGCAGCCGGATATTTCCACGATGCGGCGAATTTGCTGGGCCTTGAAAATCGGCATGATACCGGCGATGATGGGGGCACGGAGGCCGGCCTCCCGGCATTTGTCGCGGAATTTGAAAAAAACGGCGTTATCGAAGAAAAGTTGAGTGATAAAAAAACTTACGCCCTTGCGCTCCTTGCGCAACATCACCTCCACGTCCCAGGCGGCGTCCGGGCTTTCCGGGTGTTTTTCCGGGTACGCCGCGCCGCCGAGGCAAAAGCGTTTTGGCGCGATGAACTCCGCCAGGTCTAGGGCATAACGGAAATCTACCCACGGGTCCTGGGGGAACTTCATTTCGGCCGGCACGTCGCCCCGCAGGGCCAGCACGTTTTCGACGCCCAACCCCGAAAGGGCGTCCGTGACGCGCTCCGTGTCTTTTTGAGTGTAACCCACGGCCGTCAGGTGCGAGAGCGGCGTCATCGCCAGCGAAAGCACAATTTCCGCAATGTCCAGAGCCCTGGGCCGGTTCTGCCCGCCCGCTCCATACGTCACGGAGACGAAGTCCGGCGATACGGCCGTAAGCGCGGAAAGGGTCCTTCTGATTCCAGACAGGTCCTGGTCGTGTTCCTGTTTCGGAGGGAAAACCTCGAAGGAAAGTGTTCGCCGTTCTTTCAAAATCGAATCGATTCTCACCCTATCTCATCCTCCATGCAGTGATCAAGATAAAAAGCCTAAAGCATTCTGAAAACAAATAATCATAGGTTTTCTGAAGGTGCCTCTGATCTATGTTTGACGACTCGGTTACATTTGAGTCGTGGGTATTCCTGGTGGAGCTAAGCCGTGTAATCAAAGGAGTCTTTTAAAAGAGTGGAAATGAAAATCTCAGTCTCTACAGAACCCAGGTGATCCAAAAGACAGGTTATTCCTTCAGACATAATCACGGTAGTATTACGCATCCTCTATTCCCTCCAATTCACGCAAAAAATCAATTGGATTGCAAATTTTTATTTTCAACGAACTATATTTCAACCCCCGATCATCCGTTGTAATCAAATATTGACATTTTCCTTCAATAGTACACGCAATATGCAAAGCATCCTTTTCTTTGATGCCCGATTCCATTATACTCTCGGCGTGTTTCTCAATATTTTCAGAAAAATTGTAATCAATATAAAATTTTGCCTTGCTAAAAAAGTTATTTATGGCATCTCTTCTTGTAATGTAAGGATTTGCAATATTTTCAAATCGTGACACATAAGATACAACAAGCTCCAGTTTGTTTTCTAGGATAAGACGCTGTATATGAATTTTAGCTTGTGACTCCATCATGAGTCTGGTAAAACAAGAACATTGACATATTCGGACGGGGCTTTCATTCCTTATGATGGATGGAGGAGTGTAATTTACAGCGGCGATGAGCAATGTCTACGTCGCAGCTTACTCCCCTGAGGGCGTTCTCATGATTACTGCACAGTTCCCCAGTAGGGAAATTCAGTCGTATGCTAAGATTATCGCGAAGTCAAAACGTTGCGAACAGCAGGGGTGAATACCATGATGTCACAAGCGGTCGAGATCGCTAACCGAATGCAGTCCATGTCAGATACGGAGATAGAATATCTTTTGGGCTTTCTGCGGCGGCGTCACGTAGGCGTTACTGGGGAGGGATCGATTTGAAACTGGAGGGATCGAAAGGAACCGCAAGCCTATCGAAGGCCGAGGCAGCTGCCAGGCTTGCGAAAGTAGGAAGATTTTTGCCCTTTGAGCCTAGAGGGCTTTTTCTGAGGGATTTTTAAGCTATAATCGATAACCACAGGCGAGGAAAAGATAAAAGCGATAAAGTGGACGCGAGAAATTTGTTAAGGAGGTTTCTGAGGTGACGATTTTATTGGTGTTGTTGACTTTTGCTCTGGGCGCGGTGGCGGTGGGTTATTCTTGGCTGGTTTATCAGAAAATAGCGAATTTCACGGTGGAAAATGCGAAGGTGACGGAATTATCTCAAATCATCCACAAAGGAGCCATGGCTTTTTTGAGGAAAGAGTACACCTGGCTGGCGTGTTTCGTCGGCGGGGTCGCCGTGCTCCTGCTGGCCATGTGGAAAGTGGGGTTCGGGATCGGTCCGGCTTTCGCTTTTTTGCTGGGGGCTTTTTGCAGCGCGGCTACAGGCTGGCTGGGGATGTACGTGGCGACCCAAACCAACGGGCGCACGACCTTCGCGGCCACCCGCAGCCCGGGGGAGGCCCTGGATATGGCTTTTTCCGGCGGCAGCGTCGTGGGAATGCTGGTGGTGGGTGTGGGTTTGGCCGGCATCGCGGTGGCCTACCTCTTCCTGAGCGTGGCTTCTCTGGCGGCCTTCGGCATGGGGGCCAGCAGCATCGCTCTTTTCGCCCGGGTGGGCGGCGGCATCTACACCAAGGCGGCGGACGTGGGCGCGGATCTCGTGGGTAAAGTCGAAGCGGGCATACCCGAGGACGACCCCCGCAACCCGGCGGTCATCGCGGACAACGTGGGCGACAACGTGGGCGACGTGGCGGGCATGAGCGCGGACCTGTTCGAGTCTTACGTCAACTCCGTCATCGCGGCCATGACCATCGGGCTCGTCAGCACGGACCTGTACGGAGGCGCGGCCCTGGGGAAATGGGGCGTGGCCTTTCCCCTGCTGCTTGCGGGCTGGGGTATCCTTTCGTCGATTGCGGGCTGCCTTCTGATCAGCCCCAAGGTTCCCTACCTGGAAAAGTGGGTAAACTTGGCGTTTACTTACATTGAAAAGGTCCCCTACGTCAAAAAGTTTTTGGATCGCATCCGCGAAGGAGACGCCGCTTTCGCCTTGAGGACGGGTACTTTCGTCGCGGGAGGAATTATGATCCTGGGCACTTTCGTTTTGAGTCTTCTGTTTTTCTTCACTAAAACCTTTAACGTCTTCCTGGCCGTGACGTCGGGGGTTTTGGCGGGCATCCTGATCGGTTACTGCACGGAACTCTACACGTCGGGCGACTACTCTCCCGTCAAAGAGGTGGCTCAGTCCTCCGAAACCGGTCCGGCCACCGTCATTTTGTCGGGCCTTGCTCTGGGAATGAAATCCATCGTCGGGCCCGTCCTTCTCATCGCCGTGGCCATCCTGATCAGTCACTGGCTGGCTGGAATTTTCGGCGTGGCCTGCGCGGCGGTGGGGATGCTGTCCATCACGGGTATAGCCCTTTCCGTCGATGCCTACGGGCCGATTGCCGACAACGCGGGGGGCATCGCCCAGATGAGCGACCTTTCCCCCGAGGTGCGGAAGATCACGGACAAACTGGACTCCATCGGCAACACCACCGCCGCCATGGGCAAGGGGTTGGCCATCGGTTCCGCCGCTTTGACGGCTTTGGCGTTGTTTGTGGCCTACAGCGAAGCCGCCGCTCTGCCGACCATCAATCTTACGGACCCCAAGGTCATCGTTGGGTTGCTGCTGGGCGGTGTGGTACCCTTCGTCCTGTGCGCCTTTTCTATCGAGGCCGTGGGACGCGCCGCTCAGGCCATGATCGAAGAGGTACGGCGTCAATTCCGTGAGATCGCCGGCATCATGGAGGGAACGGCGGAGCCCGAATACGAAAAATGCGTGTCTATTTCCACGACGGCGGCCCTCAAAGAGATGATCGTTCCCGGCATCCTGGCGTTGGCTTCTCCGTTGGGCGTGGGGCTGATCCTGGGCAAGGAGGCCCTGGGAGGTTTTCTGGGGGGCGCGATCGTCACGGGGGTGATGCTGGCGCTCTTCATGGCCAACTCGGGCGGAGCCTGGGACAACGCGAAAAAATACATTGAAGAGGGCAATTTCGGCGGAAAGGGCACGTCCAACCACTCGGCGGCCGTGGTAGGCGACACGGTGGGAGACCCCTTCAAGGACACGGCGGGCCCCAGCCTGAACATTCTCATCAAGCTCATGACGGTTGTCGCGCTGGTGATGGCCCCTCTATTCGTATAATTCGTAGTCGTATAATTCTTAGAATTCTTTTTCGCTAACTATAGAACATAATAAACAGGGAGGCTCCCCGATGGCGGGGGGCCTTCCTGTTTAAAGTCGACCGCTCCGGCGGAACTGGGCAGGAGAAATGCCATAACGTTTTTTGAAGGCATTGCTAAAATTTCCGCTGCCGGAGTACCCGATATCCGCAGCAATTTCGAAAATAGTTTTATTTGTGTCGAGTAACAGAATCGCGGCGCGCTCCAGACATACATCGTGATGATAAGCATGAATATTACGGTCTCTGAGAGCCATCGTT
>JAISLU010000019.1 GCA_031277095.1 Synergistaceae bacterium
CGCCACCATGAGATTTACTTGAGCGATCCGCGTAAAACCGTGCCGGAAAAATTGAGAACGGTAATACGACTCCCTATATGCCGCGAGGAGAGATGAACCATGATGCGCGACCCCGAAAACGGGTAGTGTCACCAATTTGTTGATAGCTTATTTTCAGCCCTTTAATGATAACGGTTTACAAGTGCTCATCAACACATTGAACCCACGACCTAATTTACCGCTTTTATTTTAAATTTCACTTTCCCATCTCGCGGTTTTGGGTATTGTGCGTCGTCTTGACGATCTTTCCGTGTTCTAGGAAGATGGTTTTTTCCGCGTGTTCCGCCACCTCCGGAGCGTGAGTGACGACGATGATCGTGCTGCCCTCGCCATGAAGGCGGCGCAGGAGGTCGAGTACGATCTTTTCGTTCGCCTCGTCCAGGTTGCCCGTGGGCTCGTCCGCCAGGATCAGCTTGGGGTAGTTGATCAGGGCTCGGGCGATGCAGACCCGCTGCTGTTCACCGCCGGAGAGCTGACGGGGAAGGTGCTTCGCCCGATCCTGCAAGCCGACCCGCGTCAACGCCTGAAGGGCCTCGGCCTCGTCGATCATGCTGTGATAATACTGCGCGACCATCACGTTTTCCAACGCCGTCAAGTAAGCAATCAGGTGGAACTGCTGAAAAATGAGGCCGATTTTGTCTCTTCGTATGGAGGTGAGAGCCCGGGACGAGAGCTTGGTGATGTCCTGCCCATCCAGAATGACCGTGCCGCTGGTGGGTTTGTCCATACACCCTATGATGTTCATCATCGTCGTCTTGCCCGATCCCGATGGGCCCATGATCGCCAGCCACTCTCCCTGAACTACCGTCAGGTCGATGTTCTGAAGCGCCTTTACCTCTCCTCCCAATCCGTAGATCATCGAAATATCCTTGAGTTCGAGGATATTGTTTTTGTCCATTGCCGTCGCTCCTATTCTCCCCGCAGAACCAAGGCGGGCTCCACGTCGGTCGCGCGCCGGACCGGGATAAAACACGCCGCTGCCGTCACGGCCACCGACGTCAGAATCGTGATGGGAACCAGCGCGAAGTTGAAGGAAATCGAGCGTCCGAAGACGTTCATGCTGATCGTCTGGGCAAAACCCCAGCCGAACACCACCCCCAGCAGCCCTCCCAAAATCGCCAGACACAGGCCTTCGCCCAAAAATTCGGCAACGATGCTCCGATTCTCGGCGCCGATGGCCTTCTTCAACCCGATCTCCCTGCGGCGCTCCATGACCACCGTCATCATAGTGGTCGCAACGCAGATCATCGTCAGTATCAGCACCACCAAAGTTACCAGGGTCACCAGGGTCTGGAGTTTCGACAAAACCGAGGTCTCGGACTGCGTCACGCGCTTCACCAGGCGCGGCGCCACGCCAGGAACCCGCTCCCGAATCCGGGCGGCCAGCGCGCTCAATTCGGCCTCGTTCGCCGCGATACTCACCTCGACCACCTCGGCCTCACCGCTTTTCCCCGTCAGTTGCTCCAGCGTGCCGAGATGCATGAAAAGAAATCCGTCTTCCACGCTGCCCGTCCGAACAACCCCGCTGATGGTCATCTCCCGATTGAAGCGCCTTTGCCGGGCGTCCCGTCCGGAAATCGTCATGGTCTTGCCCGGAACCAGGCGCGTAAACTCCGCCACGTCCGACCCGATGAGGATCTCGTTTTCCCCCGAGGGCCAGGCGCCCTCCACGTTCCAGTAAGGGCTCGTTTTCTTCACTTGGTCGAAGGAGGTCCCCGCCACCGTGTAGGGCTGCATGTTGCTGCGCACCGCCTCGTAACGGTAGGGGGCGACACCCAAAAGGCTCTCCTGGGGAAGAAGAGCCGCAGCTTCCGCCACGTCCGTCAATCGCAGCATAGCCTCCTCGCCCGCGGCGACGAAGACCATGTTGGCCCCGTAAGAGCGAAATTCCCGCCCCATCTGCCGGGGAATGTCGTAGGTGATCGTCATCATTCCCAGCAGCACCGTGGCCCCGATGGCAATAGCCAAAAGCGCCACCGTCATCCGCGACCGGCGGCGCAGAAGAGAGCTGAGCAGCATTTTCATGTACATCTGGCGTTTCGTCATTTTATACCTCTCTCTAATAACTTCAAAGATTTTGGAGCTCCGCGCAACCTCCGCCAGGGGCCGTAGCCTCCTGGACCCGGCGAGTTATCTTCCGTGAAGAACCTCGGTGGGGCGCAGGGAAAGCAACATCCGTACCGCGGGCAGGCTGCCCAGCAGGGTAACGAGCAGAACCAGGATCGCGACCAGAGGAACCACCAGGCCTTTGACCGCAATTGCGGACCCGAAAACGGTCCGGCCGATGATTTGGGCAAAACCGAGCCCGACGAAATAACCCGCCGTCCCCCCCAACATGGAGGTCAAAACGATCTCCGTCAAGATCAGCAGGGCGACCGCCGCCCCTGTGGCACCGATGGCCTTCAAGAGGCCTATCTCCGAGCTGCGTTCCATTACGCTGGCCGTAACCAGGTTGGATATGGCCAGGGCCGAGCAGATAAGGCTCAGAACGGTCAGAAGCAACATCAAAAGCTGAGTCTTCTGCAAGATGGCTCCCTCCGAGTCCGCCACCTGCAAAACGGGCTTGGCCCGCGATCCCGTGACGACCTCCTCGATCTGATAGGCGATGGAGCTGATGTAGGCCGTGCAGTACCATGTGTCCCACTCTTTGCGGGAGAGGCTGTTGGGGTCTTGAGCGGCCCGGCGGGCCAAGTCGTTCTCCGGCGTGGTCAAGGCGCTGACGTCCACCCGCTGAACCCAACCCGGCCGGTTGGAGATATCCTGCACTAGCCTCAAGGGTACAAAGGCCTGATCGTCTTCTTTGCCGCCGCTGTTCACCACCGCTCGCACTTCCAGGCGTTTCCGCCGCCCTCCGTCCGGCGTCGCGGCCTCGAAAAAGTCCCCCGGCTTCAGCCCCAATTTTACCGCCAGGTTCTGACCCAGCATGGCTCCGTCTTCGTCGTCGCGAACCCATTCTCCTGTCACGTCCCACCAAGACTTCAAACGCTTCATGCCCGTATCGACGGACTCGCCCGTGGGAAGGTCCAGGTGCTTGTCGAACCACGTCCCAACAAGGGTGACGGGCTGACCGCCCACCGTCGCGGCGGTCTCCAAAAAAGGAGCGAAATCCACAATGTTGAAAGCCCAGAAGATCATCTTCATCTTGACCAGCTCATCCTCGGCCAAGTACTTTTGCGCGTTCGCGGCGCCGGAATCTCCTGTGTCTTTTTCGCCGTCTCCGGCCTCCAGCTCGTAGAGCTCGCTCAAAAGCGACGTTGCCCGGGGAACGACGCTCAGGTTCGCCCCGTAGGTTTTCAGCTCTTGATTGACTTTATCTCCCACGTCCATCATGACCCCCAGCATTGCCGTCGCCAGCGAAACGCCCAGGGTCATGGTGAACGCGATCATCGACAACTTGCCCTTCTGACGCATCAGCGCGCCTTTCAGCATTTGACAAAACATTATTTGAATCTCCTTTTCTCCGCTTCCAGAATCGACGTTTCGATGACGATGCCGCCGTCTTTGATGGAGTGCTTCAGGGGAACGGGGTTGCAGCCGCCGGGAAAGCCAATCGTGGAGATGTTCATCACCACGTCGCAGAGAATGCAGACGACCTGGTCTTTGCGCTGATAGTAGCCCGAAGCCCCGCAGACGTCGCAGGCGTCCAACCCCACGCCGTATGCCACCTCGCTCTTCCTGATGACGATGTAGCGCACCCCGGTTCCGTCCGAGGCTTTATACACAAAACGATGGAGGGAACCATCGTTCACGTTTTCCAGGGGAATGACGATTTTGCCGTCCGCCGCGGGCAGTTCCAGGGGCGGGGAGAGCTCGACGGCACGATTGGCGTAACTCTGTCCCACTGTGACGACCAGGAGCGCAAGCGATAGCCCCGTCACGACGGTAGCGCCCCAGCGAAGCTGACGCTTGGCGCCTGCCCTGGCTTTACGCCGCTGAGCCGGGTTCTCGCCCTCCAGCGCGGCGGATTTCACCCGCACGAAAAGAACGACGCATAGCACTGCGGCAAGGGCCATCAGGACGTACATGAACCCGTCCGCACGGGGCAAAAGCCACATGAGGGGCTTCATCAGCCATTTATAGCGGGGGATCATGTTGCGTCCCAACAGGATCTGGGCTATGGTCATAACCTCGAAAAAGCCGATGACGAGAATTTCCAGGGCCAGAACCGGCAAAATCAAACCCGGCGGCAATTTATCCGAGCTTGCCGCGGAAAAATAAGCCGCACCCACCAGAAAGAGAACCAGAAGAGCCAAGAGGTACCCGATAACCTTGTACATGAAATCCGTGTTGAAAATCGTGTCCATTCCCACGGCGAACTCGAAAGGATAGAGCAACAGGTCGGGCAGAACATAAGCCGTCCACCCAGCCGTCAAGCACAGAACAAAAAAGTGCAGCACGAATCGGTAGGCTTTGGAACCCGTGAAAATCCGCCAAAGAGTGAGCAAAAGGCCGAGCGAAGCGACGATGGAAGGCAAAAGAACCCCTAGATCGTAGTACTCGCGCACCGCGAAGCCGGTCGTTCGTTTCAGAACGGCGTACATCAGCGCCGCCGCCGCGCCTATGGCAGCACCCCACCCGAGGTACGTTTTTTTCCTCGTGGGCTCGCCCCGGTACAGAACCGACAGCAGCAACGACATAGCGAGGATCGTCGAAAGCGAGTTGTTTGTGACCTTGATCAGGTATGACAACATGAAAAATCCCCCTACTAGCGTGCATAATCTTAATTTTATAACATTCTGTCGCGTAATAAAAAACAAACAAAATTTTGCGCAATTCCAAAAAAGAATCGACGGCTTTAAAATCACCACAAAGGCAGAGCAATACCGGCCTCGGCCGATACTCTCTGCCCGATTGGACTCGATTCCCGCATGGAAATCGAAGAAGTAACCGTCACTCGAAGATAAAGGGGTTGATTTTGCGCAGGTTCACTTTGTAGCGTTACTTGCAGATTGACTTAAAGATTTACGAAAGTCTGCGCAACCCCCGGTGTCTTTTACCAAGCGCGAGGGATGAAATCGAAGTCCCAGGATACCTCTATAGGAGCTGTCCAGAAGCGCCCGGGGACCCCCGTCTCTTTGTCGACATGCAACAGATAGCCCTGCTTCTCGGGGTTCTCGATGATGAACGTGATCTTGTAACTGCCCGCGCCGTCAAGTTTGACGTTGTTGCCGTAATGGGGGCCGTCCGAGGCGCTCATGGGCATGAAGGTCCCCTCGATAACCTTGCCGCTTTTCTTCTCGACCCTGTATTTCACCGTCAAGTAGGGAACGAAATCTCCAACCCCGTACCCCAAATCATTGCCCTCGGCGGCGGAGATATCTGCCTCCATGTGCATGTCCGCCTCGGACGCGGGGATTCCGCCCTGGCCCGCGGGCTCCATGTCCACAGGCTGGAAATACACGCCCGCGATATGAAGCGGCCCCACGTCGTAGTCGTCGCCGATGGGGAATTCTTCGAAACCTGCCGTGGCCTCGCCGGGAGCGGGAGCCGCGGCGAAAGCGCAAGAAGCCGACAACACCAACGTGAAAATCAACAATACACCCAACTTTTTCATAACAAAACCTCCATTAAAATAGAATAAAATAAATGAAAAATAGAATAACAGAAAATACGATCTTGTATTTTTACCCGCCCTTCACACCTTACCGCCCTCGGCCGCCATTCTGGCCCGTTTGCCCTTGCTGCGGTAGTACATCACCGAAGCGACGGCCAAAACCAGAAGTACAGCCTGCGGCAAAAGCGTCTCCGCGGTAGGGTAAATACCCAAAATATCGATAGACTCCACGAAGTCCACCGGCGTCACACCGATCACGTCGGCCTCCTGCAGCTCCTTCACTCCGCCCCCCGCGAATACGATGGACATGATGTACATGAGAATGCTGGTCCCCATGAAAAACGCCCGAATGGGAATCACCAGAGAGCCGTAACGCACGAGAACGAAAATAGCCACCAGCGCCACGCACCCCACGCCAAAGCCTCCCCACACCATATTGGAGTAGGTCTCCGTCTCGGCGAGCAAAGCCTGATAGAACAAAATGGTCTCGGCTCCTTCGCGGAAGACCGCCAAAAAGGCGGCAGCCCCTAGAGCGAAACTGCTGCCCGTTTCCACGGCGGTCTGCACCTTCCCCTCGATGTAGCTCTTCCATGCTTCCGCTTCCGCTTTCGAGACCATCCAGTTGCTGACGAAGAACAACACGACCACCGCCAGCAACATGGCAACTCCCTCGATGACCTCCTGATTCGCGCCGCTGACCTCGAAAACGACCTGAATGGCCACGGCCGCCAGGGCGCTGGCCACCAGAGCCGCCACGCCGCTCATGTAGACAACCCGGGTCTGACGCCCGTTGCCGGAGCGGATGAGGTAAGCGGCGATGGCTGCGATCACCAAAATAGCCTCGAATCCCTCTCGCAGGATGATGACCAAAGAGGCCAAAAACACTCCCACGGGGCTTTCTTCCTTACCGTCCAACTTGTCGGCGTCCTCGTGCAGCATTTTGCTCAAGGCGTCGAGAGACGCTCGAACCTCCCGGTTACTGGCTCCCTCGGTCATCTGCTTTTTGATAATGCTGAACTGATACTCCACGGTGGAGGCCCGCTTGCCCGAAATGTAGGACAACACGGCCCGCTCGACGCCCTCTTTTTCGTAATAGCCGAAATAGGCGTCGTTCACCCAGTTCTTTGCCCCTTCCACGTCTTTTTTGAAATAAGCGTCGTAGGCTTTGTTCAGAGAGACGTCCATTTGTTCGACAATCTCTCCCCAACTGCTCCATTTGCTCGCAGCGACCGCTTCGGAAGAAAGAGCGCACAAACTCAAAAGGAAAATCAAAACAGAAATGAAATACGTTCGTTCACGCATGACAACGAGAAACTCCTTTCATTGGAACACAACTCAAAGCAACACACGCGAAGCAACACAAAGCGAGACATAATGCCGTATAAAAAACCCACGAAGGCATAATTGCGCCCCTGAATATTTATGCCCTTCCGATACTTGCCTTAAAAATTATCGAAGGATACAAAACACATTATCAAGTTTTTTTAGTCAAACTTTCAACATCAATGCAATAATACCTTAAAAAGTATGTGATGTCAAACAGATTTTGTTTTTATCGGCTAGGGGTCTGCTTTAAAGTTCAGCGCATATTTTTACGGGTTTTACGAGATATTAAGTAATTCGTGCAACCATACTTTGAAGCCGAGTTATAGAATATTGGGGTTTATCGGCGGCATAGCCAAGTGGTAAGGCAGAGGACTGCAAATCCTTTATCCCCAGTTCGAATCTGGGTGCCGCCTCCATATAGAAATAAATAAAATATAAAAATGAATAAAATATAGAAAAGATATCTCGGATCACCCCGATTAAATTTAAATCCCGCTGAAATGGCGGGATTTTTTGTGCGCCTGCACGGGCGCCAGCTCTAAGGTAAAAGTCCCAGCCTGCCTATGGAAAAACATTCACCGTTCAAGAACGACACCCTGCATGATATAAAAGGAGACATGAAATGACGGACAAGTTCGATACGACTGAGTTCTACAAACAGTTCTACAAACAGCCCGGAATAATATTCAATTTCGAGATTTGAATTGCGATTTTGATTTGACAGGTTCCTTCAAGGTGTGTTAAATTATCTTAAACATATTGAATATATGTTTATTATAAGAGAAAGGTGAAAGGGGGTTTTGTGGGTGAAACGATTCGATTTTTTCTGCATCGACAGGATGCCAATGGGGATGATGCGATTCCGGGACACCTGCATCATGCGATGTTGCGCGCTTGAGGTTTGATCCGGCTTCGGCGACAACGAACAGTATGCGGGTGCTCTTGGAAGCTTATCGAAAAGGCTTCCTTTTTTTATACCTTATTTTTGCAGAAAACAAACCAGGTGCTGAAGATGATCGTATTGGAAAATGTCAGTAAAACGTTCGTGACGGAGGACCGGACCGTCGAAGCGGTGAAAGATGTCAACTTGACCGTCAAACGAAAGGAAATTTATGGCATCATCGGATTTTCCGGCGCGGGAAAATCCACGCTGGTGAGGTGCATCAATCTCTTGGAACGACCGACCGCCGGCAGGGTGTACGTGGAGGGTGTGGACCTCACCGGGCTCCCGGAGCGGGAACTGCGCAGGGCACGGAAAAAGATAGGGATGATCTTCCAGCAGTTCAACCTCTTCGCCTCCCGGACGGTGGCGCAGAACGTCGCCTATCCCCTGAAGTACAGCGGGCTGGACAAAAAACAAATTTCGGACAAGGTGCGGGAGCTGTTGAGCCTCGTGGGGCTGGAGGAGAAGGAGCGCGACTACCCCTCCCAGCTCAGCGGAGGCCAGAAGCAGCGCGTGGCGATAGCCCGGGCTCTGGCCAACGACCCCGGCATTCTCCTTTGCGACGAGGCGACCAGTTCTCTCGACCCTCAAACGACGCTTTCCATACTGAAACTTCTGAAGGACCTGAACACAAAGCTGGGACTCACCCTCGTCGTCATTACCCATGAAATGCAGGTGGTGAAAGAAATCTGCGACCGCGTGGCCGTGATGGAAAACGGCTGTGTGGTGGAGGAAGGAGAGGTATTTTCGGTGTTTGCGGACCCCAGGGAGCAGATTACGCGAGACTTCATCGACACGACGTCGAACCTTTCCAAAATCTACGGACTGATCGCCCGCAACGCCTCCATTGTGCAGCTGAAACCGGGGGAATGTATCGTCAAGCTGAAGTACCTGGAGAAAAATGTCTCCGAGGCGCTGGTTTCGACGATTTCGAGGCAATTCGGCATCGACGCGAACATCATCTTCGGAGATATCGAACTGCTGGGCGACGCGCCCATAGGCGGCCTCATTTTCATCATGAGCGGCCGCCCCGGGGATATCGACGAGGCCCTGGCCTTTTTGCGGAACAAATCCGTCGGAGTGGAGGTGATTTTAGATGCAAGAGGCATTGCTGAACTTCCTCGGCGAACTGATCCCCAACGTGATGTCGAAATGGCCGGTGTTCTTTAGGTCCATTGGCGAGACGCTGACCATGGTGGGATGCTCGGGGGCCCTGGCCTTCGTGCTGGGCTTGTTCTTCGGTATCTTGGTGACCGTGACGAAACAAGGCGGCGTGATGGAACACACAACCGTCTACCACGCCGTCGACAAGGTCGTGAACTTCTTTCGCTCCATCCCCTTCATCATCCTGCTGGCGGGGCTGATCCCCTTGACCCGGTGGATCATGGGGTCCGCCATTGGGGTGAAGGGAGCCATAATTCCTCTGGTGTTCGGAACGACGCCGTTTTTCACCCGGCAGATCGAAAGCGCCCTGGCGGAGGTCGATCGCGGCGTCATCGAGGCGGCCCAGTCTATGGGTTCCGGCCCCATAGAAATCGTTTTCCGCGTTTATCTGAGAGAAAGCCTGGCGGGGATCGCACGGGGCACCACCATCACGGCGATCAACCTCATCGGCCTCAGCGCTATGGCGGGCGCCGTCGGCGCGGGGGGACTGGGGGACTTCGCGATCCGCTACGGGCACCAGCGCAACCAACTGGACGTCACTTACGTGACGGTTCTCACCTTGGTGCTGATCGTGAACGTCATCCAAATTCTGGGCAGCTTTGTCGCCAAAAAGAGCAGCCATTGAAAATTGCAAGAGGAAGGAAAGAAGAGGAAGGAGAGAAAAGGAAGGAGAGAAAAGGAAAAAAAGAAAAAGGGAAGAGAGTCGCAAAATGAAATTAAAAACTCAAATTTAAAGATCGAGCCAAAAATCTACTTGTCAGAAAGAGGGATCGTGAACATCATGAAATTTGTGAAAATATTCTCTGTGCTTCTTGTTGCCATAGCGGCGACCTTCG
The DNA here is from genome assembly GCA_031277095.1 of Synergistaceae bacterium. Classification (GTDB taxonomy): domain Bacteria; phylum Synergistota; class Synergistia; order Synergistales; family Aminobacteriaceae; genus JAISLU01. The sequence goes on from JAISLU010000019.1 coordinate 9,863, forward strand.
CTTTCGGCGATTCTGCCTGGTCGGCGGATGGGGAAAGAACGAAAGTGAAGGTTGGAGTCACGGGCGAGATCTACCAGGATATATGGGAACCGGCGATAAAAGAGCTGGCGGCCGAGGGGATCGACGTCGAGCTGATCAGTTTTTCCGACTACACGCTGCCCAACGCGGCGCTGGACGCGGGAGAGATCGATCTGAACACTTTCCAGCACTATAACTATCTGAACAATGAAGTTAAGACCAAGGGCTATAAAATCACGGCGATTGCCGACACTTTTCTTGCCTCCATGTCCGTGTACTCGAAAAAAATCAAAAACCTCAGTGAATTGAAAGAAGGCGACAAAATAGCGATCCCCAACGACGTGATCAATACGGGCCGGGCTCTGCTGGTACTGCAGGGCGCGGGGATCATCAAAGTGGACCCAGGCAAGGGCAACACGCCGGAGACGACGGACGTCACTTCCAACCCGCTTAAAATCGAGTTCGTCCCCGTGGATGCCGCGCAGGTTCCTTCTCTGCTGCCGGACGTGGCGGCGGGCGTCGTCAACGGAGGCTACGCCGTCGATTTCGGATTGAATCCTTCCAAGGACGCAATTTTCTACGACGACCTGAGCTTTTACAAAGATAAGGGTTACGTCAACATCGTCGCCGCAAGGTCGGCCGACAAAGATAGGGAAATATTCAAGCGGATTGTCAAGGCGTTTCACTCGGACGGCGTGAAGCGAGTGTTGGCGGACAAGTTCAAAGGCTCGCTACTCCCCGTGTGGGAAGACTAAAGCGGAAAACTAACAGGAGGAAAAACGAAATGAAATCGAGTTTAGGGAAAATTTTTTTGGCGGTTTTCGCTCTGGTGTGCTTTTTGACTGGCGTAACCGAGGCGGCGGACGGGCGGGCAAAGGTCAAAGTGGGAATCGTGGGAGAAAGCGACGAGGAAATCTGGGCGCCTGTCGTGAAAAAACTGGCGAATGAGGGAGTGGACGTGGAATTGGTCAATTTTTCCGATTACACTCTCCCCAACGCAGCGCTGGATGCTGGAGAAATCGATTTGAATGCCTTTCAACACTATAATTATCTGAACAATGAAAACAAAACTCATGGGTACAAGCTGTCGGCCATCGGAGAGACGTACCTTTCCGCCATGTGCGTGTACTCCAAAAAGATCAAAAGCGTGAAGGAGCTGAAAAAAGGCGATAAAATAGCGATCCCCAACGACGCGGTCAACACGGGCCGGGCCCTGACGGTGTTACAGGGAGCGGGTGTCTTCAAACTGAAACCCGTCGAAAATAAACTGTACGAGACGACGGATATCGAATCCAATCCCCTGGAAATAGAGATCGTTCCCGTGGACGCCGCTCAGGTGCCCTCGGTGCTTCCCGACGTGGCGGCAGGGGTCATCAACGGAAACTACGCCCTGGACTTCGGACTGAGCCCGACCAAGGACTCGATCTTTTACGACAACCTGAACTTTTATAAAGACAAGGGTTATGTCAACGTCATCGCCGTGAGAACGCAGGACATCGATAACGCACTTTATAAAAAAGTCGTCAAAGCCTATCAATCGGAGGACGTTGAAAAGGTCTACAAAGAATTTTTCGAGGGTTCCTATCTGCCCGCATGGAAATGAAGAGAATAATAAGAAATAATAAAAAATGAGAAGAGATGAAGAAAATGGCGGAAATGAAGGAAATAAAAGAAATGCACCCATCGAATCGGGAAATTAAATATGGGGGGATCGTGAACATCATGAAATTTGCGAAAATAATCTCTGTGCTTCTTGTTTCCATAGCGGCGTCCCTCGCTTTCGGTTCCGCGGAGGCGGCGGAGGGAGAGAGGGTCAAGCTCAAGGTGGGGATCGTCGGCGAAAGTTACGAGGTGATCTGGGCACCGGTCATCGAAAGGCTCGCGAAAGAAGGTATCGACGTGGAACTGGTGAACTTCGCGGAGTACACCTTGCCCAACGCTGCGCTGGACGCGGGGGAGATCGACCTGAACGCCTTTCAGCATCACAAGTACCTGAGAAACGAGATTCAGACCAAGGGATACAAGCTGACGCCCATAGGCGATACGTTTCTTTCGGCAATGTGCCTCTACTCCAAAAAAATCAAGAACGTAAGCGAGATTAAAAAGGGCGATAAAATCGCGTTTCCCAACGACTTGGTCAACCAAGGGCGCGCGCTGACGGTGCTGCAAGGGGCGGGGCTGATCAAGCTGAAGGCGGATGTGGTCAACCCCGACGTCTCGGACATCGCCGAAAATCCCCTTTCGCTGGAGTTTGTGCCCGTGGACGCCGCCCAGGTCCCCTCGATTCTTCCCGACGTGGCGGCGGGGGTCATCAACGGCAACTACGCGCTGGATTTCGGCCTCAGCCCCTCCAAAGACTCTATTTTTTACGACAACTTGAGTTTTTACAAAGACGACAGCTACATCAACGTCATAGCGGCCCGGACTCAGGACGCCGGCAAAGAAATTTTCAAGAAAGTCGTCGCGGCCTATCAGACGGACGAGGTGAAAAAGGTGTTTCAGGATTACTTCGAGGGCTCTTACCTGCCTGCATGGAAATAGCGGAAATCATAGAAACGACGTAAAAGGTTAAATGGTGAAGAATCAAGCCGCTCCTCATTGACCGGCGCTTTCCCCAGAGAGTTCAGGGGGCAATTTTCCGCCCCCTGAGCTTGAATTCACGAAAGGAGTTTTCCATGTCCCGTACCGTCAGGACGGAACTGAAGCAAAAAATCAAACGCGAGGCCAAAAAATTGGGAATGAACCTCGTTGGCTTCGCCGGTGTGGAGCGCTGGGAAGAATACGGAGAAACCGACCGGGCCTTCTTTCCGGCCTCCATTTGGCCGTGGAGCCGCACGGTGATCGTTTTAGGCGTGCAGATCTTTCTCCCGATGCTGGAAACCACGCCGTCGGTGGTGTACTCCGAACTGTACAACACGACGAACCGCCTGCTGGACGAGGCCGCCTATAAAATCGCGAACTTGCTCAACACTCTGGGCCACGGGGCGTTCTTCTTCCCTCGCGACTGTTACGGCGATATCTCTGTGCTGGTCAAGAAGCCGGAGGCCGCCTTTTCCCACGTCCTGGCCGGAAAGTACGCGGGGTTGGGCACGATCGGGGTCAACCATACCTTGCTGACCCCCGAGTACGGCCCCCGCGTCCGGCTGGTCTCCGTGATCTCCAACGCGGACATCGTGCCGGACAAGGTTATCGAAAAGGACCTGTGTATCAACTGCGGCCTTTGCAAAAAGAGCTGCCCGGTGAGCGCGTTCACGGCGCATCCGGGGGCGCTGATCGCGGATATGAACAAAAACAGATGCGCGGACTATCACCAGCGGTTGAAAAATGAGCTGCGCTATCCTTGCGGAGTCTGCACCAAAGTTTGCCCTGTGGGGCAGGACCGCAAAATTTACGGCGCCTCCTCCGTGGCGGAGGAAGGAATTGCTCACTGCCAAAACTTCGGGTCGAAAAACGCAGTGTAAAGCTGCCGGCGGTTAAGCCTTGTACGCTTCCCGCCGGCGCGCGACACGCACCACCAGCACGACAAGGATATTATCGTGAATCTCGTAGATTACCCGGTAGTTGCCGACTCGGATGCGCCAGGCGTCACGGCCTTTCAGTTTTTTGCACCCAACGGGCCGGGGAGTGTCGGCAAGGGCCATTACCGCTTTGACTATATGCGCCCGGACTTCACGGGGGAGTAGATCGAGTTCTCTGTCGACACAAGGCTTGAATTCAATCGAGTGGGCCATATTGTGCCTCATACTTTGCAATAACAACGCTCAGTGGGACATTGGGTCCTTCGTCCTTGTGAGCTTCGATGTACGCGATATCCTCTTCTTCCTCCAAGTCTTCCAGGCGTTCCTCGTAACGCAGAAAATCGACGTAATGCGCCAGCTTCTCGATGGCGAAATCGGAAAGCGCGTCTATTGTCCGGTGTATGTCTTGGCGTTCTGCGGCTGTCATGTGCGTTCCTCCTCGGTTCTATATCTATGGTTCCGCGCTCGATTATACAGGAATCGATATTCCCTCCCATATTCCCTTCTATATTCCCTTCAGCGGCCAGCCAATCTTCGTTTTCATTCACTGTTTTCATTACACTGTTTTCATCTTCACTGTTCTCATACGCTCTCATGGCCTAAAAAGGCGATACAGGCGTCGCTGAGGGCTTGGAGGCTGGATATTTCTCTGCCCTGGGGCAAGCCGGAGGCGGCGTAGGCCAGGGGCAGCTCCGTGCAGGCCGTAACGACCAGGGTGTCTTCCCGCTCCCAGAGTTTCTCGACCACCTCCCGCAAAACCCTCCCCGCCTCCGGCATCTTCCCCGCCTTGACGTAGGTCAGGCTTTCCTGCACCCGTTCCTGCTCCGGGTCCGAGGGCGTAAGGAAACGGTAGCCCGCCCGGCGCGCGTAGTCGTCGTAAAGCCCGCTTCGGCGCGTTCCCCAGGTGGAAAGAATCCACGCGCCCTCGGGACTTTTCTCCTTCGCCGCCGCCACCGTCGCCTCCACGATATGGATGAAGGGCACGGTCAGCTCCCGCCTGAAGCGGTCGATGAAGGAATGCGCCGTGTTGCAGGGCACGGCCAGGACATCCGCCCCCCACTGGACCAGACGCTCCAGACCGAGGCGCAGCAGAGGCGTCGGGTCGTCTCCCAAGCCGAGAATGGCTTCGGTGCGATCGGGAATGGAGGGGTCCGATAGAAGCAATATTCGCGGATGATCCTGGTCGCGCTGAGCCGGAGTGTCCCGAGCCAGGATTCTCAAAAATTCGGCCGTCGCGGCCGGCCCCATGCCCCCCAAAACCCCCAAAGTTTTCGCTGTTTCAATCTTTTCTATTTCAAATTCAGAAAACATTTTCTCCTGACCCCCTCGGTCATAAACTTCGAGCTTCAAACCCCGATCTTCAATCTTCAATCTTCAATCTGGAAACTCCGATCTGGAAACTGATGACACTGTACAGAGTTTGGTTCATTTTTTCAAGGTCCGCATAAAACGCCGTAAATTCCTGTCTTGAAACAAGATATACTAATGACGGTCATCTAAAAACAAAGGGGTGTTGAACGATGAGCAAAGAAATTCTGAACGACGCAGCTCCGGCGAAGAACATTTCGCGCAAAAAAGCCTTGCTTCTCGGGAACGAAGCAATAGCTCAGGCGGTGGTTGCAGCAGGATGTCAGGTGACCGCCGCATATCCAGGCACTCCGTCCTCGGAGATCTTGCCCGCCATAGCCGCCTGCGCGGACAGGCTCGCCGCGCCGACGGTGGTGGAGTGGGGAGCCAACGAAAAAGTGGCCTTCGAGATGGCTCTGGCGGCGGCTTTCACGGGAGCCCGAAGTTGCGCCGTCATGAAACAAGTGGGGCTGAACGTGGCCGCCGATCCGTTCATGACCGGGGCGCTTTTTCAGCTCAAAGGGGGTATGCTCCTGATCTCCGCCGACGATCCGGGGCCGCACAGCTCCCAGAACGAGCAGGACAGCCGTTTTTTTGCCATGTTCGCCAAGGTGCCGTGCCTGGATCCGTCGGACGCTCTGGAGGCCTCCGTCATGGTGAAAGCCGCCTACGGTCTTTCGGAGAAACACGGCGTCATCGTCATGCTGCGGCCGACGACGCGGGTCGCTCACTGTCGTCAAGCCATCGAGGAGGCGGAGAGCTTCGAGCCCGGAACCACCGTCAAGTTCGAGCGGGATCCCAGCCGCTGGACCCAGCTTCCCGCCCTGGTACGCACCGCCCACCCGCGCCACAACGCAAGAATTGCCAAAATCCGCGAGGAGTTCGAGACGGACTGGGGCGCGTTCAACTGCGAACTGCCCGCCAAAGGGAAGGCGAAGCTGGGCGTCATCGCGGGAGGCGTCGCCTTTTCCATGCTCCGGGACCTCCTGGCGGAGTGGGGGCGGGAGGACATCTCCATTCTGAAGATCGGCACTCCCTATCCTCTTCCCAACAGACTGGTGGAGGGCTTCATCGCTCGGCACGAAAAAATTCTCGTTCTGGAGGAAACCTATCCCGTCATCGAAACTCAGCTCCTCGACCGCACAAAGGTGAATGGACGCTGGAACGACGTGGTTCCCAGCGCGGGTGAGCTTCTGCCCGATGTCATCGAGAAAATCGTCCTCTCACAACTGGGGGAGACGGTCTCGAAACCGGACTCCTCCCAGCTTTCGGCCGCCGTGGAGGAGCTGGGCCTGGCCCCCCGCAAGCCGCAGCTTTGCGCGGGCTGCCCTCACCGCAGCAGCTTTTTCGCCATCCGCAAGGCGATCCCCGGCGCCATCAACCCGTCGGACATCGGATGCTACACCCTGGGTATCAACCAAAAGGGCCTGGACACCAGCGTTTGCATGGGCGGGTCCGTCACCACGTCGTCAGGCCTCTACATGGCCCACAAGGCGACGGGGCAGGAGCGCCCCATAGTGGCGACCATAGGGGATTCCACCTTCTTCCACATGGGCGTGCCCGGCCTGATCTCCGCCGTGTACAACAAGCACGCCTTCGTGCTGTGCATTTTGGACAACAGTATCACCGCCATGACAGGGGGGCAGTCTCACCCCGGCATAGGGAACAAGCCCCGAGCCAAAGACCGGGGCGTCGCTCTGGACATCGAAACGACGGTCCGCGGATGCGGCGTGACGTGGGTTGAAACGGTGGAGGCCTACGATATCGAGGCCGGCGTGAACGTCGTCAAACGCGCGTGGGAACACGCGAAGAACAACGAAGCCCCCGCCGTGGTCATTTACAGACATCCTTGCATGCTGCTGCGCGTCCCTCAGGAAAGCGTCCCCGTCACCGTGAAGGAGGACAAATGTATCGGCTGCCGCTACTGCATCGATTTCTTCGGCTGCCCGGGTCTGTCCTTCGACGCAAAGGCGAAGAAGACTTCCATCGACGCGCGCTACTGCGTATCCTGCGGCGTATGCCGGGACGTTTGCCCCCACGGCGCCATCACCGAGCAAGAGTAGGAGGTGTGTCAGCATGCAGTACATCATTGTAGGTATAGGCGGACAGGGTATCCTTTTCACCAGCAAGGTGCTGGGTAAGATCGCGATCGACAAGGGCCTCCCCGTGGTGGGGAGCGAAGTTCACGGAATGGCCCAGCGGGGCGGGTCCGTCATCAGTCACTTCAAGGTGGGCGACTACAGGGGGCCTCTGGTCACGGAAGGCCACGCGGACGTGGTCATGGCCTTCGACCAGAACGAGGGCATCCGCAACCTGGGGTTCTTGAGAGAAGGCGGCACCCTCCTGATCAACACCAGCGACCCGCGGGCCTTTGAAAACGGACATCTGGCAAAATACCTGTCCGACAGAAAAATCGACGCCTGCAAATTTGCGGGATACGATATTTTGAACCGCCACATGAACGGGAACGCCCTTTTTCTCAATGTCTTGATCTTGGGGGCGGCCAGCGGCATGAACATCGAGGGGTTCGAGAGAGAGAACGTGACGGCGGCTTTGAAAGAGCTTGCGCCCCCCAAGCATGTTGACGCGAACCTCAAGGTGTTTCAACTGGGGATCGAAGCGGCCGCCCGGTAGGTTCTCGTTTACAAATTGACGGACCCTTTGACGGACTCTTTTGCGAGCCGCCGAATGCACGCCTTCACCCTGGTGGAGGTGCTGGCGACGGTGGCGATTCTCGCCTTTTTCGCCGGAACGATAGGGATCGTCCGAGGCGCTTTCCAGCTCGACGGCGAAATGCCCCGGCGGGAAGCTCTGAAGCTGGAGCATTGGCTGAACAACCTCATGACGATCTCCAATCGCTCCGGCCGCTCTTTCTCGCTGATCTGCCCCGGCAACGCCCCGGACGGTTCCATTCAAGCGGAATGGCAAAACCCGCTTCGGAAAGACACCTACACTTCCCTGTACGGCTGCAGGTTCGTCCGCTACCAAGGCAGCGCGCCTGTCAGCCTCTATTCTCCTCAATGGAACGCCTGGGTTCCGACGATTACCATCAAGGTGAGCCGCGGCCGCGCCGAGTACTACGTGGTGGTCTCCCAGCACGGAAGGGTGCGGACGGCTCCCAAACCTTGATCCACGAGACATGGGACCAGTCGATGAGCGGCCTCTGAATCTGAGTAAGCATCTCTGAGTAAACATCACTAATAAAAAGTATTTCTATTTTTGCTATTCCCACAGAAGCGTTTTATAATTCAGCAGTAATATTGTGCCAATTATGAATATGAAAGAGAAGCTTTTTTGACCGTTCAAACCCTCTTCGTCCACTCCCCCTGAGCTTGAACGTTTAGGGGCTTTTTATTCATGTAATATACGGTTCAAGGGGGACTGGCAAATTGAAGTTGAGAACTAAAACAACCATCAGTATTTTGAGCGTCGTCGTCGTTTTGTTTGTCGCGGTCATTGCGTACGTGGCGGTGGGTTCGTCGAGACAGGCAGAGCGCGACGCGGTGACCTTGGCGTTGACCACCATCGAGTCTACGGCCAGGCATATTCAAAACGAGCTGGAGGCGGACATGGATGTTCTGACCAACGCCGGAGCCATGATCGAGGGAATGGACAAAACTCAAGCCAACTCCAGAGAGGTTTTGATGAACCTGCTTTCCACGGCGACCACGGTCAGCTCTCGAAGCGTCAATCTGTGGCTCGCATTCGAGCCCGATGCCTTCGACGGCCGGGACGCGGACTTCGCCGGTACGTACGGCCGGGACGGGCGGATCGTGGTTTCGTTCAAGGACAACCGGGACGGAAGCGCCAGCAGAACCGAAGCGGTCACAGCCGAAACCCTCACCCGCCCCGAGGCCGCCGCGTGGTATCAAAATCCCCTCAGGACCGGCGAGGTCACCGTCACGGAGCCGGAATGGACATCCCTTCCCAACGGCGAAAAAGAGCTGATCTCCAAATTCTGCGTTCCGATCGAGCTGAACGGGAAGACGGCGGGCGTTCTCGGGGCCGACATCAGCTTCAAAGAAATTCAGGAGCTGATGTCTAAGATCCGGCTCATCAGCGATAAGGTCGTCCTGCAGATTTTCGCCCACGGCGGGACGGTCGTCTATTCCCCTAAAACGTCACGGATCGGTCAAAATGTGGCCGACATCATAAAAGGGCAAAAATCCGCCCCCCAGGTGATAGCGGCCATCCAGAACGGCAAACCCCTCAGCGTCGACGAGATCATGGCGCTGACGGGCCAGAGGGCGCTGAAGGCCTACTCCCCCGTCACCATAGGGACCTCGAAGCAGTTCATGAGCGTCAACGCCAACCTTCCCTTCGACGAAATACTGGCCGAAGCGCGGACAATGACCCAGAACACCATCCTCGTCGCGGCAGTGGGGCTTCTGATTCTCGCGGCGGTCATCATTCTGGTGGTCAACAAGATCGTCAAGCCGATTATCGCCATTTCGGATGTGATGAAGCGCGCCTCGGATCTGGACTTCACCACGGACACCAGTAAACTTTGGCTTTTGAAGTACAAGGACGAGATCGGGATGATGGCCGGCGCTTACATCCAACTGAAGACGAGCCTGACCCAGGTGTTCCACGATCTTCAGGGGGAGGCGGAGAGGTTCGCCTCGACCTCCCAGAACCTGACCGCCGTGTCGGAGGAGGCCGTCGCGTCCACCGAGGAGGTCAAAGCCTCTGTGGAGGAGGTCGCCCGTCTTTCGGAGTCCAACTCCTCCGCCCTGGAGGAAACCAACGCCAGCGTGGAGGAGGTCTCGCAATCCGCCTCATCGACGGCCGCGTCGGCCGGAAAGGGAGCGAACGCGGCCGCCAACACGACGCTCCTGACAAAAGAAGCGGTCAGCGAGGTCGATCAGGTGGTCGGCAAGATCCGGCTGGTCAGCGAACGGTCGGGACACAGCGCGGAGTCTCTGGAGAAAGTGAACTCCTCCGTGGGCGCCATCGCCGGCTTCGTATCGACCATTACGGGCATAGCGGACCAGACCAACCTTCTTGCCCTGAACGCGGCCATCGAGGCTGCGCGGGCGGGGGAGACCGGCCGGGGTTTTGCCGTCGTCGCCGAGGAGGTCCGCAAACTGGCGGAGGAATCGGCCCACGCCGCCCAGGAGGTTCAAAAGCTGATTTCCGCCCTGCAAAACGACACCAGCGGCACAAACGTGATCGTCAGGGAGATGGGCGCAACCCTCGACGAAACCGTGACCCAAGCCGAACACGCCCAGGAGCAGCTCGCTAAAGCCCTGTCCGAGGTGGATTCCCTCAACGGAAACATGCAGACCATCGCCTCCGCGGCCGAACAACAGGCCGCCGCCAGTTCCGAGATGACCTCGGGCGTGGCGAAGGTGACCCAAGCCACCACGGAGGTCGTGAATGCCCTGAACAACATCCGGTCGGCTACGGGAGAGACCTCCGCCGCCAGCGAGAACGTCGCGGAGGAGGCCCAGAAGCTCAGCGGCGGGGTCGAGAAACTCCAGAATATCCTGGCGATGTTCCGCTACGACGGACAGACCGCCGCCTCCGGGAAAAAATAAAAGAATCAGCGCCACGATCCAGCACACAGCAGAGGCAATGAGAATCGGCAATGAGAATCACCTGGGCAGGGTAATCATTGCCTCTGCGGCTTTTCCAGCGACGTTTCAGCTCTCGTAAAAATAACCGTCAGCCATATCACTCACTTCCGCCGCCTCAGGGGACCGCATGTGCAGTTTTCCCGTAAATACTTCTCACTCTCATCTTTACTTGGGTTAGCCTCTTGCCTATCCGCAGACGGTCTTTCTCTGGGGCGTTTCGTCGTGAATTTGGCGCAGGACCTCGATGGCCACCTCCAGGGCGCGTTTTCCGTCCCGGATGCCCACCAGAGGAGGTCTTTTCTCGCGGACGCATCCAATGAAATGCGCCAGTTCCAGTTTCAAAGGCTCGCTTTTGGGAAAGACGGGGCGCTCCAAAATCTCGGTGACCCCGTTGTTGTCCCGGACGCAGCGGTGAATTTGTACGTCCTGGGTTTCGTAGTTGACGGTGATGTGTCGCTCCCGCTCCATGATGTCCAACTGCCGCATGCGTTTTTCGGCGATGCGGCTGACGAAAATATGGGCCATCGCGCCATTTTCGAAGGTGATCTGGGCGCTGGCGATGTCCTCGTGTTCCGTGAGAACGCGGCACCCCGTTGCGGCTATCCGGGAGATCTCCGAGGGGACCAGGGAAAGCACGATATCGATGTCGTGGATCATCAGGTCGAGTACCACCCCAACGTCGTTGATGCGCGGAGAGAAGGGCCCCACCCGCTTGGACTCCAAAAAAATAGGGGCGTGAACGGCCTGGGAGATATGACGGACGGCGCTGTTGAACCGCTCGATGTGCCCGACCTGCAGCACCAAATCCTTCCGAGCCGCGATATGCAGCAGGTCTTCGGCCTCGCTGGGGCGCGTGGTAACGGGCTTCTCCACCAAAACGTGAATCCCCTGCTCCAGGGCCCATTTGGCCACTGGGTAATGCAAGCTCGTGGGAACCACGATGGACAGCGCCTCTGGGCGCTGACGGTCGAACAACTCCTCCATATGGGTGTAACAGGGAACCCCCAGACTTTCGCCGATGGAATGGGCACGATTCTCGTCTACATCCACAACGCCCACGAGACGCGCATCCAAAAGCTCCGTGTAGACCCGCGCGTGATGCTGCCCAAGATGCCCCACTCCAATAACCCCTACCCGTTTGAACTCGATTTCCACACTCGTCACCTCTCGCCCCGCACACAAAACATGAACTCGTCCCTATTAATTTTTATCCCCGTAAAATCCTTTTTTGTGGCAAAATTGGGCCGCAATCTCCGAATTCTTCAGTACTCTGCACTCCATGCCGTTCAACAGTATAAATAACTGCTGTTTCTTATTTTTTAATCTATTAAAGATATACCATGTTTTAATAACGCAATTCATTTTTATACTTAAAATTAATTCAGCAAATAAAGATACTTCGTTTCTATATATTTCTATTTTTATTTTATGGCAGATTTTTATAATCACAATATCCTGTCTCGAAAAGGTGATGTGCATGTGGAGAAATTTAAAACTCGGTTCGAAACTATTGTTGGGATTCGGTTTGGTTTTGGGCATATTCATGCTCGCTACCTCCGTGACGATAGGACACATCTCGCAAGCAGAGCGGGGCAGCCGATTTCTGGTGGACGGCTCGGTGCCCTCCATGACGCTGTCGGAGTCCCTGGAGCGTCACGCCTACGAGCTCTTTTTGGCCATGCGAATGGCCCGGTATATCGAGAGCGACAACTCCTTCTCGGAGGTCAGAAAAAGTCTGGAGGAACTTCAAAAAGTGGTGAACGACATCGAAGCCCTCCATAGGGCGCAGCCGGGCCTTCAGGCAATGCAATACGAGGCGGACGAGGTTTTCCCTTTATATAAATCTTATATGGACATCGTCGGACGCACCCAGACCGCCCTTGCGGAGAAAAATGCCCAGTACGACGCCATGATCCAGTCGAAAAAAGAGATGGACGTTCTTGTAGAAAAACTCGACAGCGCCCTTTATTCCGCCCTGGACGAACCCGGGCCGGAACCTATGCAGGAAGGAGGACAGCCTTACGGAGCCGAAAAGGCTCGACTGAAACAGCTTCGGCTGAGTACGGAGATCGACAAAGACAACCTGAAACTGCAACTGGACCTGCAAAAGAGCATCGACGGCGAGGACATTGGGATGATGAACGCAACCCTCGACACCCTGCGCTCCATCCAAAGCAAACTTCAGGACCTGAGGGAAATGACCACCGACCCCCAGCACCGGGAGACGATGGAACAGATCCTCGCGGCGTTTTTGCGCTACGCGGAAAACCTGAAGGGGTTCGTGGAGAAATTTACGGCGCTGAACGATCTTCACAACACGCGATCCGCCCTCACCCTGAAATTCACGGAACACGCTTCGGCCGCCTCCGACCAGGGGCAGGCTCACGTGAAAACCATCTCCGCGGACAGTGTCGAACAACTGAGAAACTCCAATATCCTCTTGATTTTTTCCACGGCCGCCGCTCTCGTTATGGGAATTTTGATCGCCCTATTCATTTCCCGCAGCATTTCCAAGCCCCTGAATACCATCGTCGCGCTGGCGAAACGCGCCGGAGAGGGAGACTTGAGCATCGAAAGAAAAGAATTTCGCTACAGGGGCAAGGACGAGCTGGGCACTTTGGTGGAGGCTCTGTCCCAGATGATCGAGACCCAAGAGCAAAGCATGAGGCAGATCGTGGGGGTGGCGGACAACCTTTCGAGTGGCGCGGAGAATCTTTCCTCGATTTCCCAGGAAACCAACGCCTCCATGGAGAAGGTCAAAACCTCTATCGACCAGATTTCTTTTTTGAGCGAGAGCAACGGGGCGGCCCTGGAGGAGTGCAACGCCGGCGTGGAAGAAATGAGCGCCGGGGCGGAGACGGTGGCGCAATCGGCCACGGACTGCGCCGCTTTCATCTCGCAGACCACGGAGGTCTCCAACAAGGCCATCCAAACCGTCAAAAACGTCATCGTCGGGATGCACGGCGTGGACGCCAACGCCAAGGAAAGCGAAAACAAAACCCGGCAGTTGGTGGCGTCCGTGGAAAACGTCAGCAGCTTCGTGTCGGTGATCACGGGCATCGCCGACCAGACAAACCTTCTGGCCCTCAACGCGGCCATCGAGGCGGCCCGCGCCGGCGAGGTGGGGCGAGGGTTTGCCGTTGTGGCGGAGGAGGTTCGAAAGCTGGCGGAGGAGTCCGCCCGGGCGGCTCAGAACGTCAACGGAATCATCGTCGAGCTGCAGAACAGCGCCCAAGAGAGCATCACCTCCACGACCGAGGCGGGGCGCAAGCTGGAGGAGACCCTTCGTCACACGGAACAGGCCCAGGTGGAGTTGGACGGGGCGCTGAATGAAATGCACAAGGCCAACGATTCCATACAAAACATCGCCGCCGTTGCGGAGGAGCAGGCCGCGTCCAGCAAAGAGGTGGCCACGGCCATCGACAGCGCGACAAAATCCACGATGGAGATGGTGGAGACCTTCGCCAACATCCATCACTCCACCGAAGAAACCGTCCGCGCCGCCCACGGTGTCGCCGAACATGCCCAATCCATGTCCCAGCACGCCCAGACTTTGACGGATGTCCTGTCCCGTTTCATCCTGCGGAGTTCATCCGCCGGGGGAAACACGCTGGTCCCTCTCGGATAAACGCCTGTTCCGCCTGTTTTAAATCGCTGTCCCCTTTCAGACGCTTTTATGGACACAGAAAGCGTCTGAAATTTTTTTAATTTTTTTTCCCTTTCTTCCCATAGTTTTGAGATTGTGTAGTAAACTGGTTATAGTGTTCCACGTGTTCTCTGGCAGTCCGGCGAATGTTTTATGTGAAAATTCGAATTCAAATCGCGGTATGTACGGATCTTTATGTGTACGGACTTGAATTAACAGGTTGTATGAAGGAGGATGTCGTGTATGTGGAGAAATTTGAAGATCAGTTTTAAATTGTTGTTGGGCTTTGGGTTGATTTTGGTCGTGTTTGCCTTTTCTGTCGCCGCGACCTGGAGGAACATGGTCAGCGTCCAGGAAAACAGCGATTTTCTGGCGACCGCGCTGGTTGCCGCGATGAAAGCCAGCGTTGAGGTGGAACGCTCGTCTTACGAGGCTTTTTTGGCGGTTCGCCTGGTGCAGTACACGGAAACCGACGAGGCGATCGCGTCGGCCAGAAGCAAACTTGGGGACGCCCAGAAAAGTCTGAACGATCTCATAGCATTGAGCAGCGTTTACCCAGGCCTCGACGCGCCGAAATACGCTCAAGAAAAGGTGCTTCCTACCCTCAAGAGCTACGTGGCCCTCACTGAATCCACTATCTCCAACATTCTGAAAAAAAGAGCGAACTACAACGAGATGGTGAAGGCGGGAGAAAAAATGTCCGATGTCGCCCACGATATCGCGGGACTTCTTTTTAAGTTGCTGGAAGATGAGATCCGCAAGGGCGACCAGACAGAACAAATGCTGAATCGCTTGAATCTGCTCAACGCCGGAGAGGACATTGTGACGGATGTCATGAATTTGCGCCGCGCCATGCAGCACGCCCTGGTTACGTCCGACGTCCAGGAGCTGAAGAAGACCATCGGTCTGATCGAGGGGCTCGAAAAAAATATCGCTATTTTGGCCCCCCTTGCCGATACCCCGGAGAAAAAGCAGATGCTGGGGCAGTTGGAGACGGCCAAGAAAGATTATTCCGACGGCGTGCAGTCTTTCGTCAAGGTTGTCGAGGACCTGAACGAAAGCGGCCGTCAGCGTCTTCCTTTGTTCAACGCGCTCAACACCGACTCGACGGAAACCTCCCTTATGGCCCAAGACCGGGTGAGGGCCTTGTCTGAAGAGGCTGTTCAAAACATCGGTTACTCCGTCACCCTTTTGATCTCCTCTACGATCGTGTCCGTGGTGTTGGGCGTCCTGGTGGCGATATTCATTTCCCGCAGCATCTCCAAGCCTCTGAACACCATCGTCGCTTTGGCGAAGCGCGCCGGGGAGGGCGACCTCACCGTCGAGAAAGAGGACTTCAGTTACGCGGGCAGGGACGAAATGGGCGTTCTGGTGGACGCGCTGGCCAATATGATCAAGGCTCAGGAAGACGCGCTGCAGCAGGTGGTCAGCGTCGCGGACAACCTCACCAACAGCGCCAGCAACCTTTCCGCCATTTCCGAGGAAACCAACGCCTCCATGGAAGAGGTCAAGGCCTCCATCGATCAAGTTTCCTCTTTGAGCGAAAGCAACGGAGCGGCCCTGGAGCAGTGTAACGCCGGCGTCGAGGAAATGAGCGCCGGGGCGGACACCGTGGCCCAGTCGGCAACGGACAGCGCCTCCTTCATCTCGCAGACCACCGATGTCTCCAACAAGGCCATTCAGACGGTCAACGGCGTTATCGTAGGGATGCACAACGTAGACGCCAACGCCAAAGAAAGCGAAAACAAAACGAGACAGCTCGTGGCTTCCGTGGAAAACGTCAGCAGCTTCGTGTCGGTGATCACGGGCATCGCCGACCAGACGAACCTTCTGGCCCTCAACGCGGCTATCGAGGCCGCCCGCGCCGGCGAGGTGGGCCGGGGCTTTGCCGTTGTGGCGGAGGAGGTTCGGAAGCTGGCGGAGGAGTCCGCCCGGGCGGCCCAGAACGTCAACGGAATTATCGGCGAGCTTCAGAACAACGCCCAAGAAAGCATCAAGGCGACCACCGAGGCGGGCCGTATGCTGGGGGAGACCCTGAGCCAGGCGGAGCAGGCGCAAACGGAACTGAACTCCGCTCTGAAGGAGATGAACAAGGCCAACGATTCCATCCAAAACATCGCAGCCGTTGCGGAAGAGCAGGCGGCCTCCAGCAAAGAGGTGGCCACCGCCATCGACAGCGCCACCAAGTCCACGATGGACATGGTGGAGACGATTTCCAACATCCGCCGCGCCACCGAGGAAACCGCCCAGGCCGCTCAGGGCGTTGCCGAACAGTCTCAGGCCGTAAGCGAACACTCCCAGACCTTGACGGATGTCCTCGCGCGTTTCACCCTGCGGAACGTCGCCAAGGCCCAGAAAGCCTTGAAGTTCGGCAAATGAAACAAAACGAGCCGTTTTAATACAATGGGCTAAAAAAGAATGGTTTAGAAACAGAATGGTTTAGAATTGAAGAACCCCGGGGCGATCCGGGGTTTTTTGTTTGAGCCCGGCACAGAGCCGGCGCCTTGAGGTTTACCGACTAGGGTTATTTCACGCTGAAACTTTTGGCGCTCCAAGATTTTCCGCGCTTGATCTCTCCCGACACAAGCTCCAGGTATCGGCCGAAACATTTAGGACACCGTTTTGTCGGTTCGTTTGCGTCTACTTCCACCACGGTCTTACATTCGATACACCGAAACTTCGCCACGTGACCTCGCCTCCTTCGTTTGTCTCTTTCTCACTATCATAGCCAAAAAACCGCTTGGGGTCAAGGCTGAGCCTTACAGGCTGAATCTCGCAGGCTGAATCTCACAGGCTTGGTCTTGCAGACCGTGTGGGGTACATTCTGTCCCTTACGCCCTTCTCTAAAAAACGGTATAGTGAATCAAGATAAAAAGCCTAAAGTTAGAATAGCTAAAAAACAAGTCAATTGCCCTATTTAGCGCGTGTAAATTGAACATTTTTTAAGTTGAACGACTATATCCTTTTCCTATGTTATAGTCAAGGCGCACACTCGAGAAATTAAAACCATATTATTAAAACTTATACCAAACTTATACTAAAGGGAGGGCTTTGAAATGTTCTTTTTAACGAGTTTCACAGTTGTTCTGCTGACTGTTCCGCTGGTTCTTTTTCTGACGGCGGGCGCCGCCCGCGCCGCGTCCCTCGACAGGTCGAAATACTACAACTCCCCTCCGGAGGGATCGCCTTACATGGAGGTGGAATCCAAAGACGGAGCCCGGCGCTTCGTTCCTTTGAAGGAGAGTCACCTTTCCGGGTCCGTCGAGGGGCCGCTGGCGACCCTCTCTCTGTCGCAAAAATACTCCTTCACGAAGGCCCAGAGTGCCCAGCCCATTGAAGCCCTATACCGCTTCCCCCTGCCCGGCGACGCCGCCGTAAAGGCCGCGGCCGTTCGTTTTGGCGACGTGGAGATCGAGACCGCGCTGAAAGAACGGGGCGAGGCCCGGGCCGAATATGACGCGGCGCGCAGCGAAGGCCGGCAGGCGGCTTTTGTGAGCCGGGAGTCGGGAAGCTCCTTCACGATGGCCGTCACGGGCATCCAGCCGGACGTCGCGGTCGAGGTTCGGGTGGACTTCGTGGCGGTCGCCCGCCCCATCGAGTCGGGGTGGGAGCTGCGGTTTCCTCTGACGGTCCCGCCTCGCTACGTCCGGGGGGACGAGACCGGTACGCCCCAGGCCGACTCGAATCCTCTGGCGCTGGCCATCGACCCCGGACACCGTTTTTCCATGGATCTGAAAATCCGGGACGCCAGGGATATAGCGTCCTCCACCCACGAGATCTCCATAAAGAAGAAAGCCGGTGTATCGACGGCGACGCTGACGAAAGGCGCCGTGATCCCGGACAGGGACCTTTTGCTCTCCTGGAAGCCCAACGTCGGGCAAGGAGCCCTTCTTTACGCGGAAGACGACGGCGAGGACACCTACTTCCTTCTGCTCGCCGCGGCGGAGGAGAGCGAAGAGAATTCCCCGGCGCTGAAACGGGAGGTTTCGCTGCTGATCGACCACTCCGGCTCCATGGGCGGGGCGAAGTGGGAGGCCGCGGACTGGGCGGCGAAGAAATTTCTGTCGGACCTGGGGAAGGACGACCTTTTCGACGTGGCGTTTTTCCATAGCGACGTATACCTCTTCTCGAAGAAGATGCTCCCGGCGACCCCCAAAAACGTCGCCAAGGCCATTGAATTTGTGGTGAAAAATACCTCCTCGGGAGGCACGGAGCTGGGCACGGCTCTGGAGCGGATGCTGATGATCCCCAAAGCGGAGCCGACAGAAAATCAGGAACAACGGAACGAAATCGCCCGTCAGCTTCTGGTGATCACGGACGCCCAGGTGACGGACGAGGGCCGGATTCTCGAACTGGCCCGCCGTGAATACGAAAGCGGCTCCAGGCGGCGCATCAGCGTCCTCTGCATCGACGCCTCCCCCAACGACACTTTGACGAACCGGCTGGCGGAGCGCGGGGGCGGCACAGCGGTCTACCTGACCAGCGAACCCGACGCGGAGGACGTTACGACCGCCGTGGACGAGATTCTCTCCCGATGGTCGCGCCCCGTGGCCGAAAGCGTTACCTTGGAACTCCCCGCCCAAGGGTTGCACATCCCGGGAAAGACCAGGGCGGAAAGCTCAGAAAGACCCCAAGGCTCAGGAAGACCGGCAGGGAGGCCGGGCAGGCACGGCAAAGTCGAGGCCGAGCTTGGAAGCCTCATGGGGGGCGAGCCCCTTTGGGTTGTGGGCAAAATATCCGGGTTCCGCAGTGAAGAGCCGATCCGGGTTCTATTCGACCAACAGCCGGTGGACGTGACCATAAGTGACGCCGGGGCAAAGCAAAAGCGCGGCGCGATCCGCACTCTGTACGGGGCACGGCAGATCCAGGAGCTGGAGTTTCTGAAAATTTCCCGACTGAGCGGCGAAGAGCTGCGAAAGGAGCTTTTGTCCCTGGGCTGTCAGCTGCCCGAGGAAAAAGCCACGATCTACGACGAGAACAAGAAAGCCGCGGCCCGGGACGCCCTTGACGAACTGCTGCTGACGGAGTCCCTCAAATATGGCATCGTGTCTACCCAAACCGCGTTCGTGGCGTCGCGGACGGAAAAAGGTAAACGGGTGAGCGACACATTTTTGACGCCCAACGCGCTTCCCTCCGGGTGGGACGACGAGGCATTCGCCCCGGGCAACAACGTCTGGTACAGCAGCGTGCTGTCAGTGGGGAATGCGTACGTCCCCGCCGCTCCCTCCATATTGGCCCTGAGGCGCCCTGCTCGATTTTTTGCGCCCCCCGCCGACATGAGTGGGGCCGGTGCCAACGACGAGGATGCAGGCGTGGATGTAGATGCAGGCGTGGATGTAGATGCAGGCGTGGATGTGGATGTGGATGTGGATGTGGATGTAGATGTGAATGTGGACGGCGGCGGCCTCGGATCTGGAGAAACCTCAATCTGCGACTCTAAAATCACCGTCCCCGGCGCTGGGGAGGTCACTCTGAAAGAAATCACCGGGTCCGGCCGCCTCTCCAGTCTCGGTTTAGCCAAAAAATCTATCGAGGGCAAAAATTTGACCAAGCTCTTCATCCGCGTCTACGTCGATGGAAACGTGAAACCTTCCGCCGCCGTGAAACTCTCCGACCTGGTGAAGCTGGGAGGCCGGCCCCTCAACCTCAACTACGGCAAAAGCGTCCGCTTCGTCTTGGCCAACGAGAGCGATACCCCCGTGACCCTGGCCAGCCTGCCTCTTTTTGTGAAACACTGAGGGGGTCCTGCGCCCCCTTCAATTCTCGTCCATACTGGTTAAAGGTTCTCAAAAGGTTTTCACTAACCCGGAGGGGGGAAGAGCTGCTGAACGCTGTAAACATTTTGTTCGTGGAACTGTCAAAGCTGAAGCGGGTCATGGAAAAACCCGTTGCTGAAATGACCAGTGGTGAGATGTGGGCGGTCTTTCTGGCCTATGCGAACAAGCCCCAGCACAGAGAAGTATTGAATGCAATCATAGCCGCGAAGGAGGAGATAAGGGTGGCGTACGGTCTTTTGACAAGCATCAGTCAGGATGAAGACGAGCGGGCGCGTTTCCG
>JAISLU010000003.1 GCA_031277095.1 Synergistaceae bacterium
GCCTTCGCCAGCAAAACCCTGTTCATGGAGCCGGATGTGTCGAGCAAAACGCCAAACGTGCGCCCGTATTCCGAGTCCTCTTTCTCCACCCAGCTTGCGCGCGGAATATCCGGCGTGGAGGACTGTCTCCGGGAAAGCCTCGCGTAAGAGCGGCGTTTTTCGAGAGGCGAAAAGAAGGAGTCGAACCATTTAGCGAGTTCCACGTCCCAGGAAATCGGAGGATAACTGAGCGCCCTTATCTCCTCTATAAGCCCTGCCGGCAGATACCCCTTGCCCTGTTCTTCGTGATACGAGAGTCCTTGAGAGAGGCTGTTCCTGTAAAAATCGTCGAGGGTGAGCCCGTCGCCGTGCTTCTGCCAATTCCCGTCCTCACCGCCCAAAATATCCCCGAGCCCCACTCCGCGAAGTGTGGCAAGTTTTCTGGCTTTGCGGATATCCGTTACGATGCGGTCGTACACGCTTTCCGCCGAAAGACCGCGCAGCTCTTTGTCGTGAAGCAAACCCATCCTCGGGATTTCTCCGACATCCATCTGTACGAGCCAGTCGTTGATGACGTAATCGCACGCGACATTCCACAAATAAGGGTCACGCCCTTCGGCTCTCGCGTCGTGCCGCAGGCCCGCGTGCAAAAATTCGTGCGCCATGACGAACTTGCACTCTCCCAGGGTCAAGGCCGCGGCAGGATTGACGTATATCTCGCGCATGGAAACGTTTATAGCGGCCACGGATATTGCCATCCTCGCGCAGAGCGCCGGGTCCTCGACAACCTTAAAATTGGCCGCAATCGCCCCCAGCAGCGGATAGGAGCTGATAAACCAATCCCGCGCGCCGAGGGCGGTGGTCTTCCGCATGCCGGAGTCATCGAGAGAATTGGCGGCTCCCCCGGCGACGCTCACGGCGCAGCTCACGGCCATGGAAATTCCGGCCGCGAGCTGCGAACCCCATTGCATGTCGATGGGCTTGCCGCGCAAGTCCCGTGGAGCTCCTTCATCGAGCATGTCGGGAAGATTGTCCGCCGTCCCGAAAGCGAGCAGATCTTTGGGGATTCCCCTCTCCGTGAAGTGTTCGTACAGATCCAATTCCGTCTGAGCCGTCAGTTCTCGGGGGTCCCCTATGCCGGAGGGTGGGCGGCCGATTTTCAGGTCGTAAAGAAATTTAGCGATATAGCAGTCGCAGGCAGCGTTCCACGCGATCTTGTTTTCTTTCGGCGGAGGTGAAAAATGTTCGAGCCCCAGATGTAGCAGGCAGTGGGCGATGACGTAAACCCATTCTTCCGCCTCTCCCCGCCTTTTGGGATGGCAATGAATCACGCCGTAGCTTATGACGACGGCCCATGCTTTTTCGGGACAGAGATTGGGCAAGCGATTGTTCGGATAATTCGCGTACCGCCAAATAGAGGCACGACACGCCAATGGAGCGAACATAGGATGCGAAGAGACCGCCTTTTTACCAGCCTGAAAATTTTCGTCCGCAGGGTTGAACTTTTTGCGGGATTGTTTTGCCATAGGACGCTCCTTTGAGGTCAATTCTTACTGAATCAATCAATTCTTCTTAATCAATCCTTCTTTACCGCAAGCCTCGGCAGGTCGCGGACGATCTCCACAAGAAACCAATCCGGCAGCCTTTCGACGCCGTCCGCCGTCGCAACGGCCATCTGGGCAATTTCGAGGCTTATCTGTGCCAAGTCTTTTATCAAGGCTTTCGCCTTGTGAACGAACTCCTTGTTTTCCGGGCGCATGTTCTCGCGCTCCCGAGGCAGTTCCTTGACGAGCTGCGACCTGAAAGACTGGGCGAGGAAGTAGAGCACGTCCCGGTCCTCCGGTTTGTCCGGCCACCTCTCGTCCCCATCTATTATGGACGCGAGCTTGTACCGGCTCCTTATCTGTTTGACAAACGCCTTGAATTGCACCGCGTGGTGGGACGAAAGACAGCCCTGCGCCAGCAGTCCGATGGTCTCGATATCCGGCAGATCGCCGTATTCACCGAGAGCGTCGCTTAAGATGTGCCAGGAGCGGGGGGTGGAAAAGGGTTCCTCCGTCTTGGGCGGCGGCGTAAAGAGGTGATCCGGGCGCATTTTGATGTAGTCGAGTATGTAGGGGTGGATTTGATTCGCGCCGGCCCATTCGAGCCAGTCCCTGTGCGACGCCCGAAGCTCCACGTGGAGCATCCTGTTGATCAGGGCCGACGACATGGTCTTGACGATGGCGCTGTCCGTGGACCGGTTGCCCGCGCCGATCACGATGGATCCTTCCGGCATTGTGTACTCGCCGACGCGCTTTTCGTTGATGAGGCTGTAAAAAGCCTTTTGCACCTCGTGAGTGCAGGCGTTCAGTTCGTCGAGGAACAAACAGTACGGCTCTCGCCTGGCGATGATTCCCGGCGGGCAGAAATGGGACACACCGTCCTTAATCTGCGGAACCCCGATGAGGTCTTCCGGCGCAAGCTGGCTGCCCAGCATGGAAACACAGGGCATCCCGACGGCCTCCGCGAATTTTTCCACAAGGGACGACTTCCCGATGCCGGGCGCTCCCCATATAAAAACCGGCCGAACCGGCGAAACGTTCAAGAGCAGTTCCGACAACTGCCTGGGAGTTACCGATATTCCAATATTCATCCGTGTTTATGCCTCCACGTCTAGGAGAGAAACGTTTTCACTGGGGGCATCTCGAACAAATCGCTACAGAAGCGATAAACGACAGCAAATCTCTCTCGGATACGGCCTTGGCGCATTGATCCCAATACAGCCTGTACTTTATGTCGTGCTGAAACTCCTTGAAGTTCGCATATTTTTCACGGGAACCATCTTCTATTTTTTGACGATATCCTGCGTTCGCATATTTCACCTTTTACATACAGCGATTTAATTTGACGTGAAAATCATTATAGTGAATTTATGCTATATTTTCAAGTTTTCTCTGATGGTGCAGTATAATGGCATCAGCGTGATACGGCGCAAAAGACAGGACCGCAAAGGGTGATACCGCGATGAGAGGGTTGAATAAGGGGGTTAAATGAGAGGGTTGTCTGATGAGTTCATCGGCGATTTGAAAACCGGGAAGCTGCGCGGATTTTTGGAGGCAGTCTATCAGGATCAAACTCTTTGCCTGGAGATTAGGGATGAGTATGTGAGCATCTATTACCGGGGCGGAAATCTCTTCAGGATAAAACCATCAGCAGCTGGATACAGCGTTGCTTTTGACTCCAATTACAGCGAGGATAAAAAAAAGACAATCCAACAAATAAGGCCGGGGGATTATCAAAAGTGGATTGAAAACATCCCGGCATTAAAGTCTGAGATGGATAATTGGTTTTTTCGGCACCCCAAGCCCGAGCGCGAAATCCAACAACTCATAGTGAATGAGAACAATCACGGCGCTCTGGCTCGTGATACGGATTATTTTATCGCTGATATCGAATATGCCGACAGTGAAAATTCCAGTCGATTCGATATGATTGCTTTGAAATGGCTCTCAAAAGGCCCAACCAGAAAAATGAGAAAACTTACTCCCGCTTTTATCGAAGTCAAACACGGTGATAGTGCGTTGGCCGGATCTGCCGGGATTGAAAAGCACGTCGCCGACATTTCCTCTTTTTTAAGCGATACCGAAAAAAAGAAGAGCTTTTACAAAGAGCTTGAAATTGTCTTTGAACAAAAGTTGAAACTCGAGTTGATTCAAGGCGTTCCAAATCTTACGGAAGGTATTGAGATTAATACTGAAACCAATCCAGAACTCATCTTTATATTTGCAAATCACAAACCCACAAAAAGTGTTTTGCGACGAGAGCTTGAAAAAGTAAGCTATATGGCTGACTATGCTGAATTGAAGGCCCGTTGCGATATTAAAATCGCGACATCGTCAATGATGGGCTATGGACTGTACAGTGAAAATATGTGGTCTCTTGAAGATTTCATAAAATAGCGCGGGGTTATCAGGAAGAAAGGTATGCACATCACCATTCACAGAGGCGGGAGGCATTACCGTCACGCCGCTGATGGTCGATCACTCTGCTTTCGACGCGTATATGTTTATTATAGAGGCGGGGGGCAGGTTTGTCCTCCATACAGGCGATTTCCGCACGCACGGTCCGCGCGGCCGCAAAACGTTCGATATGTTGAAACATTACGCGAAAAACATCGACGTCGTTATCTGCGAGGGCACGGCACTGTCACGCACTTCTGCGTGTCCTATGAGCGAGCGCGAGCTTGGCCGAAAGGCGAAAGAATGGATGAATGGGAAACCCTATGTGTTCGTTCTCTGCGCGTCAACAAATATCGACCGTATCGGCGCATTTTATCATGCCAACCCCAGGGGACGGCTTTTTGTTTGTGACGCCTATCAAAAAGAAATGCTCGAGTTGGTGCGGGGTGAACATGCCGAGAAAAGCAATTATTACGATTTTAGATATGTCTTCAGCTACGCACAGAATTTAGACACCCGTATAGAAGAAAAAGGCTTTTGTATGCTCATTCGACAAGGAAGGGAGTTCCGTCCGCATCTGGAAAAATATTTTTCAGGGACGTACCGGGAAAAAAGTTTGCTGATTTATTCCATGTGGCAGGGATATTTGAAAAGCAGTACAAAAAATCAGGCGCTTTACGACTTTTTAAGCCCATATCCTCATAGTGTTTTGCATACCAGCGGGCACGCGTCGCCGGAGAATTTGGAACGGCTATACCGAACGGTAGACCCGAAGCTGGGTTTGATTCCCATACACGGCGAATCGCCGGAAGATTTCACAACGCTCATTCCAGACGGCAATATCATCATACTGAACGACGGCGAAAGTTTCGAACTATAGCGAGTCCAGCCGAAAGTGTATCCCGAAAGCTCAAATAACTGGATCAAAATCAGAAGTCGATCGAAGAGGAACTTTTCGTTCTGCGCTGCATATAGTGAATTAAGATAAAAAGCCTAAAGTTAGAATAGCTAAAAACAAGTCAATTGCTCTATTTAGCGCGTGTAAATTTAACATTTTTTAAGTTAAACGACCATACTTTTCGGAGGAAGATTTTCTGCAGGGGATTTTCTGCGGGTCTGTTTTTCCGTAAAGACGATTCCTTTCTTGACTTTTTAAAGAGGCGTGTTATAGTACCTCGAAACATATATAATTACTATATATACTTAGATATTTTCAGAAAGGAGAAATGAAACATGAAACCGAGGAATACTTACCTGAATGAAAGGTCGTCATTACGGGAGCTGGGGAGCAAGTGTACGATGCGATTTCGGGTCGTTCGCATCACACGATGTCGCGTATTTTCGGAAGATCCCTGATTCGAAAATTTTACGCGTAAACCTGGTTAAATGAGCGAATGATCTGGAAGCCTGAAAAAGAGCTTCCTTTTTTTATTTTTTTTATGCGTTGCAAAGTTGTGTGATTTTTTATGAAAATAAAATGCCGCAAAGGGGCTATGGCTCCGTAGAAGGAGGAAGTGCCTATGGGTGAATCGGCTCCTGTCATGGAATTGAAAAACTTGTATAAAACGTTTCGCACAAAGGCAGGCACTATAGAAGCTCTGAAAAACATCTCCATCAGTGCAGAAACCGGAGACATACTCGGGATCATCGGGGTGAGCGGCGCGGGGAAGAGTACGCTGGTGAGAAGCATCAACATGTTGGAAAGACCGGACAGCGGCGAGGTCTACATATCGGGAAACAACATTACCGCGCTTTCGGAAAAGAACCTTATGGAGATTCGCCAGAAAATCGGCATGATTTTTCAGCACTTCAATCTTCTGAAGTCAAAAACTGTCTACGAAAACATCGCTTTCCCTCTGCGGTACCTGAGAAAGAGCCGCTCGGAAATCTCCCGGAAAGTCGGCGCTATGCTGGAAATCGTAGACTTGACGGATAAGGCCCATAGTTATCCGTCTCAGCTCAGCGGCGGACAGAAACAGAGGGTCGCGATCGCCAGGGCTTTGGTCACAGAGCCGGCCATATTGCTCAGCGACGAGGCAACGTCTGCTTTGGACCCTCAGACGACGGATTCCATTCTGGGCCTGCTGGAAAAACTCAATGGAGAATTTGGGCTGACCGTCGTACTCATCACTCATGAAATGGACGTAGTGAAAAAAATCTGCAACAAAGTAGCGGTCTTGGACAGGGGAGAAGTGGCGGAGCAGGGTACTTTGTGGGAAGTTTTCTCCAACCCCGTTTCCGATATCACGAAAAAGATGCTGTCCGGCTTGTTCAAGCTCGACAATATCCATTACATCCTGAAGAACATCAACGTCGATGAAATCATCCGGGGATGGGGGGCGATCGTTCATTTACTGTTTCGGGGAGAAAAAGCCAATAACGCCTACATCGCCCATCTTGTCAGAAAATTTGGGATCGAGGTGAGCATTCTTTACGGCAATATCGAAATTATTCAGACGTTTCCTCTGGGCAGCCTGTTCATAGCAATAAGCGGAGATCGAGAACAGGTCGGAAAAGCCCTGGATTTTCTGCGCTCGGAAGACGTCGGCGTGACAATCTTGAAAGAGCTTCACGACCGGGAAGAAAGGAGGGAGGAGTACTTTTGATTCGTTGGGCCGAATATTTTCCGAATGTCGTTGAAATGTGGCAAGATTTGCTGAAATCTCTGGGTGAAACACTGGTCATGGTTGGGATTTCGGGCGCGCTCAGCATGTTTCTGGGAGTATTACTGGGGATAGTGCTGGTCGTAAGCGCGGAGGGGGGGTTGTACGAAAATAAAGGATTCAACAGTGTCACGGGCAAATTGATCAACGTTTTCCGCTCGATTCCCTTCGTGATTCTCATCGCCCTCATGGTTCCCTTTACCCGGCTGGTCGTCGGAACCTCCATAGGATTGAGGGGAGCGATTCTCCCCATGGTGGTGGGGATCGTACCGTTCATTTCGCGGGTGATGGAACAGGCCCTCTGCGAAGTGGACAAAGGCGTCATCGAGGCCGCCCGGGCTATGGGGATATCGAAACCCTACATCGTCGTCCATATTCTCATCCAGGAATCGCTGCCGGGTATCGTCCGGGCAGTCGTGATCAGCTTCATCAGTCTGATCGGCTTTTCCGCTATGGCGGGAGCCGTCGGCGGGGGAGGTTTGGGCAGTTTCGCCATACGGTACGGATACGCCCGCTACATGCTGGACATCACGGTTGTGACCGTCCTGATTCTTCTGCTGATGGTCAATGTCCTGCAGGGGCTGGGAAATTTTATTGCAAAAAAAATGACCCATTGATTTGTGAATGTGTGTCGATAACAACAAGAATCTTTATAGAATAATCGAAAGGGGTATTGTCATGTTTTCAAAAAAACAGTTTTCGCGTTATCTTTCCCGTCTTTCCTATTTTTCCCATCTTTTCTGGCTCCTTCTGTTCGCGTTCGTCACGAGCTTTACCATTGGCGCTTTTACGCCCTCTTTTGCCGCCGAAAGCAAACCCGTCGTCGTCAAGGTGGGCACCACCAGCGACGAACCGAGAATATGGAACGCCGTGCAGAAGAACCTCGACGCCGCAGGAGAAAACATCAAAATCGAAATCGTATATCTCACGCCCGGCAACCCCAACGAATTTCTGGCCGCCGGAGAAATCGACCTGAATGCCTTTCAGCACTACGCTTACCTGAAAAAGAACTCGTCGGATCTGAAGCTCGACTTGACTCCCATCGGAAACACGCTGATCGTTCCCTTGAGCCTGTTTTCCAAAAAAGTGAAATCTCTGGAGGAGTTGAAATCAAAACAGAAACCGAAAATCATTATTCCAGACGACGCCGTCAACCAGGCGCGTGCCCTGCTGGTACTCAGAAACGCTGGGTTGATCGGGGTCGATGAGGCGGCCGGGACCTCACCTTTGATCAAAAACGTCACGTCCAATCCGCTCGGCATCGAGTTCATCGAAATCACCGGCGCGCAGATTCCGCGCTCTCTGGAGGACGCGGACGCCGGCATCATCAACTGCGGCTACGCCACGGACGCGGGCTTCGATCCTGTAAACGACCCCATTTTCAAGGACACCATCGACCTCAAAAATCCGGCACAGCAGCCCTTCATCAACATCATCGTCGCCAGAACCGCCGACAAAGACAACGAAGTTTACAAAAAAGTAGTCGCCGCCTATCATCAGCCAAACGTGGCGGACGCCATCCGGGATGTCTTCAAAGGCGCGGCCCTCCCCGCCTGGGAATAGCCCCGTCTGCGACACGCGGAACGCACGCGTCGATATTTTTACTGAAACCCAATTTTATTTTAAGGAGTGCATAATCATGTTGTTGGAGCGAATGCGCGGCATAGAGACGACCCTTCTTCATGGAGGAATCGACGGCGACAGCAGGACCGGGGCGGTGAACGTTCCCATCTACCAGACCTCGACGTACAAGCAGATTCGGCTGGGGGAACACACGGGTTACGAATATTCCCGAACGGGCAACCCCACACGGGAAGCCTTGGAAAAACTCATCGCAGAATTGGAACGGGGGACGAGGGGATTTGCCTTCGCCTCCGGGATGGCGGCCACCACCGCCGTTTTGACGCTTTTCAAAACAGGCGATAAGGTGCTGATTTCAAATAATGTCTACGGAGGAACTTTTCGCGTTCTGGACAAAATTTTCTCGAACTTCGGTCTGGAATACGAATTTGTGGACACCACAAACCCTCTCATCGAAAACAAGCTGGCCTCTCCCGTAAAGGCGTTGCTGATCGAATCTCCGGCGAATCCCCTGATGACCGTCACGGATATCGCGGCGGTCGCAGGCATGGCCAAACGGCGCGGAATCCTCACTATTGTGGACAACACCTTCATGTCCCCCTACCTTCAGCGTCCCATAGAGCTGGGGGCGGACATCGTACTCCACAGCGCCACCAAATATCTGGGCGGGCACAGCGACCTGATAGCGGGGCTGGCGGTGGTCGCCGACGAAATTTTGGGCGAGAAACTTCATTTTATACAAAATGCCACCGGCGGTATTTTACAGCCCTTCGATTCGTTTTTGCTCATCAGAGGAATAAAAACCCTCGCAGTTCGCCTCGACCGCCATCAGGAAAACGCCCGTTATGTGGCGGATTGGCTGCAAAAGCATCCCGGTGTCGCGCGGGTGTATTATCCGGGCTTGCCCGACGACCCCGGGTATGAAATTCAGAAACGGCAGGCGGACGGCCCCGGCGGCATGCTCTCTTTCGAATTGAACGACGGCTGGGATCACGAGGCTTTCATCAACGGGCTTTCTCTCGTGACCTTGGCGGAAAGCCTGGGGGGCGTGGAATCCCTCATCTGCCAGCCCTCCACCATGACCCACGCCTCCATTCCAGAGGACATCCGCGAGAAAATCCACATCACCGAAAAACTCATCCGGCTTTCCGTGGGCATCGAAAACAAGCACGACATCGCGGCGGACCTCCAACAGGCGCTGGAGGGCGCGAGGCGAGCGTCATGAAGTATTGGGACGGAGTAAAAGATTTAATAGGAAACACACCTCTCGTAAAATTGAACCGCGTCGGCGCTCCCGATGGGGTTGCTCTTTTCGCGAAGCTGGAACTCTGGAATCCCGGAGGCAGCGTCAAAGACCGGATAGGAGTCTCCATGTTGGAAGATGCCGAGCAAAGGGGCGAGCTTCGCCCGGGCGGCGCGATTGTCGAAGCGACGGCAGGCAACACCGGGCTGGGGATCGCCATCGCGGCGCTGGGAAAGGGTTATCGGGTCATCTTCGTGGTCCCGTCAAAGTTTTCGGCGGAAAAGCAGAGCCTCATGCGTGCCCTGGGCGCCGAGGTCGTGAACACGCCGCGGGAGGGGGGAATGCTGGAGGCCACCCGCAAGGCGGAGGAACTGCGGGAGAGGACGCCCGGAGCGATTTCCCTGAAACAGTTCGAGAACCCCGCGAATCCTCGGGCCCACTACGAAACCACCGGCCCCGAAATATGGCGGGATTTGGAGGGCCACGTGGACTATCTGGTGGCGGGGGCCGGAAGCGGCGGCACTTACAGCGGCGCGGTGAGGTATCTCAAGGAGCGGAACGCGCAGGTCAAGGGCGTTCTCGCCGATCCCGTGGGATCGACCTTGGGGGGAGGATGCCACGCCGACTATGACATCGAAGGCATCGGAAACGATTTTATCCCCGGGACAATGGACCTCGGGCTTGTGGACGAGGTCATAAAAGTTCCCGATGCCGACGCGTTCGAGGCCTCGAAACAACTCGCCCGTCTGGAAGGTATTTTCGCGGGCACTTCGTCGGGGGCGGCGCTTTACGCCGCTCTATCTCTCGCGCGGCGCGTGGAAAAAGGAAACATCGTGGCGATACTGCCCGACCGCGGCGACCGCTACTTCAGCCGAGGATTATACGATTGAGTACGAGTGGCCGATAAGCGCCGGTGAGCGTCAGGGGAGCCTGCCGATATGACAAGAGGTATATGACAAAGACCAGCGCGGACTCAAATAGGTCCGTTGACAATATAAAGAATTATGCTATATTATCTTTGTTATTTATAACTTATAAAAAAACTATGAATAATATATTTATGAAATCAAATTGAGCGCGCTGTTCGATTGGAAGCTACGAAAGGGGTTTCCATTTTTTATACCTATTTTTCAAGGGAGAGGTTTCGAGTGAAAGCTGCGGTTTGGCACGGGCACAGGGACGTGCGCATCGAGGAGGTGAATCGTCCGGCGGCGTCGACGGGACACGTGGTGGTCTCGGTGCGTTATGCCGGCATCTGTGGTACGGACAGACACGAGTATGTGGGGCCGAACTTCATTCCCGTCGAAAAACCCCATCGCCTGACGGGGAAAACCGCTCCGCTGATCATGGGGCACGAATTCAGCGGCGTGATCGACGAGGTGGGGGAAGGCGTCGTCGGCTGGAAGTCCGGAGACCGGGTCACGGCCAACGGCACGTTGAGCTGCGGGCAATGCGAAGCCTGTAGAAGCGGGCGTTACAACGTCTGTTCGAAATTGGGATTTCTGGGCGTCAGCCTGAACGGAGCCTTTGCGGAGTACGTGGAGGTCGAGGCCGCGAGGCTCTTTTCCATCCCGGACACGGTGTCTCTCAGGGAGGCCGTCCTGGCGGAACCTCTGGCGTGCGGCATTCACGCCACGAAAATTCTCGGCGGCGTCCAAGGACAGGATGTGATCGTGACGGGTCCCGGCATCATCGGCCTTGGGGTCTTTTTCGCGGCGAAACAGGACAAAGCCCGAAATATCTGGGTTATGGGCCTCGGCAAGGAGCGTCAGTCCCTTGTGGAAAGCGGCGGCGGGGTTTATTTCGACTTGAATGACGGAGACCCTGTACGCGCGGTCGCCGACTGGTCGGAAGGACGTTTGGCGGATGTCGCCTACGAATGTGTCGGCAGTCAGACGGCCTTGGACGGATGCGTGTCCATGCTCAAGCCTGGGGGAAAACTGATGGTCATGGGCGTGTTCGAGAAACCGCCGCTTTTGAGAATGAACGATTTTCAGGAAGGTGAACGCCGGCTTTTCACCTCTCAGGCACACACGGATGAAATCGCAGAAGCTCTCAAGCGCATTGCCTCGGGGCAAATCCCGGCGCAACGCTTAATCACTCGTGAAATAACTCTGGACTCTCTGGTGCGCGACGGTTTTGAAGAACTTTTGCTTCATGGGGACCGACACATCAAAATGATTATTGATATCGGAGGCTAATATCGGAGAAGAAGAGAATTCCAAAAGTTAATGAAAAAGTTAATGAAAAAAATGAAAGGACGGGATAGGAGAAAAGATGGGAGAAACAATGGGAGAAACAATGGAGAGAATCGCGAGCTTCAGCATCGACCACGATGTTCTGCAAAAAGGGATGTACGTATCGAGAATCGATGGCGACATCGTCACCTACGACATCCGTATGGTCCGGCCGAACGCGGGATATTATATCGACACCGCGGCGCTGCACACCTTCGAACACCTTTTTGCGACCTACGTGCGCAATTCCAGGCACTCCAAGTCTGTGGTTTACGTAGGGCCAATGGGATGCCGCACGGGGTTCTATTTTTTGGTGCGCGACGATTTGGGTAATCAGCAGGCTCTCGACCTTTTCCGCGAAACATTGGCGTTCATCGAGGCTTTCGAGGGGCCGATCCCCGGGGCGTCGAAAAGCGCGGAGTGCGGCAATTACTTGGAACACGATCTCGGGTCCGCCCGAAAAGTCGCAGCGGATATGACCCGCGTCCTGAAAGACTGGACCGTCGCCGATATGGCGTACAACGCTCACTAAATCTAAACGGAGGAATCTCATTATGAAAAAGATAAAATTGTTTACTGCTGTAACGGTGTTTGTGGCCGCGGTCGCGTTTATTTTCGCGGCAGCTGGAACTTCTGGAGCCGCCGAGGCCAAGCGGGAAAAAACGTCCATCAAACTGGCGGCGTCGCCCGGTCCCTATGGCGACATGTTCGACGAGGCAATCGCTCCATACCTCGAAAAGAAATACGGCTACAGGGTGGAGATTATCGAATTTGCCGACGGAACCGCCGCTCATCAGGCGCTCGTTGCCGGGGAGATCGACATCGCCATCATCGGACACCTGTTCTACGAAAATTTCATCGAGAAAAATTTGAAAGAGGTGTTCACTCCCATTTTTGTGGTACCTACGGCGGGGGCCGGCATTTATTCCAAGGTTTACAAGTCTCTGAGCGAGGTCAAAGACGGAGACCAGTTCGCCATTCCCAGCGAAGTCTCCAACCACCCGCGCGTGTTCGACGTCCTGGAAAAGGCGAAGCTGATCAAGCTGGATAAAAACGTCGATCCAGACCTTGTTACGGCCTCCGACATCACAGAGAACCCTCATAACCTGAAATTTGTGGAGGTAGACCGTTACTTGACGCCCAAAGCCCTGGAATCGGTGCCGCTTTCGTTCATTTACGGCAACGTCGCCTTCTCCTCCGGTGTAGACCTGTCGACGGCGCTTTACACCGAAGAAATGAAAGAGGAGTACAAAAACTGCCTTGTCGTTTACGGACCCAAAGCGGGCGAACAATACGTGAAAGACATTCAGGAAGCGGCCCAGTCGGAAGAGTTCAAATCGGTTTTGAGCGCGCCGAAGTACGCCACCTTCCAGAAGCCCATCAAATCCATTCCCGACAAATTCTACACCGACCAAGGGCTGGAGGTTCCGAAGTCCTGATGATTGCGTTTCGGAACGTCGGCGTGGTGTTCGAGACGAACAAAGGCGCTGTTCACGCGGTCCGGGACGTTTCCTTCACGATAGAAAGGGAAAGCGTGTTCGGTATCATCGGGGCCTCCGGCGCGGGCAAAAGCACTTTGCTCCGCACGATCAACGGCCTCGAAAAGCCCACGTCCGGCGAAGTGCAGGTGGACGGGCAAATCGTCAACCACCTGTCCACACGGAAAATGAGGGAACATCGCGAAGGCATCGGAATGATTTTCCAGCACTTCAACTTGATTGTCAGCAAAACCGTGGCGCAGAACATCGCTTATCCCCTGAAGATCGCCGGGAAGAACGGCATGCTTATAGGGGAGCGGGTCGACGAACTTCTGAAACTTGTGGACCTGGAGGACAAGAAGCACGTGTACCCGGCGAAGTTGTCCGGCGGGCAGAAGCAGCGCGTGGGTATCGCCCGCGCGCTTGCCAATCACACGAAGATTCTCCTTTGCGACGAACCCACCTCCGCCTTGGATGCGGAAACCACCAAAACGATTTTGCAACTTCTCAAACGCCTCTCTCAGGAGCTCGGTATCACCATTGTCCTGATCACGCACGAATTGGACGTGGTCAGCAGCATCTGCGACAAGGTGGCGGTCATGAGCGAGGGGCGGGTAGTGGAGACCGGAGGCATTTATGATGTTTTCACCAACCCCCGGGAGGAGTACACCAAAAAACTTCTCGAAACCCGCTACGATTTTGCCATTCCCGCGGAGGCATTGGAAAAAATACGCTGGACCAACGCGGAGCAGGGGCGTCATTGGAAGATCATACGGCTCGATTACATCGGAGAGAAGGCTTACGAGCCGGTGATTTCGAGGATATCCAAACAGTTCGACGTGGAGATAGACGTTATCCACGGAAAGATCGAGTACATACAGGGAAAACCGGCGGGCAGAATGTACGTTGCCCTGAGCGGGGAACGGGAAGAGGCTGCGAAAACCCTGGCCTATCTCGCCGGGCAGGTTCATTCCGTGGAAATTCTTTATGAACAACAGCATGAACAACAGTACAGTCGTTTAACTTAAAAATTATTAAATTTACACGCGCTAAATAGAGCAATTGACTTGTTTTTAGCTATTTTGACTTTAGGCTTTTTATCTTAATTCACTATATGAACAACAGACGGGAGCTTTTTTATGAGCAATCGATTTTCTTTCGTCAAGGCGCTGCGCCTCGCCCTTTTGGAGACGGCCTACATGGTGTCTCTGTCGCTGGTGATCTCCATTGTCCTGGGGACTTTACTCGGCTATTGCCTCTACGCCACCAGCAACCGTTACCTTCTGCCCAACCGATCCACGAACGCGGTATTGGGCTTCGTCGTCAACATCATACGGTCTATGCCGTTCATTATCCTGCTGGTGGCGGTGCTGCCCCTGTCGAAGACGGTGGTTGGCACTATGGTAGGCCCCAAGGCCATCATCCTGCCTTTGGTCGTCAGCTCGACCGCGTTTTTCTCCAGGCTTTCCGAGTCGGCCTTTCGCGGCGTCAACAAAGGTGTCGTCGAGTACGCCCTTTCCGCCGGGGCGAACAATGTGCAGATTTTTTTCACGATTTTGCTGCCGGAAGCGGGATCGACTTTGCTCAGCGCCATCACCGTCGCGACCGTCGCCCTGCTGGGGTCGAGCGCCATGGCGGGGACCGTGGGGGGCGGCGGGGTGGGGCATTTTGCCATCAGTTACGGGTATGAGCGTTTCCAAACCCGGATTCTCATCGTTTGTATCGCCATTCTGGCGGCCATAGTTCAGGTCATCCAATTCATCGGGGACTGGGCGGCCAGAAGAGCGGACAAATCATAAAAATAAATCATAAAAATTGAGGCGAACACTATGCGCCCTTTGAGCAAACGAACCGATACTTTCAGCGAATCGGGAATCCGCTCCATGACCTTCAACGAAAACTACTCCGGCGCCATCAATCTGGGACAGGGGTATCCCGATTTCGACCCTCCCGCGGCGCTGCTGGAGCGGCTCCATGATCGGAACCTTCCCCATCAGTACGAATTGACCCCAGGTTCCGCCGCCTTTCGCGACGCCCTCTCGAAAAAACAGAGCCGGTCTTTGGGACGTCCCATCGACCCGGACGCCGAACTGTTGGTGACCAACGGCTCTACCGAGGCCATGATGACGATCCTGATGACGCTGCTGGAGCCCGGCGAAACCGTAGCGGTGTTTTCCCCCTATTACGAGAACTACATCAGCCAGGCCAGGCTTCTGGGCGCGTCGATCGACTACGTGGAACTGACCGGATGCGACTTTTCCATCGATTTCGACCGCCTGGAGGACGTCATGCGCAAACGGCCCAAAGTTCTTATTCTCTGCAACCCCTCCAATCCCTCCGGAAAGGTGTTTACGCGAGACGAATTGCTGAAAATAGCCGCTTTTGCGGAAAAATACGATGTTTATATCGTGACCGACGAAGTCTACGAACATATCGTGTACGACGGACGCGAATACGTCTACTTTCAGACTTTGCCCGGCATGTGGGACCGCACGGCCGCCTGCGGGTCCCTGTCGAAAACCTACTCTATCACCGGGTGGCGGCTGGGATACGCTGTGGCCGGCCCTGCCATAATACGGCGGGCGAAGAAAGTACACGATTTTCTCGCGATCTGCGCCCCGGCGCCCCTGCAATATGCGGCAATCGCGGGGCTTCTGCAGGAACGCGGCTATTACGACGATCTGACGAGCCAATATCAGCGCCGCAAGGAGATTTTTACCGGCGGCTTGAGGTCCCTCGGCTGGGAGATCAACGAGCCCCAGGGAGCGTATTATGTTCTTGCGAATATCGCGCGTTTCAAGCCGGAAGGGGACCTGGCTTTCTGCCGAAAACTGGCGCGGGAGTACGGCGTTTTGGCCGTGCCTGGCTACTGTTTCCGAAGGGAGGAGCGTACCGACACGGTGCGTTTCCACTTCGCGAAAACAGAAGAGGCCCTGAACGAAGCCTTGAACCGCCTCGAGGGGCTCGGGACTCGCAGGTGTTTTTAATAAGATGCCGACGATGCCGATAAAACCAGTAAACATCCAAGCTCAGGGGGGCGGAGCTCGTTCGCCCAAAAGCGGGCGCACTGGCCCCCCCGAGACCCCCCTGAATGAAAAGCACTGTCAGATGGGAATCGGACATAAAGGGGTCGAAGGGTTACTAAAACCAAAACCCTTCGGAAAAGTGACGGGGGCCGTTCTTCGGAACTTGCGCGGGATTTTAGGCGGCGCAGAATACGTGCGCGACGACCCGGAATCGAGGCGAGAATACGCTTGCGACCGGACGCCAATGAGCCGCCAATATTCCGCCGACGTGGTGGTTTTTCCCGCCAACGCCCAGGAGGTGTCCAATGTCGCTGCCTTGGCCAACCGCTATCGAATCCCCCTCGTGCCCAGGGGCGCGGGCAGCGGGCTTTCGGGGGGCTGCGCCCCGGTGTATGGGGGGATTGTCTTGTCCCTGGAACGCATGGACGCAATTCTGGAGTACGACCCGGCGAACCGCGCTATTACGGTAGAAGCCGGCGTTCTGACCAACACCATCAACGATTACCTGAAGGACACGCCGTTTTTCTACGCGGGCTTCCCCATGAGCATTCAAAACTGCATGATCGGCGGCAATATCGCGACCAACGCAGGGGGCGGCAAAGCCGTCAAGTATGGAACCACAGGACGCCACGTGCTGGGCTTGGAAGTCGTGACGGCGGAGGGCAAATGCCTCGTTTTGGGGGGGAAAAACCGCAAGGACGTCGCAGGGTACGACCTGAAGAGCTTGGTCATCGGCTCCGAGGGAACGCTGGCGATCGTCACGAAGGCCATTTTGTCCCTGGAACGGCGCCCGACGGTCACGAGAAGCGGCCTGTTTTTTTTCGGCGACGATGCCAAGGCCGCAGAGGCGATTTTACGTATCCTGTCCTCCGGTCAGACGCCGGCCAGCTTGGAGTTGATGGACCGCCGCGCTTTCGCCGCCTGCAACCGCCAGGCGGGAAATATTTTCGCCCCGGAGATTTTGGGTTTCTCGGGAAATCCCGGGTTCTCGAAAGACCCCGATGGAGGTGGAGTCCGTTGCGTCGTTCTGGTGTCTTACGAGGATGACGATCTGGAAACGGCGCTTCGCTGCCTGACGGAGGCGGCGAAATCGACGGAGGGATTGACCGTCGCCGCTTCCATCGTCGCCGACAGCCAAAGCCGAGAGGACGATATCTGGAACGTGCGGAAGGCCCTTGCCGAGGCGGATCACCTGTACGGGTCAGTGGAGGTCGCGGGCGAAGACGTGGTGGTACCCTACGCCTTTATGCCTTCTTTTATCGGAAAACTCGGAGAAATCGAATCGCGCTATCCGGGGATCATGATCACCAACTGCGGACACGCCGCCGACGGAAACCTGCACAGCACCATCCACAGAATGCCCGAATTATCAGAAGAAGAGTGGCGGGAAAAACTCAGTCGGGTAAAAGCGGAGATCTACCAGGAGATGCGGAGACTGGGCGGCAAGATCACGGGAGAACACGGTATAGGAAGTAAGCGAGTGAAAGATTTTCTCGATGTTACGAACCCCGACGAACTGTCGCTGCTCCGGGCCGTCAAAAAAAGCTGGGACCCGAACGGTATTCTGAACCCAGGAACGATACTCCCGGTCGATTCCCGCGTGTTAGGGACCGTAGAGGGAAGTTGACAGGAGCGGGATAAGGCGATATATTTCCTCTTGGATATATTGTTGGATATATTGGGTTTAATTTTGTCGTTTTCGTTCGATGTTAAAAGGACGTGTGAATGGTGCGCTTTTTATTCTCTATGACTGCAAGAACAAATTCGGTGTGTATGCACGACGGATCTCCGCCCGGAGGGATCGGCGTGTAGCAGTTTGCGCATACTCATCCGGTGTGGGGATCCCGTTTTTTCGGGGTCCCTTTTTTGTTGCACCCGGGACAGGCGTCAGCTTCATGATAGCCATGCCGGACGGAGAAAAGGTCAGTGGGCAACAAGGGTGTCTGCAGTGTAGGAAAGGGAGATTTTACTATGAGCGTCAGGGAAGATTTAAGCATTCGAGATTTGACGGACACAATCCTGCAAAGTTACCGAAAAGAGAGAAACATCATTAAAATCGATGAGAAAAATCACATCAGCGACGCCGCCGTGGCCGAACTCATCGAAAATCTGCGAGATCTGATTTTTGTGGGGTTCTTCAGTAAAAGACACCTGAACGCGGATTCAATGGAATACTATCTGGGAGAATTACTGGAGGGGCTGATCCGAAGCCTTAAAAAGCAGATCACGTGCGCGCTGCTCGATGTCAGGGACGACAGGGCGGGGATCGATCGAGAGGCCGAAGAAACCGCTCTCGCCTTTTTGGAGCAAATCCCAGGCCTGCGCAGTATGCTCGCCACGGACGTGGAGGCCTTTTATGACGGGGACCCGGCCGCCTTCAGCACAGGGGAAATCATCATGTCTTACCCGGGTCTTTACGCGGTCATGGTGTACCGGGCCGCTCATGAGCTGCACCTGCTCGGGGTCCCGTTGGTTCCGCGGATGATGACCGAATATGCCCACAGCCGCACAGGTATCGACATCCATCCGGGCGCGGTCATAGGTCATCATTTTTTTATCGATCACGGCACCGGCATCGTGATCGGAGAGACCACCGTGATCGGCAACTACGTGAAAATTTACCAGGGCGTGACGCTGGGCGCGCTTTCCACTCGGGGCGGTCAGTCGTTGAAGGGCGTGAAACGACACCCTACGATAAAGGATAACGTTACGATCTATTCTGGGACCTCCATTTTTGGCGGAGCCACTGTGATCGGAGAGGGTGTCGTAATCGGGTCCAACGCTTTCGTCACAAAGAGTGTTCCGGGCAAAACCCGCGTAAACGTAAAATCCCCCGAGCAGCGCGGGGAAAGCGGGCTGATCTATAAGGTTGAACTCCCTCAGGAAGAGTTCTTGGATTACGTGATCTGACCGGCTCCGGTCCACCGGCTCCGGTCCTCCAGCTTTCATAGATCGACACAAAGCTCCGAAGCGGAGTTCACTCGGAGCTTTGTGCAGCTTTGCCTAGTCCTTGCTAGTCCTTGAACGAGATTTTGCGGAAATCGTAGAAACCGCCGCCGTTGGCCCGCGGGTTGACGCCTTCCAGCTTCGCGGACCCCAGTTGCGTCGCCACGAGGTAAACCAGGGGAACCCAAGGTTTCTTTTCGTCCAAAATCCTCTGCAGCTTGAAATAAAGCTCCCTGCGTTCCTCTCCGGCGGGCAGGGTGACCCCTTTTTCCAGCAGCGCGTCTGCCTCGGGATCGGAGAAATTCGCGTAATTGGTCTGGGAAGCCATGGAACTGTGGAAAGAACCGTACAGGATGGCGTTGGGGTCCGGGATAGGGGCGAAGTTTCCCAGAATGCAGAGGTCGTGCTTGCCCTCTTTCAGGAAATCCAAAAACGCCGCCCACTCGAGTACCTGAATCTCCACATCCACGCCCAGTTCCTTGAACCCAGCCTGAATGATCGTCGCCATGGCCTGCCGGTCCGAACGCTCGTTGGTGACGAGCTGCAATTTGCCCGAGGCCGGTTTGTACCCGATCTCGGCCAGGAGGGCCTTGCCCTTTTCCGGGTTGTATTCCTGCACTTTGTTGCGCTCCGCGTCGAAATAGAGCACGCCGGGCGGAAGAGCGTTGGCGGCGGGGCTGCATCCGGCGTTGCGGAACACGCTCTGGACGATGCCCTTCACATTGACGCCGTAGGCCAGGGCTTGGCGCACCCGGGGATCGTCCAAGCCGGGTTTCCGGGTGTTGAAGCCCAGAAAGTTTGTGGCGGCGGGCCGGCTATCCTGGTAGACCACGAAGCGCGGGTCCTCCTGCAAGCGCAGAAGGTCGCTGGTGGAGGGAAGGTAGATCAGATCCACCGCTCCGCTCTCCAGCTCGATGGCGCGGATGTTGGCCTCGGGGATGGCGCGGACAATCAGGTTTTTGAAAGCCGGCTTGGGGCCGGCAAATCCCTCGAACCGCTCCAAAACCACCCGATCCCCCTTCCTCCAGCTCACGAAGCGGAACGGTCCAGACCCCACCGGGTTTTGAGCGTAATTTTCGCCCGCCTCTTCCACGGCCTTGCGATTGAGAACCCCCGCCCAGGGCACGGTCAGGTTCATGATAAAAGGCGTAGAAACCTGTTTCAGCGCGATATCCACGGTGTAATCGTCCACGGCCTTCACCGAGGCGATGTCCGCGACGAACGTACGCACCGCGTTTCCTGAGGGCGAAAGCGCCCTTTCGTAAGAGAACACCACGTCGTCGGCCTTCACTTCTTCCCCGTTGTGGAATTTCACGCCTTTTTTCAGATAAAAGCGGTAGAGCGTCGGGGTTACGAGTTCGTAACGTTCGGCCAGCTCCGGCACGATATTCAGGTCGTCATCCAGCTCGATGAGGGTCTGGTAGATATGGCGGCAAACCTGCCAGGACGGCGCGTCGTTTGTCGCCGAGGGATCCAGCGTGCGGATGTCGTAGCCGTTGCCGTAGGTGAACGTGTCCTTGGCTGTGGCTGTGGGCACCCGGAGCAGGAACAGTGCGAGAATGAGCAGAGAACAAAAGAGAAACTTTTTCATGAAACAACCTCCCTATAAATATGATATGACATGAGATGACATGAAATGAAAGACAAATTCTAGGGCGGAGCCCCGCCGTCTTTTATCCTCTCCCGGCAAAACTCCAACGTCTTTGAAAACGCCGCGTCGTCGGGACAAAAGAGTCTTGAAACGGGAAGAAAGGAGTCCGAGAGGGTGACGGTTCGCAGGGCGGAAGTCCCTCTGACCCGTCGAATCTTGTCCCATGTCACCCATTTCTCCGTTCTGACGGGGGCCCCGCTGCCGAGGGGAGCGTCGGGGGAAGTTTCGCACGCGATCCCAGCGGCGGTGAGCGTGTATCTTGCGTAGTAGCCGTTCCGGAACCTCACCAGTATCAGGAAAAACGAGAGCGCCGCCAAAAGTCCGACACTCATGCCGATCCAGGAAACGACGGAGAAGATGCGTTCTCTGCCGAATCCTCCCAGGATCATGAAGGCGGCCGCGAGGATGGAGGGCAGCAGCCACGCAAGAAGAAAGGCCGCAACAGCGTCCAGCATGAAAAAGGGGTTCGTCAGCATGGGCACGCGGATTTCCCAGGAAAGCGCCGCGGACGGGGTTGGGTCAGGCGAGGGCTTTTTTTTCGTGAACAGCGTATCCAACTGAACCGGCATGGTCAGCGCCTCATGCGGGGGTCCAAGGCGTCGCGGAGTCCGTCGCCCAGAAAGTTGAACCCCAAAATCGTGATCATGATGGCGAGGCCGGGGAAGAGGGTCAGGTGGGGGAGCTCGCGGATGAACTGGCGGCCCTCCGAGAGCATGGCCCCCCACTCCGGGAAGGGCGGTTGGATGCCCAGCCCGATGAAAGACAGAGCCGCCGCGTTCAAAATGGCCGAGGCAACGCCCAGCGTGGCCTGCACGATCAGAGGCGCCGTGCAGTTGGGGATGACGTGGCGCATGAGAATGCGCAGATCTCCGCTGCCGGACGCCCGTGCCGCCTCGATGTACTCCATTCCCCGAACCGACAATACGGAGCCCCTGGCAATGCGCGCGTAACGGGGGATGTTGGAAATACCCACCGCGATCATCAGGTTGAAGAGCCCCGTCCCTAAAGAGGCCGCGATAGCGATGGCGAGAAGAATCGACGGCATGGCCAAAAGAATGTCCATCAGACGCATCAGGATATTTCCTGCCGTGCCGCCGTAATATCCGGCCGCAACGCCTATGGTGACGCCCAGAACCAGCCCGATGCCCACCGTGAGAAAACCCACCGCCAGGGAGACGCGCGCGCCATAAACGATCCGGGAGAAAACATCGCGGCCATACTCGTCCGTCCCGAGCCAGAAATCTTTCGAGGGAGTCTCGTATCCCCGTTCGAGCCTTTGCCGGGCGTAGTCGTAAGGCGCGATCCACGGGGCAAAAACGGCCCCCAGGGTCAACAGAACGATGATCCCCGCGCCCAGCACGGCCAAACGATTCCGCAAAAGCACTTTCAGCACTCTGGCCTTTCGGTTCCCCGGCGTCATGCCCGCGCCCTCAGTTCTGCTTGATACGGGGGTCGATGGCGACGTACAGGAGATCCACGATCAGATTGATAAAGCTCGCCGCGAAGGCGATGAAAAGAACTCCCCCCTGCACCACGGGATAGTCGCGCATTTTAATGGAACTCACCATCAACCGTCCGATGCCGGGGATGGAAAAAATAGATTCCGTCAACACCGCTCCCCCCAGGAGGACTCCGAACTGTACGCCCGCTACCGTGACGATAGGGATCATCGCGTTGCGCAGGGCGTGACGAAAAATGACGACGGACTCTCTCTGGCCTTTGGCGCGCGCGGTGCGAATGTAGTCCTGACGGATGACCTCCAGCATACTGGAGCGTGTCATGCGGGTGATGATGGCCAGGCTCTGGGTCGCCAGAGTCGCGGAGGGCAGGATGATCGCCGAAAACGAATCCAGCCCCGAAGAGGGCAGCCAGCGCAGATGGACCGAAAAAGTCAAGATCAGCAGAAGCCCCAGCCAGAATACCGGCATCGACATCCCCACCATAGCGAAGAGCATGGTGAGCGAGTCGAAGATGGAGTACTGTTTGACCGCCGAGATGATGCCGAAAGGCACGCCCAACGCCAAGGCGATGAGAATAGCGCAGGCGGATATTTTGAATGTGTCGGGAAAAGAAGCGGCCAGTTCCGAGAAAACGGAGTTCTTGGTCATGTAGGATTTTCCGATGTCGCCGCCCAGGGCGTTGTAGAGGTAACGGCCGAATTGCAGCGGAAAGGAATCGTTCAGCCCTTCCTTCTTCCGGAACTCTGCCGTCATCTCGTCTGTGGCCAGGTCTCCGAGGACCATACGGGCGGGATCCCCCGGCGTCATATAGAGCAGAGTAAACACCACAAACGCCACGCCAAGCAGAACGGGAATCAGCGACACCAAACGCCCCAGCGCGTAACGATACATTCTAACCCTCCCGTCTTTTTTGTAGTGAATTAGGATATTGTAGTGAATTAAGATATTGTAGTGAATTAAGATAAAAAGCCTAAAGTTAGAATAGCTATACCTACATGCATGCATTTATCAACCTTATTTATTTAGTAAAATATGGCGGAAATTTTATATTGACGGATTTGCGCTGTCAATAGAATTATGAGAACGGTTACCTTTCAGATTAGTTAACCTCAGATTCGTTGATGACCTCATTTGCAGTCCCTATCTCCGTCACTCTTCGGAGTCCGAGAGCTGGGTGGAAAGGTAACGTTCCCCGGAGTCCGGCAGAATGACGACGATATTTTTCTCCCTGTTCTCCTCCCGGGCCGCGATACGGAGCGCCGCCCACACCGCAGCGCCGGCGGATATGCCCACGAGAATGCCCTCCCGGCGGGCTACGTCGCGGGCGGTGGCGAAGGCGTCCTCGTTGGTGACCCGCACGATCTCGTCCAGCAGGGAACGATTCAGCACCTTGGGGATGAAGCCCGCTCCGATGCCCTGTATGCGGTGAGGTCCGGGCCGCCCTCCCGAGAGTACAGGAGAGGCGTCAGGCTCGACGGCCACAATGCGCACGTCGCTTTTACGGGCTTTGAGCACCTCCCCAACTCCGGTGATGGTCCCTCCCGTGCCCACTCCGGCCACAAACACGTCCACCCTGCCCTGGGTGTCGCGCCATATTTCCTCCGCGGTGGTCGCGCGGTGCGCTTGGGGGTTGGCGGGGTTCTCGAACTGGAGCGGCATGAAGCTGCCGCGAATTCGGGCGTTGAGTTCCCGCGCTTTACGCACAGCGCCCTCCATGCCCTCGCTGCCCGGCGTCAACACGAGTTCCGCCCCCAGCATCCGGGCCAGCCTGCGCCGCTCAATGGACATCGTTTCGG
This sequence comes from Synergistaceae bacterium, assembly GCA_031277095.1. Lineage (GTDB taxonomy): Bacteria > Synergistota > Synergistia > Synergistales > Aminobacteriaceae > JAISLU01. The sequence continues at coordinate 24,002 of JAISLU010000003.1, forward strand.
GCATGGTCAAAATCAGCTTGTAATCCCGAAACGCGCAGGCAAAGGCCAGCCCTATTCCCGTGTTGCCGCTGGTCGGTTCGATCACCGTGCCGCCGGGCAGAAGTTTTCCCTCCCCTTCGGCCGCCGAGAGCATCGCCGCGCCGATACGGCATTTGACGCTGTTCAGCGGGTTGAAGGACTCCACCTTGCCTAAAACGACGCCCGGCAACCCCTCTCCGATTTTTCCCAGCCTCACCAGCGGCGTCACGCCCACGGCCTCCGCGATATTTTCGTAAATCCTCAAACGGGCCGTCCCTCGCGCCGTGTTTTCCGCTTCTTTCTCTTTTTTTTCTTTTGGCTCCGCCTGCCGCCCCGTCTCCCTTGGCCCGCCTTTGCCGTCATGTCCGTTCACGGCCGCGTGATGCGGTTTCTTGATATTTTTCAGATTTGTCATATCGAATACTCGCTTTCGTGGTCGATATCATATTTGAACAGCGATTCTATGCGCCCTTTGAGGCTCAACAGCTCCGAGTCGCTGCGTCTGCGGGGCCGCGGCGCCGAGACCGCGAACCTGTTGCGGACGGAACCGGGGTGAGGCGAGAAAATCACGATTTCGTCGGAGAGGTAGAGGGCCTCGTCCGTGTCGTGGGTCACCAGCACGATGGTGATGCCGGTCTCTTTCCACAGGCGCAGAAGGTCGTCCTGCAAACGTTCCCGCGTGATCGTGTCCACTGCGGCAAAAGGCTCGTCCATCAGGATGATTTTCGGCTCCACCGCGAGGGCGCGGGCAAGGGCCAGCCTCTGCCTCATCCCCCCCGAAAGCTGCGACGGGTATTTGTTCAACGAATCGCCCAGCCCAGCCTTTTTCAAAAACCCGATGGCGTGACCTTCCCGGCGCTCCCGGGGCATACCGCGGAGCTTCAGCGGAAAGATCACGTTTTGCAGCGCCGTCATCCAGGGAAACACGGCGTAGTCCTGAAAGATCATGGCGATATCGTGTTTGGGCCGGTCACGGAACACGCCGTTGGCGAGAGGAGACAGAAACTGGTATTTACGCCGATACTCCTCCATTTCCCTGCGCGTCGCCGGCAGAGGTTCGAGGACCTGAACGCCGTCGATGTACACGCTCCCCTCCGTCGGAGCCTGAAGGCCCGCCAAAATTTCGAGAAAAGTGGACTTCCCGCAGCCCGAGGGCCCCAGAATGCTCACGATCATGCCGTCCGGGATTTTGAGCGACACGGAAAGGACAGCGGTCAGCCCCTCCGCGGTGCGATCTTCGTTGACGATGGAGAAAAATTTTGTAATTTTCCGCGCCTCGATCATCCGTTCCCTACCTTCCCACTTTCCACACCGAGAGCCTGAGTTCCAGGAACTTCAGAACCTCTATCAGAAACCAGCCGATAATACCCAGCACCGCCATACACACCACCATGACCGGTATGCGGAAAAAGTCCTTGGCCTCCACCAGCATGTAGCCGAGGCCGGTGCGTCCGCCGTACATCTCCGCGATGACGAGCATCACCAGCCCCATAGCGACGCCCGTTTTGACGCTCATGATGATGGCCCCCAGCGCGTTCCAGATGTACACGTGCAGGATCAGGGTCAGCTCGCTGGCGCCGAACACGCGGGCGGAGGCGAGGTAGCGGGGTTCCGTGTCCTTCACGGCCTGATAGGTATTGAAGAGAATGGGGTAAAACGCTCCCAGAAAAATCAGAAACGTCTGCATCGGCAGGCCGATACCGAAAAGGATGATCGTTATGGGAACCCACGCGGGCGGCGGTACGGGCGCCAGAAGCTGGAAAAGAGGCAGTACCCGCCTGCGTATGGCCAGGTTCCAACCCATTAAGATGCCGATGGGAATGGCCGTCGCCACGGCGATACCGAGTCCCAGAAAAAATTTTCCCATGCTGTGACCGATATGCACGAGCAGATGTTCGCGGGTCAAAAGTTCCCAAAAGGTGACCGCCACGGTACTCAGCGGGGGAACGAGGGTACGGGGGACGACGCCCCACCGGGGCAGCAGCTCCCAGACGGCCAGGAGAGGGACGAAAACGGTGAGAAAATCCCACGAAAAAACGCTGCTCAATGCGTTTTTAACGAAATAGCCCGTCTCTCTCAGCGCCAGTCTCATTCCCCCAGGCTCGAAATTTTTCACGAGGCGTCATCTCCGTTTCGTTCTTCTTCTTCTGCTTCTTCTGCTTCTTCGTCAGGATCAATTTCGTCGGGATCTATGCGGTTGCCCTCCTCGTCCAGAAATTCCGTCAGGAGAGCGACGAGAGAATCGTCCGCACGATTGAACTCCGCTACAGGCTGCCCCTCCAGAAGCTCTGGGGGGATGGAGGTGTGACGGGCTATGGCCGCCCTCAGCGCGTCGCGTCCTTGCGTTTCCGCCGTCAGCAATCGCTCCACCAAAACCTCGGCCTTCTCGCGAAACTCCCTGCGCACGAGCAGCACCTGCGCCGCCTGATCCACGATGGCCGGGCAACATTCGTCACCCGGCTGCACGTCCCAGTTCTGGTACAAAATGGAATGCCCCGCGTGAAGCGCAACCACCGCGGACGCTCCTTTGAGAATGGCGGCGTCGGCCACCTTCGCCTCCAGCGCCGGAATCATGGTGTCGAAGGGCATCACCTTCCAGGTAACGCCGGAGATGTCGGCCTTGAGACGTTCGGCGTCTTTTTTGAACGCGGCAAGCAGTACGCACTCGGGAGACGAAACGGCAATCGTGATGCCGTTCAGTTCACGCAAACGGAGGTTCAGTCCTTTACGCAACACCATCGTCGCGCCGTAAGGAAACGTGATCCGCCCCACGCCGGTCAAATTTTCGAAGCCCGGCAGCTTTTGAAGGCTTTTGACCTTTTCGACCTCTATGAAGCCGGCTTCCAGGCCCCCAGCGAGAAGGGCGTAGCCTGTGTCGGAGGTGGAACCGAATTTTATCGCGTCGAAATTCTTTACCCAGTCGCTTCCCTCGGAGGCGAGATAGAGGGCCGCGACCAAGTTGCCGCCTCCGTGGCCTATCTTGAGCTGTGGCTCCTCTTTTGCTCGAAGCGCGTAAAACAAGAGGAGAACACCCGCAACCGCGGCGAACAAAATCCCGCGGCGTACCTTTGCTTTTACAGCTGCTTTTACAGCCATGAACGATCCCCCGTCATTTGCCGAAAGGGCGAGGGTTTACCAGGTAATGCCCTTAAACGCCTCCGCGAACAGCCTGTTGCCCGGATTTTCCTTGATGCTGCCCAGCTTGAGCAGTTCGTCGCCCAGGAGCTTCAACCCCTTCGTATCGAGGATGACGGTAAATTTAAGACGGTCGTTGCCGTGGATGATGGCCTCTCTGGGAGCGCCGGTGTAGCGCACGGCGATATCCACGATGTTGTCGGCGATGGGGTTGGCGAGAATGATGGAGTTCGCCTCGTCGATGGCCTGGACGAATTTTTTCAGTTCTTCGGGGCTGCTCGACAAAATCCTGTCGCTGACGTTGATGGTACGGCAGGGAATGTTTGCGGAAACGTCCGGGAACACCACCTTATAGCCCTCGAGTTCCGCGATGCTCACGTGGGGTTCCTCCAGAATCGCGCCGTCGACGCTTTTAGATTTCAGCGCAGCGATGGCGGGACCTCCCGCCAAGCGTTGAAGATTGAAGGGTCCGCCGGCGTCGATGGCCTCGACCGTCAAGGAGATGACCGCCTCGCAGGTCGGGGAGATCCCGGCGATTTCCTTGTCCTTCAGATCCGCTAAGGTTTTGATGGGGGAATCCGGCTCCACCAGCAACACAGAGGTGCAGGGGCGCTTGACCTGGGCGATGGATTTGATGGGGGCTCCGTTGGCGATGGCCGCGATGGCGACGGTGGGGCAGGACCAAAACACGTCGGCCCCGCCCGACACCACGAGATCCCGGGCGGCGGCGTTGTCCGCCACGCTCTCGATAACGACGTCGATTCCGTGTTTTTCAAAAATGCCGAGTTCTTTGGCCACGTACAGGTTGAGATGGTGGGTGGTGTTCGCGTCCGCGACCACGAGTTTGAACGGCGCGGCCTGAGCCGGCGCGGACGAAAAATACGCCGCCAAAAGGCATAGAACCGCCGCCGCTCTCCAAATCCGAAGCGCTCCCTTTTCCCTTATGTTCTTCATAACCCCGACCTCCTTTTAAATTTTTTGTTCCCGATAAACTTTGACGAACCACATAGCGCCTGTATTTTTGTGCGATCAAAAACCACCTCGCTTTCTTGTAAACCTTCAAGCTCAGGGGCGGAGCTCGTTCGCTCAAAAGCGGGCTCACTGGCCCCCCCGAGACCCCCCTGAATGAAAAGCACTGCCAGATGGGATTCGGAAGTAATGGGCTTGAACGGTTACGCTTTCTTTGTGATCTCTTCCGGCCGGCGGGCAATAAAAAAAGGACCCCCGCCCAAACAGGGATCCTCGCAACGTTCAGCAAGCGCGGCCATTAGCCGACTCCCCCGGGCGAGGATCCGCTGTCCGGACAACACATCATGACCATCATCGAAATATCCGTTGAAATTTGCGACATGACAATAAATCTCCTGTTAATATATAATTATTATAAGTTTTATATTTATCGAAAGATATTACCGTGTACGAGCTGGCCTGTCAATGCCAATCTCTCAATCTTGTCGCTCACCATGTCGCTCATCTTGTCGAAATGTAGAAACAAACGCTTGTTCGAGATCCTCGATGAGGTCTTGCGGGTCTTCGATGCCGATAGACAAACGGATCAGATTGGGCTCGATTCCGGCTTTCGCCTGTTCGTCCGGCGTCAGTTCCCCGTGGGTGGTCTTTGCGGGGTTGACGATCAAGGAACGGGCGTCGCCGACGTTTACGTGATAGCTGAACAGACGTGTCGAGTCGATGAACGCCTCGACCTGCTTTTCGCCACCCTGCAGACCGAATGAAAAGGTCGAGCCCGCGCCCTCGGGCAGGTATTTCTTCGCCAGTTCGCAATAAGGGCTGTCGGGCAGCGACGAGTACCTCACCCACGCCACGTGTTTGTTCCCCTGAAGGTATTCCGTCACCTTTCGGGTATTTTCCAATTGTTTACGGATGCGCTCCGAAAGGGTTTCGATACCGACGAGAGCCAGGTACGCCTCGAAGGGACCCAGGGTTGCGCCCGTGCAGGCCAGATAGTGCGCCCGGATGCGGGACGTGAACGGCGCGTCGGGAAAGACCTCCAAAATATTCCTCGGCTGGCCGTCGAGGGTGCGGAGGGTGTGGTGTTTCTCCAGAAATTGGGGAAATTTCCCGTTGTCCCAAGGGAATTTTCCGCTCTCGACCACGACCCCCGCAATGAGATTGCCGTGTCCTGTCAGCGCCTTGGTGGCGGAATAGACCACGATGTCGGCGCCGTAGTCGATGGGCCGCAGCAGGGCGGGCGTCGCAAAGGTGTTGTCTACCACCAGAGGGATACCGTGGCGGCGTGTCACCTCAGCCAATGCCTCGATGTCGGCGATGACGCCGTTGGGATTGCTGATGCTCTCGACGAAAAGGGCTTTTGTGTCCGGCTCGATTCGTTTTTCCAATGCGTCCAAATCCGATAAATCCGTCAGCGCGTCCACATGGATTCCGAGCCTTGGAAATATCTTCTTGAACCCGTCCGCGGTGCCTCCGTAAAGCCAGGGCGTGGAGAGGATGCGCCCCCCGTTTTCCGCCAGGTTCAGCAGCGTGTAGGTGATGGCGGCCATGCCGGACGCCAGCGCCAGGCCGCCGGTCCCCCCGTCCAAAGCCGCGACGCGCTGCTCGAACACGTTGACGGTGGGGTTGCTTCCGCGGCTGTAGCGCCAGCCCAGTTCTTCGAAACGGAACAGCCGCTCGGCACGCGCCGTACATCCAAGATCGTAGGATGCCGTTTGGTAGATCGGCACCGAAACGGCGTAATTGTGCTTTTCCGAATCGTAGGCCGCCCTCACCTTGAGGGTATCGAAGCGGTAGTGTTTTTCTAAATTTTTTCCAACGTCGGACATTTTCTCATTCCTCTCGTTTTCATGAAAAGACTGGGGCTCTGCCCCAGACCCCGCTCAAGGGCCGTCGGCCCCTGAGAACCTCAATCTCTGCTCACCGCGAAAGCTGAGTCATATCCCGAAAAACGCCTTGACTTCCGCAAAAACCTCGTCCACTTCTTTTGGCAGCGGGGGCAGGGAATGCAGTGTGGGGAAAGCGTGCCAAAGATTGTGGAAAATATGCGTTTTGACCTCGACTCCCTGTTTTGCCATCTTTGCGCTGCATTCAAGCGTGTCCGAGCACAGGATCTCCGTGTCGTCCGCGCAAAAATACGTCTTGGGAAAGCCCCCTGAAAAATCGCCGAACAAAGGGGAAACCTCGGGAGACTCCAAACGGTTTTCATCCGCGTACATGGGGATAACGGATTTAAAACCTGTGGAGAAAAGCCTGTCCTTGCCCAGATTGATTTCAAGGCTTATCGAGGACATCGTGAGGTTCGTGACCGGCGAATAGAAAGCAAAAGCTCTTGGCATTTTTTCGCCGGTATTTTTGAGTCTACGTCCCAGCGCGAGCGCAAGCGTACCGCCTGCCGAATCGCCGGTTATCAATATTTTCTCGGGATCGTATTTCAGCTCATCCACGAGAAAACGATAAGCTGCGGCCGTATCGTTCAGCGCGGCAGGTTCCCTGTCTTTCGGAGCGAGCCGATAATCGCAGCACGCGGTCGGAATGCCGAGTTTTTCCAGGTGCAGGCGCGCGTTTGTCCGGCTGTACTTCCCATTCCCTCTGATAAATCCGCCGCCGTGAATATAAAAAATCAGCCGGTCTTCTTTTTCATGTTTCTCCACATGCCTGTAAATCGTCAGGCTCTGCCCGGCAGAGGTCACGTAATCCGACCTGGACATGCCATCCGGTGTTGCGTCATTCAGATATTCCATTTCCAAGCCCGGTATCATGGGATATGCCGCGCGGAGTTTGAGCATTGCGGGCAAGAATTCTTCCAAAGTCCTGTTGTCCGGCTCCCGCGCGGTATGCGTAAGCCAGGGCATGCCCTCGTATTTCTCGAGAATTTTGTCTACCATATATGATCTTTCCTTTTTCAAAATTTGAACTTATTCGCTGCAAAAAATTAGAGACAAATTATATTTTTTCCCAAATAGTCGAGTCGTTCTCTCAAATGTAAAATCTTTCGCTGAATCGATAATCCCTCGTCGAGTAAATGCTTGCCGGGGGACGATACGACGAGCTTACATAACCTTGTTTTTATTGCCATTCTGCCATAGAAAAATCTCCATTTTTGGATATTGATTTGCGCCGCAAACCATAACAATTCGTTAAACGACATCTTATATTTGGGGATTAAAACCCTAACAGAACTGCCCCCGTTTCCGCGGGCCATAAATCTCCACGGTTGAACATACGCTTGCCCAAAAGCGGTGACTGTGATTGCGCCGTTCGCAAACACTTCGCCGCTTTCGTCGGAAACCATGCGGATCAAACTATTGAATGAATCTCCGCTTGAAATATATGGACAGTTACCTACAATATAGTTTTTTTCTCCAGAAGATCTGCCATTTTGCACATCAAAAAAATAACTTACTGAAGCCGTCTTATCATAAGGCAACTCAGGCAAATCCTCGTCATACTCCGGGAAATCCTCGATGACTTCATCCGCGATTTCAGGTTGCGATGTTACTGTTTGAAATATCGACATCAATACACTTTTCATTGCACTTTTCATTGCGGCAGCGGTTTCTTCTGTCGAGATCGACGGTTGTCCAAGCCATTGTTGAGGGCTAAATTCCTGACCGTCCATGATATATTGGCCGGGAATGACGGAAGCGATTTGCGAATCGAAAGTATTTCCGTCTTGAAAACACGAAAAGCATCGTAACACTTCCGGTATTTGCGAACCGTCGCAAAAAACTCTTTTTCCTTTCAGTTTTTTATAACCGTCATTTTCTATTCGGGCCATAAACACGGCTGAATTTTTGTCCATGGGAACGTGAGCCTTGGCTACGATGATTGATGTCGGCACGGCAGTCGGATAAAACAAATCTTCAGGTAAACTGATCACGCCGATGAGTGTGTGCCGTTTTATGAACGAACTTCTCCAAAGCGCATTATCGTCATCGGCGAAAATTCCCGCTTTTACGACACACGCAAGCAGCCCCTCGGCTTCTAGCGCGTCCATAGCGGCGTCAATAAAATCACGTTCCGGCTCATTCTCCTGTGAAAATGGCGGATTTAAAAATGCGCGAGTAAATTTCCCGCGAATGCTTTCTCTATTTGCAGACTCAAAACAGTCGCTGTTTTCTATATGACTTTTACCGTCGCCGCGGAAAAACATATTGAGCGTCGCAAGAGCCCAAACAGTTGGATTTGTGTCGAAACCATACAACGACTGTTTGATTTTTTCAATAGCTTTCGGCCCTTTAGCTTGAGAGATCATTTTATCGAATGCGGCAACGAGGAAACCCCCAGTACCGCTTGCAATATCGATAACTCTGTCATTAGTTCTCGTGTTTACAATATCGACACATAGTTTTGTAATATGCCTTGGAGTAAACACTATCCCCAAGGCATTATTATCGTATCCGTATCGTAAAAAGGCTTCATAAAACAAACCCAAAAAATCGGTATCTGTTTGCAATACAGAACGGATATTTAGTCTTTCAAGAATTAAAACCACTCGCCGAATTTTGGGCGACAATCTTTCATAATCGTTAATTGTCAAATATAAAACATTTTTAAGTCTTTTCTTCTTATTTTCGTCCAGATCCATACTTTGCGTTATGGCGTCAGATACGAGTTTATTGATAGACGAAAGTCCGTTTTCTTCGAGCAAGTCTATTTTCCCCTGATATAAAGCCGTTATCATCGCGCCAAGCACTTTCGGACGCAACGGAGCCTCAATTTTCGCGCTTCTCAAAATTGAAGACAGTTCGATAGCACTATCGATGTATTCGGAAATGTCGGGAAGCGAAACCGAAGTTGTGGCATCGTCGGCCAGCAGCGCCAAGTCGACTTCCCGCGGAGACGGAATGGTCGTCAGTTCGTATCCATAGGATTTCAAGTGTTGCCACGACGTCCCTTTTAAATATTTCACCTCGACTTGATATCCGTTATCGTCTTCGCCCGCAACCCCGACAGCGAATTTGACGGAAAACCTTCCGCTCGCGTTGATCGTATCGGCGTATTCAGTCGCTTCGGCAATCGCTTCAGTAATTTTCCTGAAGTCATTTTTCGCTTCGATAACCATTACGGGATCAGAATATCGGCACACCAAAAAATCGGGCTTGCCCAAACCCAGTCCAATTTGCGGGAAACAATCGACAATCTCCTGTTCTTCCAAAAAATCGCCGTTCTGCTGAACGTGATCGGTATTCCACCCACGTTTTACCGCAATGCTCCGAATGACATATCTTGTCCGGCTCTCCGCGCGTTTCTTGCCCATAATCATCCTAGACCTTCCCGTATTCGGAGTTTGGTTTTCGTTAGGCCACATTCACACAGTTCGGCGTTTCACCAACCCATGAATTTTTTGATATTTTTGTAAAAAACATCCTCCAACTGAGGTTCGCTCAGACCGCTGACTTCCGTGCGCAGAATTTCCACGGCGTAATGGTGGAAGGGGGCGTCGCTTCCCCAGAAAAGGCGCTCGGACCCCACTCGGTTGTAAGCCTCTCGGATTTTTGTGTGCATGGGCATTCCCGAATTCTCCAGCCAAATGTTGTCGTATTTCGCGGCTACGTCAATGGCGGCTTGAATGTAAACGCCGTGACCGTGACCCATGTGAATCATCACGATACGAACGTCCGGGTAGAGTTCCGCCAACTGACCGATACTCCAAGGCAACGAAAAGGGCGGATGCCCGGAATGGATGAACACCGGCAGGTCTTTTTTGCGGGCCGCCTCGATCAAGGGGAAGACGACGGGGTCGTTGGCCGTGTAAGCGTTGAACAGCGGATGCAGTTTCAGACCGGAAAGGCCGCCTTCTCGATTGTCTCGATTGACCAGGGCGGTGAAGTCCGCCACGGTCTGTTCTCCTTTGTTGGGGTCCATCCAGGCCAAGCCGCAAAACCGCGTCGGGTGTTCGGCCAGAGCGACCAGAGTGACGCTGTTGTCCGGGTAGCTGATAATACTTTTTTCGATATCGTATTGCCGCATGGCGGCCACCATTTCCGCCGCCGTCACGCCGACATCGCACCAAGAACCGAAATAACCCACGTGAGCATGTGCGTCAATTTTTTTCATTACGATACCCCTCGCATTCTTCTTAAAAAGTTCGCAGTTTTCGGAAACACACGCGCCAAGATACTCTGATATCTCCAACCGTGACCCGTTAGATTATATACTCTACCGGAGGTTCGGCTCCGGCGAGGTGGAATTTTTCCAAAACCCTGTTGCGCAGCTCCACGAAAATCGCGCTGCTCCTGTTTCTTGGAAACGGGCTGGCGATGTCGATGATTTCGCTGATTCTTCCGGGCCTCGGGGTCATGATGACGACACGGTCGCTCAGGTATACCGCCTCGTCGATATCGTGAGTCACCAGAATCATCGTCGTGCCGAAGCTCTGCCAGAGTTCCAGCAGCTTTTCCTGGAGGTCCATCCTCGTAAACGAGTCCAGCGCCCCCATCGGTTCGTCCAAAAGCAGGGCCTTGGGCCTGTTGATGAGGGAGCGGACCAGCGCGGCTCGCTGCGCCATGCCGCCGGATATCTGGTGCGGGTAGGCCCGCTCGAATCCCTTCAGTCCGGCCATCTCGAGGTACTCCGCCACGTCGGAACGGCGTTGGGCATAGACTCCCCGTGCTTTCAGGCCGAAGGCGACGTTCTCCTCCACGGTTTTCCAGGGGAACAGATTGGCCTGTTGGAAAACGTAGCCGCGTTCGTGACTCGTGCCCGTTACCGGCTCGCCGTCGGCCAAGATTTCCCCGGACTGCGGTTCGTCGAGCCCGGCTATAAGCCTCAAGAGGCTCGTTTTGCCGCAGCCGGAGGGTCCTATCAACGAGACGAACTCCCCTTGTCTTACGGAAAGACTCACGTTGTCGAGCGCGACGATTCCGTTTCCCCGGTCGTCCCGAAATTCCCGAGTGACGTTTTTCACTTCCACTACGACAGGCAGGGCAACGGCAGGAAAAGCGCCGACAGGAAGATCCGTTTTTGTTTCGTCGTAATCTATCATTTGATCAAACCTTTCTGCCAAGCCAGCAACCGGTTTTTTATGCCGTTGATCGCCGTCAGGACGGAAATGAAGAGTATCGCCATAATGACGATGGCGGCGTAGACGCTGGCGTAGTTCATCCACCCCATCGCGAGATTGATGTAGTACCCGAGCCCTCCGCGTGCCCCGATCATCTCGGAAACGACCAGAGTGCTGAACGCGATGCCGGTCGCGGTCGATATTCCGGTGAAGATGGCGGGAACGGCGCCGGGTATGGCTATTTTGCGCAGCATGTAAAAATCGCTGGCTCCAAGGATGCGGGCGGCCTCGAAATACGTCCTGTCGATGGAGCGAATGCCCCGCGCCGTGGTGAAAGCCACGGGAAACCAGGCGCTGATGGCGACCAGTGCCACCGCCGTGGAAAAGGTGTCGGGCATGACGATCAGCACCAACGGTACTAACGCGATGGCCGGAATGACCCCGACGACTTTCATGATGGGAAATAACCAGTAGTGCCAACGGTCGGACCAGCCGATCAAAATACCGCTGACGCTGCCGAACAGGCTTCCCGCCGCGAACCCCGCGGCAAAGAGCCGCAAAGAATAAAGGCAGTTCACCGCGTGAGCGCTCCGTTCCCGGAACATCACCTCCATGATCTGCGCCGGCCCGGGGAAAAAAGGCAGGGGTAAAACGCCTGTTTTGGACGAAAGAACGTCCCAGACCATGAACACAACCCCTACGGCACCGTAAAACCGCGCGCCGCGGTCAAGGGCTTCGGCATAAGGGCCTCCCCGCAGCGCAAGCAGGCCCCTTGTCCCGAAATACGCCGTCAGTGCGGCGAGAAGTCCCCGAAAGGGAAGCTCGTCGATCTCGATAACGGGCGGAATCAAAATATTCGAAGCCAGCGCCGCCGCGTAAGGCAGAACGGCGAAGAGCCTCCAATAAGAATGCTTCATGCTCTATCTCCCCTCGTGCCAGACGAGAAGTCTGCCTCGGGCGAACCCGATCAGGGCCAGTATCGCCGAGAAGAGAACCGCCATGACGATGATCGCGGCGTAGACCTTG
>JAISLU010000008.1 GCA_031277095.1 Synergistaceae bacterium
GAACATTTCGCCATTGCCGGTGACTGCCATGACGCCCTTCTCCGATTCCGTCACTCCCGCGTTCATCAGCTTTACGGCGTTTTCAGTGTCGTTCTGAATTTCTTTTATCTCGTCGGATATCTTTTCAGTCGCCTGACGCGACTGTTCAGCCAGTTTTCTCACCTCTTCGGCTACTACGGCAAAACCGCGCCCGGCGTCTCCCGCCCGCGCTGCCTCTATGGCGGCGTTCAGCGCCAGCAGATTCGTCTGGTCAGATATAGCGTTTATAAGCGTTACTATCTCGTTTATCTTTTTCGATTTTTCGCCAAGGTTTCTGATGGCTTCCGCGGTCTGTCTCGTGGTCTCCGAGATATCGCCGATCTGACGGATAGTTTCTCCGAGGGATTTGCTGCCGTTTCCAGCCAGTTCGGACGTTCGCAGCGACTTTTCGGATATATCCAGGCTGATTGACACGACGTTTTCCAACTCCGCTGTCATGTCTCTTATGGCGTTGGTTATATCGTTCACCGCGTGCGTCTGATTTTTTGCGTCCTGCGTGATACCTTCTACTGAGGCGGAAACCTCCTCTGTCACCTTAGCGGACTGCCCCGCGTTGACGGAGAGCTGTTCGCTCGCGCTTAGAAGTTCCTCCGCCGACGTGTTCATTCGCCGAAGCAGGGACGATAGGCTCGTTATCATGTGTTTGATCGAATCACACAAAACGCCGATCTCGTCTCTCCCATTCACGTCGCTGCCTATCGTCAGGTCGAAGTTGCCGTGCGCCATTTCCTCCGATGCGCGACTCAAACTCACTATGGGGCGCACGAATTTTTTAGTGTAGAGAAACGTCAGAATCAGCGCAATGACGATTATGCCCGAGAATCCGGCGACAGTTTGCAAGATTAGCCGCTGCATGGACTCTTGCGCGCGACGTCTCGCCACGCTCATGCCTGATTCGATCTCAGCGTTCCAGTCCTCGCTCCAAAATCCGGTTCCTATAACCCATTTCCAAGGTTTGTATTCAATGGAGTAGCCAACTTTGGGCTTGCCTTCCTTCTCGCCAGGCTTTTCGTAGTGAAACTCCGTGAAATCTCCACCTCTCACGCCGGCCTCTATGATGGCGCGTATATGTTCCCTATTCGTAGCGTCACGCGCCCCTATGCGGTTCTTGCCCTCTATTTGGGGCGTTATGGGGTGCAGGATGTTGTTGCCATCAGAGTCATCAATCCAGAAGTAGTTTCCCCCCGATAGCGCCTTGTTGTCCTTATCGTAGCGGATGAACCTGACCTGCTCGCGAGCCATAATCTGAGCCTCTTCTAAAGTCATCTTCCCTTCACGCGCCTGAGCGTCGAAGTATTCGAAGAGGGAGGCCACCGCTACGGTGATGTTCTTCATGTTGTTTTTCTGGGAGTTGAAGAGTGAATCGCGCGTAAACCGCAGGTTTTCCTCGTAGCTCTCCCTCATTGTGTAAACCTGAAATACGACGGATACCAACGTAACCGCGCATATGATTCCTACTATGGACAATGTTAGCTTATACCGCAAACTCATCTCGATGCCCTCCGGAATTGGACCTTATGATTGTCAAATGTCAGCAAGAAAACATTCATAATTTCATCCACCAACCCTCTCGCCTTTGTAAGCGTTTATATTATCATGCTTTTTTATTCTGGTCGCATTTTGGCAGTCAATATACGGACAGTTTTCTCTATCCCTTCTCGGACATTTTTCATGAGCCGCAACACCCATACCTCCATATCTCGGGGACTCATAAATTTCAGGGGGGCAACCCCCTCGGCTGTCCCCCTGCGTCATTTCATCTGAATTTTATCTGATCATCCAAACCTTATTGCCCGGTCTTTTACTCGGTCTTGATGGGTTCCGCGCCCAGTTCCGCAAGGGCTTTGTAAGCGTTGTAACGCTGACGGGCCTCTTTTTCGGCTTGGTCGAACAAGGTATCCGCGATTTCCGGAAAACCCTGCTTCAGGGAAGCGTAGCGAACCTCGCTTTCCAGGAAATCTTTGAAGCCCGTCTTCGGCTCCTTGGAATCCAGGCTGAAGGGGTTCTTTCCCTGGTCCACCAGTATGGGGTTGTAACGGTAGAGATGCCAATACCCCGCCTCCACGGCCTTCTTGGTCTGCTCTTGGGTCTTGCCCATACCGGCTTTTATGCCGTGGTTGATGCAAGGCGCGTAGGCGATCACCAGAGACGGGCCTTTGTGGGCTTCCGCCTCGGCCAGGGCCTTGAGAAGCTGGTTCTTGTCCGCCCCCATAGCCACCTGAGCGACGTAAACGTGACCGTAGGTCATAGCCATCCGGCCCAAGTCCTTTTTGCGGACGCGCTTGCCGCTGGCCGCGAATTTGGCGATGGCCGCGGTGGGTGTGGCCTTGGAGGACTGGCCGCCGGTGTTGGAGTAGACCTCGGTGTCCACGACCAGAACGTTGATGTCCTCGCCGCTGCCCAAAACGTGGTCCAAGCCGCCGTATCCGATGTCGTAAGCCCAGCCGTCGCCGCCGAAGATCCAGACGGACTTCTTGACCAGATAGTCGTGATAGTTGTAGATCTGCGCGTAGTGAGCGAGGCTCTCGTCTTCACAGCCGCAGCAGGATGAGGCGAAAACTTTTTCAAGCAAAGCCTCGACCTTCGCCGCGGCTGCCTTGGATTTCTCTCCGTCGTTGCGGCTTTCCAGCCATTCGGCGAGTACGGCCTTGTCTTCCTGGGGAATGTCCAGCTTCAGAAGGGCCTCCATTGCGCTGACGATATAGCCCACCAGAACGTTGAGGGAGAGCTTCATGCCGTAGCCATACTCCGCGTTGTCCTCGAAGAGGGAATTTGCCCAGGCCGGCCCGTGGCCCTTGGCGTCCACGGTGTAGGGCATGCTGGGGGACGAAGCGCCCCAAATGGAGGAACACCCCGTGGCGTTGGCGATCATCATGCGCTCGCCGAAAAGCTGCGTCACCAGCTTCACGTAGGGCGTTTCGCCGCAGCCGGCACACGCGCCGCTGAACTCCAGCAATGGGCGCTGGAACTGGCTGCCCTGGACGGTGAACTTGCTGCCCGCGTCCTCTTTGTCGGCGATGTTTTCGACGGCGTGGGTCCAATGAGGGATCTCGGCGCTCTGGGTCGCGATGGGTTTCATTTCGAGGGCGCTGACGGGGCAGATATCCGCGCAGTTGCCGCAGCCCATGCAATCCAACACATCGACCTGCATTTTGTACTTGTAGCCGCACTCTTTCAACGCCTTGGCCTTGGGATCCACGGCGTTGAAGCCCGCCGGCGCCGCGGCCGCCTCCCCGGCGTCCAGAAGGAACGGGCGGATGGCCGCGTGGGGACAGACCATGGAACACTGGTTGCATTGGATACATTTGTCGCTCTTCCACTCGGGGACGTTGACCGCCACGCCACGCTTCTCGTAGGCGGACGTTCCCGAGGGGAAACGACCGTCCTCGCGGCCGACAAAGGCGCTGACCGGCAGGTTGTCTCCATCCTGGGCGTTGATGACCATGCAGACGTCCTCGACGAAGTCGGGAACCTCCGCGGACAGCCCCAGTCTCTCCACGGGCTTGTCCTCGGCGGTTGCCCAGGACGCGGGGACCTTTATCTCCACCAGGTTTTTGAGCCCTGCGTCCACCGCGTTGTCGTTCATTTCCACGACCGCCTCGCCTCTCTTGCCATAACTGTGCTCGATGGCGTCCTTCATGTACTTCACGGCGTCGTCGATGGGGATGACGTTCGCCAGTTTGAAGAAGGCGGACTGCATGATGGTGTTGGTCCTGTTGCCGAGGCCCAGTTTTTCCGCCTCGTCGACGGCGTTGATGACGTAGAATTTACACTCCTTGGCCGCCAGCTCCCGCTTGAGCTTGGAGGGCAGATGCTCCTCCAGCTTCTCCAGGGTGGTCCACTGGGTGTTCAGCAGGAAGGTTCCACCTTTTTTCATGCCGCCCAAGACGTTGTACTGATGGACGTATTCTTGTTTATGGCAGGCGATGAAATCCGCCGCGTCGATGAGGTACGTGGACTTGATGGGCGATTTGCCGAAACGCAGGTGCGACACCGTGATGCCTCCGGATTTTTTGGAGTCGTAGGCGAAATAACCCTGGGCGTACATGTCGGTGTGGTCCCCGATGATCTTGATGGAGTTCTTGTTGGCGCCCACCGTTCCGTCGGAGCCCAGCCCCCAGAACTTGCAGCAGACCGTGCCCTCCGGCGCGGCCACGATGTTCTCTTTCACGGGCAAGGACGTATCGCTGACGTCGTCCACGATGCCGATGGTGAACTGATTGCGGGGCTCGTAGAGCTTCAGGTTGTCGAAAACGGTCTTGATGGCGGAGGGCGTCGTGTCCTTGGATCCCAGGCCGTAACGGCCACCGACGATCTTGGGCGAGGAGCAGCCCTTCTCGAAGAAAAGCGTACGAATGTCCTCGTAGAGGGGCTCCCCCAGGGAGCCGGGCTCCTTGCAGCGGTCGAGAACGGCGATGGCCTCCACCGAGGAGGGCAGCACCCGGAAAAAATACTTCGGCGAGAAGGGGCGGTACAGATGCACTTCCACCACGCCCACGCGCTCGCCCCGGGCGGTCAGATAATCCACCGTCTCCTCGATGGCCTGGCAGACGGAGCCTATGGCCACCACCACCCGGGTCGCCTCGGGATGGCCGTAGTAGTTGAAGGGATGGTACTCGCGGCCTGTGAGCTTTTCGATCTCCCCCATGTAGGACTCCACCGTGTCGGGAATCCCCACGTAGAAGGGGGCCGCGGCCTCCTTGGCCTGGAAAAAGATGTCGGGGTTCTGAGCCGTGCCCTTATGGAAGGGGTTTTCGGGGCGCATGGAGCGGGCGCGGAAGGCGTCAATGGCGTCGTAGTCCACCAGTTTTGCAAGATCGTCGTACTCCAGGGCGTCGATCTTCTGGACCTCGTGGGAGGTGCGGAACCCGTCGAAGAAATTGAGGAAAGGAATGCTGGATCGAATGGCCGAGAGGTGAGAAACGGCGGAAAGATCCATGGTCTCTTGCACGCTGCCGGAGGCCAGCATAGCGAACCCCGTCATCCGGGCGGACATGACGTCGCTGTGGTCGCCGAAAATAGAAAGGGCGTGTCCCGCCACGGCCCGAGCGGAGACGTGGAAAACCCCCGGCATCAGTTCCCCCGAGATTTTGTACATGTTCGGCAGCATCAGCAAAAGGCCCTGGGAGGCGGTGAAGGTGCTTGCCAGGGTCCCCGCGGACAAAGCGCCGTGTACGGCGCCGGCAGCACCGCCCTCGGACTGCAGCTCCGTCACCTTGACGGTCTGCCCAAAAATGTTTTTAAGGCCATGCGCAGCCCATTCGTCGATCATCTCCGGCATGGTGGATGACGGAGTGATCGGGAAGATCGCGGCGACTTCCGTGAACGCGTAGGCGATATGTGCCGCGGCCGTGTTCCCGTCCATCGTTTTCCAATGCTTTTTTGCCATAAAAAAAGTACCCCCTCTATATTTTGCCGCGTTGCTGTTCCCAAAAAAACAGAACGCCGCATGTGTCGTTTGCGACCCCTATAGGACACAAAAATACCGTACTGCGCAACAATAGGCACTGCACGCGCTTCAGCCCGCAGCGCCGCTTCAAATTGTACTACAAGCTCACGAAAATTACAGAGTTTTGTTTCATCGCAACGCTTGTTATCGGCCTTAGCCGCCCTTATCGCCCTTTGTCTCCCCTTATCGCGTCTGCGGGAGAAAGATCTGATAGCGGCGGCCGTTCAAGAGAACGTCTTTGAATAAGGGGTCCGCAGCCTCCACGTCCGCGGATTTCAGGTCCAGAGGATCTATGCCGCCGTATATCATTCCGACGACGCGAATCTCCGGGGACGAGACGTCAAACACCATACCTGCGCCTTTGGTGATCAACAAAAGTTTTTCGCCGGCCTCGCCCTCCCGATTTTCGAGGTTCTTGAAGGCAAGGTTCTTGAAGGAAAAGGCCAAATCCGACTTACGCCGCACGTCGTGAAACGGGAAAAAGTCGTTCCATTGGGACGCGAGCTTCTTGATCACCTCGGGAGAAAGGGCGCGCCCTTCCGGGAGGACCCTGGCGCCGGCCAAAATTTCCCTGCGCCGTTTTTCGGAGATCAACCCGTAATGCTCTTCGGCATCGATGGAGAGCGCGGGCTTCATGTACTCGCGAATGGCCTCGGTCCCTTCGCCGCTCATATCCTGCAGGCGAGACAAGGCGTAGTTGCCGTAGCGCCCCAGGTTGAAACGCAAATACAGAAAGTCGAAATCCTCGGGGCGGGTTCGTCCTTCCAGCAGACGCTCCGTCTGGTTGTTGGCGGACAGCCGGTAAGGGTCGAGGATGGGGGAGTTCATGGCCACGACGATCAACGCCAAAATCAACGCCGCCGCGGTATTGACCCGCCCGATGGAGGAGGGCCACTGGCGCAGCAAAACGACGCTCGCGTACCCCAGTCCCCATATACCGGCAACGACGGCGAAAAATGCCGCGTGGATGCGGTCGACGCTCCAGCCGTATTGCTGGATGCGCAGTCCCAGGGAGTAAAGGCAGAGGGTCGTGTAGATAGGGAGACACAGGAGAGACAACTTGGCGCAGACCTCCACCGCCTTGTTGGAAAAGGGGGTGCGGGTTCCGTCCAGCCACGCCGCGTTGGCGAGGAGGAGGGTGGCAAACTGCAGCAAAAGCATGAGAGAACTGGCCTGTCCCGTATTCCACAGAGTCCTCAGGCCGGAAAAGGGAAGGGAGACCACGAACACCACGGACAGCACCGAAAAGGGCGGCAGAAGCCACGCCAGAATGGCCAGTATCCACCGTCCCAGGGAGTCGATGCCGGGGTGTTTTAGGGCGAGGGTGATGGAGAACGCGATGGTGAGGCTCGTCAGCGGAAAGGCCGCAAAAGGGTTGAATACTAAATGGGGAACGAAGTCGAGCCCGATGATGTCGAAAAGCAGCGAAGCGGTGAGCAAAAGGACCCAAAAGACCGCCGTGACGATGACGGCCTGAAAAAGCAGGAAAACATTGCGGCAAAGCTGAAAAAAAACCTCCGAGTAGGGGACGCGCCAGTTCCACCGGGCGATGCGGCACTGGAAAAAAGGCAAAAACAAGAAAACGGCGGCGCAGATTCTCGTCAAGTTCATGTTTTGGGTGGGCAAGTAGTGAATTTCCGGCTCCATGGGAAAGACAGACCAGAGCCAGTAGGCGTAAAAAACGGCAAGAAGCGCGGCGAGGTATCCCAAAAAACACTTGAGCCTCCTGCCCCAATGTTCTTGCCCCAGCCAGAGGGAAAAGGGAACGACCACCACCAGCGTGAGGGGCAGAGCCAGAAAAGGGCCGGAGCTGGCGGTGACGTATAGGGCCAGCAAGAGGCCCTGAAGGAGCGCCGTAACCCCCACCCAGAAATACCGCTTGCGATCGATGCCGTACATGGGCTACTCCGCCCGGTAACGGTAAGTTATCCCGCCCTTTATGGGGCGGGGCAGGATTCGGGTGGAAAAGGCGGCCTGCCCCTCCTGGAATTCGACTTTGTGGAGTTTCAGGGGCAGGGGAAAACTGCTCAGGTCCAGCAGGGGCTGTATTTGATTGATTGCCTTCTTGGTGATGTAGTCCGGCACGTCCAGATCGTTGACGCGCACGCTGTAATCGTTCAGCCACAACTCCCTGTTCTCCACGATTTTAAGGCCTCCGTCGATCTTGATGGCGATGTTCAACGCGATGAATAAAATCTTTGCGACGTAGGTCCCTTGGGCGGAAAGCCCCGCCGGGGAGATCCTCATGGAAATATTCTGCCAGTGGTCGTCCTTGCCGAAGGTCTCCGACGCCAGTTTCCGATTGATGTCGTCCTCCTTCAGAAGGCAGTGGGCGTATATCTGCAGGGCGCTTTCGCACTCCACGTTTCCATCCGCCCACTCCGAAGGGGGATTGAACTGCACGTCGTGCATACGGAAGGTCAGTTTGTCCACCCGGACCTCATCGATCAGGACTCCCGTCAGGTCCATGTAAAGGTCGCGGAAACGCCCGGTACCGTCCGGCCCTTCGTCGATAATCAAAGTGAGGCTTTCAGGGGTGAAGACTTCGACGTAATAGGCCAGAAGATGGGATGTAAAATCTCGAGCTCGTATTTTCCCTTTGAACTCAAAATCTCTGAACTCAAAATCCGCCGCCCAAGCTGGAGCGAAAAACAACAACAATAGGCTTACACAACCCGCAGCACGTAAAATTTTCATTCAAAGCCCTCCTGAAGAACCCTCGTTATAAAAACTCTTTTTATGATAAAACTCTTTGGGCGGAAACCTGCAATAGATCCCGAAAACCGCAAAAAATCTCACAAGGATCACCCCAAAAATCACAAGCAGTTCCGCGTCCCTATTATCGGAAAAGACAGTCCCAAAAACAACAGCCAATATTCTTGCGGGCCGCAGGGGGCCCTTCTTTACCGGCGTCTCCCAGGTGTCGAGAGAGGCCGCGAGGTTATTTTCGACCAGAGAGAGATGTATTGGTCGTTCAAGAAGGCAGGGTAGTCCATGTCGGATCGCGGGCGGACGATCAAAAAGACCGCGGGGTTCGAGGAGAGAATGCTGCGTATGGCTTTCGGGGTCGAATAATCGAGGACGACGGAGACCTTCGCCTCGGCCAGGCGGGATACCGTCTCCGTCAATTGATGAATTTCCTTCCACGCGCTCCAGGCAGCCCACTCGGCTTCGGAAGGGCGCGTCAGCTTACAGCCTACGGCCTGGAGCAGGGTGCTGCTGTGGCCTGTCAGATCGTAAATGGGCTGTTCTTTCAGGATCTGTCGGCCCGCCAGGGTGGTGCTGTAGAGACGGGCCTGAAACTCGGCCAAGCGCCGCTGGTAATAGGGATAATTGGCGGGGTCCCAGTCGGCCAAGACCGTCAAAACCCGCTGGGCGATGAAGGGAATGACGGAGGGGTCCGATAAAGATGCGTCGATCTTGTTTTCGTCGAGAGGCAGTTGGTCGTAGAGGGGGCGGTAGTAGTTATACTGCTCGAAGGGCAGTCCCAGCCCTTTGGCGTCCCGGTAGTCGAAGGCCATGATCAGAGACTCCGGCGGCAGGGATCGAAGGCTGCGGGTTCGGATGCGGCGCACCAGCTCCCCGTCCTCGTTCCACTCCTGTATGGAGGTCACATTGACGTTGATGCCGCCGATGAAGCTGGTCAGAAGGGACAGCCACGGAGAGGTGACGACGACGTCCAACGACGTTTTCGCCTGGGCTCTGCCCCCCAAGAAACACAGGCAGAAAACCAGCAGGTAAACCGTCAGCGTTCTTTTTTTAAAACTCAATGATTCGCCTCCTTCAGCCTCCTTCAATGTAGCGTCTCCCTTGGCCTTAGAATTATAAAATCTCGATCATAAAATCTCGAATTCCCCGTCCTTGAGTTCTCCGCCCTCCAGAGCCGCGGCGGCGGCCGCCAGTTCCGCCGTTTTCCGGCTGGCTCCCGTGCCGCTCCAGCTTTTCCCGGCGACGCGGACCCGGACGCTGAACAGAGGCGAATGAGAGGGCCCCGTCACCGACAGGGTTTCGTATTGAGGCAGGCCCATGTCTTTGGACTGCAGAAGAACCTGGAGCTTGGATTTGGCGTCCAGGTCTTTGTCGTCCAGAAGGGCCGTCCCCGAGCCGAACAGGTAGCGGCGAATGGTACGGACGGCGGCATCGTAACCGCCGTCCAGGTAAACGGCGCCCAAAACGGCTTCTACCGCGTCGGCGAAAAGAGAGGGGGGCGTGTGGTTCTTCAAAGATTTTCCCTTCCTCAGCACCTTGTCGAGCCCCAGCTTTTCCGCCCACCGGACAAGAGCGCCCCGGCAGACGAACTCCACCCTGTAGTTGGAAAGCTCGCCCTCGGCGGCGTCGGGGCGGGCCTCGTAAAGCACGTGAGACACCACCAAGCCCAAAACGGCGTCTCCCAAAAATTCCAGACGCTCGTTGCTTTCGGGAAGGTTGTGGTCATGGGCGTAGGACGCATGACAGAGGGCCGTTTCCAACAACGTTTCGTTCCGAAAGAAATACCCCAGTTTTGCCTGAAACTCCTTCAACTGAAACTCGTTTGTTTGAAACTCGTTTATCTGAAATTCGTCCATCTAACTCTAAAAAAACATCTCATTCAATCTTAAAAACATCTTATAAAAAACATCTCATTAATCTCAAAAAACATTTTACGCCCTCTGGCGGGCGAGGGGATATTTTTGGAAGGCGAGAACTCCGTTGTGTCCGCCGAAGCCGAAGCTGTTCACCAACACTTTGTCGATGTTCTTTTTCACGCCTGTGCCCGTTGCGATGAGGAGATCGCACTCGGGGTCGGGGGTGAGATAGTTCAGGGTGGGATGTACGTAGCCCTCCTCGATGGCCTGGATGGCCGCGATGGTCTCCAGCCCTCCGGCTGCGCCCAGACAGTGGCCGATCATGGATTTCGTGGAGTTGACGAGGATTTTTTTCGCGTGTTCCCCAAAGACTTTGTGGATCATCAGGGCTTCCACCTTGTCGTTGATGGGAGTCGAGGTGCCGTGAGAGTTGATGTGATCGACGTCCTCCGGCTTCCAGCCCGCCATTTCCAAGGCTCTGCGCGTGGCGTAGATTGCGCCCGAGGCGTCGGGGGCGGGGTGTGTGATATGCTCCGCGTCACAGGAGGTGCCGTAGCCTACAAATTCCGCGTAGATGTGGGCTCCCCGGGCTTCCGCGTGTTCCAGCTCCTCCAGTACCAGGACGCCGGCCCCTTCTCCCATGACGAAACCGTCCCGGTCTTTATCGAAGGGTCGGCTGGCCGTCTCGGGGGAGTCCAGGCGTGTGGAAAGCGCCTTCATAGAGGCAAAACCGGCGATGCTGATGGCCCGCAGGGCCGCCTCCGCTCCTCCGGCCAAGATGACGTCGGCGTCGCCGCGCACAATGGCGTGGTAGGCCTCGCCCATGCTGTGAAGGGACGTCGCGCAGGCCGTCACCACGCACAAGTTCGGGCCCTTGGCCTTGTGGCGGATGGCGACGTAGGCCGTGGACATGTTGCTGATCATCATGGGGATAAAGAAAGGGCTGATCTTTCTGCACCCTTTTTCGATCATGGTTTGAAAACTGTTGAAGGAGGTCTCGATGCCGCCCTGTCCGCTGCCGATGTAGACCCCGAACTTGTAGGGATCCAGCGACGACGTGTCCAGTCCCGAATCCTGCACCGCCATGCCCGCGGCGGCGACGGCGAACTGGATGACCCGGTCCGAGCGCCTGGCCTCTTTCCCCTCCATCCAGAGGGTCGGGTCGAATTTTTTGATCTCTGCCCCGAAGGTTACGGGACAGTCTCGGAGGTCGAAGGTGGTAATCGGGCCGATTCCGTTCTTACCTTCCCTGAGAGCTTGCCAATAGGCGTCTTTTCCAATAGCTATGGGGCTCAGTGGCCCCAGGCCCGTAACGACCACTTTTCTCATTTACGCATGTCACTCCTCGAAGTCAGGCTCTTTTATGATCCTTCGGCTCGGGCCGGCGAAGTTCAATTTAGAAAATCGAAAATCTTATCGCGGCACTCCATAACAAGGGGGAGGCGATTTCCTCCCCCGAAAAATGTCGGCACCGCGTCAATCGTCAAGTCCAATCTTATTCAGTGTGTAGTTCATGGCCTCGCCCACCGAAGTCAGTTTCTCCGCGTCCTCGTCGGGAATTTCGATGTCGAATTCCTCTTCGATGCCCATAATCAGCTCCACGATATCCAAAGAGTCCGCGCCAAGGTCTTCGACAAACGACGCCTCGGGAACGATCTGGTCCTCTTCGACGTCAAGACGGTCTACGATAATTTCCTTCAGTCTGGAAAGAACTTCTTCTTTCTTCATTATAAAATTCACCCCCCTCCCCGCAAGTATATCCTTAACACATTGTCATGCCGCCGTCAACAGCCAAAACTTGGCCTGTCACATATTCGCTTTCGTCGGACGCAAAAAAAGCCACGGCCCTGGCCACGTCTTCCGGGCTTCCCATGCGTCCTGCCGGTATTTGCTGCAGCATGGCGGAGCGTAAGTTTTCCTTCAACGCGCCCGTCATGTCCGTTTCGATGAACCCCGGCGCCACTACGTTGACGGTGACTCCTTTAGCCGCGTACTCGCGGGCCGCAGATTTGGCGAAACCGACGAGTCCGGCTTTGGTAGCGCAGTAGTTGGCCTGTCCCGGGTTGCCCACCAGTCCCACCACCGAGGCGATGCAGACGACGCGCCCCCAGCGGCTCTTCACCATACCCCGTATGGCCTCTTTTGTACAGTAAAAGGCGGAGTTCAGGTTGGCGGCGATCACGTCGGTCCACTCTTCCTCTTTCATGCGCATCAAAAGGTTATCGCGGGTGATGCCCGCGTTGTTGACCAAAACCTGCACCGTCCCCATCGACTCCTCCACGGACTTGAAAAGAGCCGAGACGTCCCCGGCTTTCGAGACATCCGCCTTGAAGGCTTTTGCGGAGACCCCCAGGGCGGAGAGTTCCCTGCAAAGCTCCACCGCGCCCGCCGCGCTGTTGTTGTAATTGACGGCCACGTCCAATCCTTTTTCTCCCAACTTCAAAGCTATGGCGCGCCCTATGCCGCGCCCGGCGCCGGTCACCAGGGCAAGACGCCTGCCCTTCTCCATTTTCTCCCTTTTCTCCGCTTTTTCCAATTTATCTGTCATTGTCATAGCCTCCGTTACGCCGTCAAAAATTTCGTCATGAGTTCCAGCTTCTCCGGCGAGTCGGCCGCCATGACCTGGAGGCCTTTGCGGCAGCGTTTGACAAGGCCGGAAAGGACATCGCCGGGGCCCAGCTCCAGAAAAGCCTCGACCCCGTCCTCCGTCATTTTGACCACGGAGTCCGCCCAGCGCACCGGACTGTAGGTCTGAGCAAACAAGGCCTTCTTGATGGACTCTACAGAGGAAACGGGAGACGCGCTGACGTTGCAGATGACGGGCCAGGCCGGATCGCTCCAAGTGTAGGACTCGAACTGTGTTTTGAGCTTCTCCGCGGCCGGCATCATCAAGCGGCTGTGAAACGGCGCGCTGACGTTGAGGGGGATTGTTTTTTTTGCGCCTTTCTTTTTTGCCTCCGCGATGGCTTTTTCCACGAACTCGACCTGCCCTGAGATAACGACCTGCCCCGGCGAGTTGAAGTTCGCCGCCTGACACTCCATGTGGGGCGCCACGGCAGCGCAGGCCGCCACCACCTCGTCGGCTTCGAGCCCCAGAATGGCCGCCATGGCCCCTGTTCCCTGAGGCGCGGCCTCCTGCATCCAGGTGCCCCGCAGGTGAACCAGCTCCACGGCGTCCCGGAAAGACAGGGCTTTCGCCACGACCAGGGCCGTGTACTCTCCCAAGCTGTGCCCCGCCCCGCAGAGCGGAGAAAGTTTCACCCCCATCTCTTTTTCCAGCGCCCGGGACACCGCGACGCTCATGGTCATAATGGCGGGCTGGGTAATGGCCGTGAGCTTGAGGGTCTCGTCGGGTCCCTCGAAAATCGTGCGGGTCAAATTGAAGGACAAGGTGTCGTCGGCCTCGTCGAAAACGTCTTTCGCCGAGGAGAAGGAATCGTACAAGGCCTTCCCCATTCCCACTTCCTGCGCTCCCTGACCGGGGAAACAAAATGCGTACCTCACAACGACACCTCCCAATAAAATAAATCTTTCAGCTTATACTTTCAGCACGTGATATTTTCCAGAACTTTTTGGGCCTGGGAGAAAAGCCCCGAGATGATCTCCGCGGCGGGGCGGATATCGTTCACCATTCCGGCGGATTGGCCGGCCATCAGGGACCCCCATTCCACGTCCCCTTCGACGACGGCGTTGCGCAGTTTTCCTGTGCCGAGGCGCTCTATTTCCTCGACGGAAGCGTGCAGTTTTTCCATTTTTTCGAACTCGACCGTCAGTTTGTTGCGCAGGCATCGGACGGGATGCCCCGTACTCTGACCCGTGACGGCGGTGCTGCGGTCGCGGGCGTCGAGCACCGCCTGCTTGAAATTGGGGTGGACCGTGCATTCCTCGCAGCAGAGGAATCGGGTGCCCAGTTGGACGCCTTCGGCTCCCAGGGCGAAGGCCGCGGCCACTCCCCGGCCGTCCGCGATTCCCCCTGCGGCGATGACCGGAATTTCAACGGCGGACGCCACTTGAGGAACCAGAGCTATGGTGGTCAGCTCCCCGATATGGCCTCCTCCTTCCATTCCCTCGGCCACCACGGCGTCCGCGCCCTGTTTTTCGACGCGCTTGGCCAAAGCCACCGAGGCCACCACGGGAATGACCGTCGTCCCGAGAGGCTTGAGGCGATTCAACACTTTGCCCGGCACCCCCGCCCCGGTGGTGACCACGGAGATCCTGTACTTCGCGGCCAGCTCCAGCGCGTCGTTGGCCGTGGGCGACATGAGCATGATGTTGAGCCCAAAAGGACGGTCCGTCAGGGATTGGGCTTTCAAGATTTCCTGCTCCAGAAGATCCGCCGGCATCGTGGCCGCGGCGATGATCCCCAGTCCGCCGCCGTTGCTGACGGCCGCCGCCAGATGGGCGTTTGCGACCCACGCCATGCCTCCCTGCAACAAAGGATAATCGGTCCCCAGCAATTGACAAACTCGATTGTTCCGCATTATCGCCATTGTTTTCACCATCTCACTCTTAACCATACTCGGTCACATCTCAGTTACATCTCGACCACATCGCGCATTACTCAAGTTCTTCGCGAATTTGTTCCACTCCATTTTTGACGATAAAGTTCCGGGCGGCGGAGAGCGCCCCCAGGATAGCAGGGGCTTTCGAGCGCCCGTGGGCCTTGACGACCGTGCCTTGAACCCCTAAAAGAGGCGTACCGCCGTATTTTTCGTAGTTGAAACGCGCCCAGAGCGCCTTGACCATGGGAATCATGAAAAGCAGGCCTATCTTGGGCATGAAACGGTGTCCCATCTCCTCGGAGATGATGGATTTCGCGCCCTGCATCAGGCCCTCTCCGAACTTCAGGATCACGTTGCCCATGAATCCGTCGCAGACCACCACGTCCGCACGCCCCCAGGGGACGTCGTCGCCTTCGACGTATCCTTTGAAGTTCAGCGCGCTTCTACACAGCATTTCCCGGGCTTCCACGACGAGGTCGTCGCCTTTGATCTCCTCGGTGCCGTTGGACAGGAGCGCGATTTCAGGCTCCGTCACCCCCAGGATTTTTTTCGAGTACACGTTGCCCATTTGGGCGTATTGGTACAGGTTGAGAGGCCGGGAGCGCACGGAAGCGCCCACGTCCAGCAGAAAAGTCCAGCGGTTGATGGTGGGCAGGGGCACCCCCAGCGCGGGACGGTCGATCGTCGGCAGGCGGCCGACCACCAAAACCCCCCCGGCGACCACCGCGCCGGTGTTTCCCGCGGAAAGACAGCCCTGTGCCTCCCCGGCCCGCACCATCTCCATAGCTATTCTCATGCTGGAATCGCGTTTTTTGCGGATGGCGGTAGCAGGCTGTTCGTCCATGGTGATGACCTCGGCGGCATGAACGATCCTGATTCTGTCCAGAACGTCCGAGCGGGCTCCGTGCATGCACGGCTTTATCTTTTCCTCGTCCCCCGTCAAAATCATCTCCAGGTCCGGGAACTCTTTGCAAGCCAAAATTGCGCCTTTGCAAATTTCGTGAGGCGCGTGGTCTCCTCCCATCGCGTCCAAAGCTATGGTCAATTTTTTCATCTCTCGAACAAATCCTTTATCGATATTCCCCAATATTGCATTTTAAATTTTTGCATTTTAATTTTTATTACGGGTCACGGTGTTTCCGGTCTTAAAATTTGGGTGATGAAACGGGCGACAAAAATTTCTTTTTCACCTACACGGGTTCGCACACTGACAATACAGCGGTCGTCTTTGCTGACCCCGACTTTGGCTCTCGCGATCAGCACGTCGCCCACTCGCGCGTGTCCCTTGTACTCTCCCCGCATGGAATCGACGATGACCGCGGCGGCCTCGATGACCGCGACGGCGATGGAGCTGGCCTGGGCGTAGATATAATGGTCCCACAGAATGTCCGTCGTCCGAAAGGCCATTTCCCGCGTGGTGCGCAACACCGACAGCGCCCAGCGGTTGGGCTCCAGCTCCAGCAGGTCCCCGACGATTTCGCTCTGGCTCAGGGACCGCAGCTTGCTTCCCGCCTCTTGAGCCATGCGTTTGACCCGCTCGCGAAGTTCGGGAACACCCATGAGGGCGCGGTCCAAGCGCATGGTACTGATACTCACCCCCAGAAGGGAGGCGAGTTCCCGATCCGTCGCCATCGGGTTGTCGTCAAGCAGTTTAGCCAGGCGCTGCTGACGGAGTTTCTTCTCGGATTTGATCTCAAACGCCCCCAACTCCAAGATAAAATACAGAGAAAATACACTATGGATCAAAATGCACAATGCTTAAAAATATAAACACTGAATAATGTACAACTTTGACACCTGGTCCTAGTATCTGTTCTGATAACCTGATTGGGCAGTATAAAAGCGAAAATCCGAGACGTCAAGTAGCAGGTGCGTAATTTCAAGCCCCGAATTCCCGAACCTAATAAATTATGAATCATCGCATGACCGCCAAGCAATGTTTCAAAAACTGGAAGCAGCCTATGCAGAGCCACAGATCGGCCAGATTTAAAAACAGATGAGAGGACAGATTGGAGAACAGGCCAGAGAACAGGTCGGAGAATATCGCGATGGGGATCCAATCTATCACATACCCGTAAACGATCCGGTCGGTGAGATTGCCTGCCGCTCCGGCAAAGAGCAGGATTATTCCCGGGGCGCGTCTGACCGCCGGGTTTTTCACGCATATATACCCCAACGTCCCCAGCCCCGCAAAGGTGAAGAACAAACCGAGGGATCTGCGGTGTTCCAAAAGGGAAAAAGAGATGCCGTAGTTCAAGTACAGGCTTCCCAAGGACCCCGACAACGCCCAATATTTCGTCACTCTGTCCGCCGTCACGGCTATCAGCAAAATGACGGCGTTAAAATATTTTCTGGAACATCCGACGCAGCATTTTGGGCTCATTGCAGGCGATAGACGTCAGAGCGCCTGTTTTTCAGCGACGGGATTTGCGCGCGCACCCTCTCTTGAAAATCCAGGTCGATTTCGGCATAGGCCACGCCCGGCTCGTTTTTGGCACGGGCGATCACCGTTCCCCACGGGTCGACGACCATGCTGTTACCGTAGGCCACGAATTGAGGTTTTTTCCCTATCTGCGCCGCCGCGACGACGTAACAGCCATTTTCGATGGCCCGCGCGCGGAGAATGGATTCCCAGTGGTCCTTCCCCGTGGCCAGAGTGAAGTTGGCAGGGGTAAAAAACACCTGGGTACCCTCCAGAGCCATGAGGCGGAACAGCTCGGGGAATCGGATGTCGTAACAGATGGAGAACCCCATTTTTCCGAATTTCGTGTCCGCCGTCACCACGCCGTCGCCGGGGAAGATCTTCGCGGACTCCCTGCACACGGTTCCGTCGGGCAAGGTCACGTCGAAAGTGTGCAATTTTCTATAGACCGCGATGATTTCGCCCTTGTCGTCGATCATGACGGACGTGTTGTAATGACGTGTGTCCTGAGGTTTCTTTTCCGTGAGACTGCCGCCGTGTATGTAGAGTCCGTGTTCTTTGGCTTTTTGCATGAGGATCTGGGTGCTGTAGCCGGGGATCGTCTCCTCCAGGTCGGCTTCTCCCTTTTCCGGGTCTCCGATGTAGTTCATGACCTCGGGCAGGGACACCAAGGACGCTCCCTTCGCCGCAGCCTCGTCGATGAAGCGCGAGATCTTCTCCATGTTGTCGCTCTTGTCGTTTTGACTGTCCAACTGAACAAGAGCGGCCGTGTACTTTCTCATCTCCGAATCCCTCCATTATTTTAAACATCGTCAATACTTATAAAAATAGAAATTTTATCTGTGTACGGTTTTCTGCACGGTCACGTCATCGTTTATTAAACTAAAGAGCCATGAGAATATCCAATCCTTTCTTTAGTGTATCGGACGCTCCGGGTTTTTTTATGGGGTCAAAAAATCGAACTTCCCCGGAAGGAAGGCATGAAGCGTTTTGCTTTACTGGCCCCTCTCCTGGAGGAAGGAATCTCCGCCGCCGAGCTGGCGCGGAGAAGATGTCTGCTGCTCGAAACCCTAAAGTCGTATTATATGTACTCAAAATGAATACTACGGTCTCTGAGAGCCATCGTTCCGGTTGAAGAGAGCCACGTGTACGTTTGAGGGTGAGCCACTGTCACGGGGAAATTGAGCCATCGTCACGGTTGAGATTGAGCCACCTGTACGGCAAAAATGAGCCACTGTCACGGAACGAGAGAGCCAATTGAGTGGGAAGGGTCGGTGACCCCTCCCAAGTGCTGATTTTTATGAAAGACCTTTCTTTTTACGCATAGATTCCTCTCCGTCGA